>NZ_LMCU01000001.1:337574-675149 GCF_001424905.1 Leifsonia sp. Root112D2
TTGATCCCGCCAGCTCACTTCTTGCGGAGATCTACGAGGGGCAACACCTCGACCAGGAACAGATCGTCGGTGCCCTGCGCCAATGCCTCGTTGTCGGCATGGTCGCGCCGCCCATCGTTTTCGGCTCGATCGCGAACCATCTCGCCGCAGACACCGAGCTGCAGGACCAGCTGCGAAACAATCCGGAGATACTGCCGGATGCCGTGGAAGAGTTCATCCGCCTCTACTCCCCGTACCGAGGCTTCGCGCGCACGGTCAGCGCACCCGTCGTGCTGCACGGTCGACGGATCGAGCCGGGAGAACCCGTCACGCTGGCCTACCACTCCGCCAACCGTGACCCCTCGATGTTCGATGACCCTGACATCTTCCGCCTGAGCAGGTCGAATATCGCGGAGCATCTTGGATTCGGCCGGGGTCGGCACCACTGCGTTGGGGTGCCACTTGCCCGTCTGGGCCTGCGCATTGAACTGGAGGAGCTCCTCTCCCGCACCGAATCCTTCCACGTCAATGGTGACGTCGAGTTCGCACGCATGCCTGAGGCCGGCCTGACATCCGTTCCGGTCACGCTCGTGGCGTCGTCTCGCCGATCTGGCTGACGAGAGACACGCCGGCCATGCGCTCGAGACGCCTCGTGGGGCAACTGCCCACTGGAGCCAACTGGATCATCGAGACTCCGCAGGACTGGAACGGCACGCTCTGCCTCTTCAGCAACGGCTACGGCGCACTGCGCCCCGGCGAGGAGCCCGATTCGGCGGGAGACCCGGTGACGCGGGAGACCCTGTTGCGGCTGGGCTATGCGCTGGTCGCCTCGGTATCTTCGACCCCGGGCTGGGCCGTCGCCGATGCGTTGAATGATCAGGTGGCCACGCTCGACGTCTTCCGGCGTGAGATCGGCAGCCACGATCTCGTGATCGCGTGGGGCCGCTCGATGGGTGGCCTGATCACCGCGGCGCTCGCCCAGAACGCCTCATCACACATCGACGCTGCCGTTCCGATGTGCGCATCCGTTGCCGGACCGATTCCCATGCTCAACCAGGGACTCGACGCGGCCTTCGCCTTGGTTTCGCTGTGCTTTCCAGAGCGCTCGATCGAGTTGGTCAACGTTGGCGGTGACGACATGAAGCGCCTGCGCGAAGGTCGCGAGCTCGTCGTCGAGGCGAGCGCATCCGCTGCAGGTCGCGCCCGGCTCGCACTCGCGTCGGCGCTCGCGCAGTTGCCCACGTGGACATCCGACAACCTCCAGCGAGCCCGCGCTGACCCACCGCGGCCCGGGGCCACTGACTATCTCGGCCAACTCGAGAACCAGGCTCGAATCTTTCACTACACGGCTTTTTCTCCGCGAGCCGATCTCGAAGCGAGAGCGGCAGGAAACTTCTCCTGGAATGTCGGCGTCGACTACGCGGCCCAGCTCGAGCGATCCGGCTTCATGGAGCTGGTGTCGTGGGCATATTCGTCGGCGGGCCTGCGACTCGACGACGACCTCGCCCGACTGGCGCAGGCGCCCCGCATCGCCGCCGATCCCCCGGCGATCGAGTACATGGAACGCAATCTCACGCCAGACGGCTTCATCGGGGTTCCGGTGCTGACGATGTCGCTCACCGGTGATTTCGCCCCGACGGTGACCCAGACCAGTGCGTATGCCGACGTTGTCAAGGAGGCGGGCTGCTCCGAACTGCTGCGCCAGACATACGTGCACGCGCCGGGGCACTGCGCCTCCTTCTCCACGGCGGAGGTCGCCGCGGCGATTCAGACCGCGGATGAGCGGGTGCGTGACGGGAGTTGGGGCGCGCTCACGGCGGATGCACTCAACGAGCGAGCGGCACGCGTCGCCGCAGCACGCTGGCCCGCTCTCAAGCGCCCACGGTTCGTCGAATTCACCGCGCATCCACACACGCGTCCGTATCCCCGAACGCACCGAATCACCCCCTTGACCACCGGCCAGATCTGAGGCTCATCATGGCTCCGCAGCCCATCCGCACAACGCTCGCCGACGGTTCCGACTGCGAGTTGGCACGCCCCGACGACTGGAACGGCTACCTCGTCACCCAGCCCGACCTGTGGTTCGACGAGGTGAATGACGGCATCCAGCTCTGGTTGTGGAATAACGGTTTCGCTTCCATTCGCCACAGCCGCGACGTGCGCGGCTGGAACATCGGACAGGCGCTGCTCAATGAGGCAGAGTCGATCGCGCTGTTTCGCGACCGGTTCGGCGCACCCGAGAGGGGGACCGTGGTCTGGGGCGGTTCCATGGGCGGCCTCATCACCCGGCTGTTGATCGAGAAAACGCCCGACACATACATCGGCGCGATTGCCATGGATGGCGGTGGCGCTGGAACGCTCGCGACCTTCAACCGGGGCTTCGACATGGCGTATGTCATCGCGACGCTCCTCGCCGAGCAGCCCGTGGCTCTCGTGCAGGCCGCCGATGCCGACCACGAGATCCAGGCTCTCACCGGGCTGGTGAAGAACGCCATGTCCTCCCCCGCCGGACGTGCTCGAATCGCTCTCGCCGCGGCGGTCGGCGGCACTCCCGCGTGGTCCGACCCCTCCCAGCCCCGGCCCGATCCTCGCTCTCCCGAGGAGGAGGCCGAACAGCTCGCGTTTGGCGTGCTCAGCACCCTTCCCCAGGCCTATTTCTTTCGGCTCAGCCTCGAACAGTTCGTAGCCGGCACCTTCGTGTCGAACGACGCAGTGGATTACTCTCGGCTCCTGGCCGATTCCGGGGTGCGCCAGCGGGTTCAGCACCTCTACGACATCGCTGGGCTGTCACTCGGGAACGACCTCACCGAGCTCGCGCAAGCACCCCGTATCTCGGCGGATCCCCACGCGATAGACAGGGTGACCCAGCAGCTCGCGGTGACCGGAGACATCCGCTGTCCCGTGCTCGTGCTCAAGTCGATTGGCGATCCGGATGCCATTACAGCCGAAGAACATGCGTACGCCGAGGCGGTGTCGCGCTCCGGAGCATCCGAACTGGTGCGCTGGGCATGGGTGGACACCCCCGGCCATCTCAATTTCACTCTCGCCGAGCGCATAACCGCACTGACAACGCTCGTCGAGCGAATCGAATCCGGCGCCTGGACGGGGACGACGACGCCCGCGGCATTGAACGCACGCGCCGAGGCTCTCTCGGCCGATGACGGCTACGACTTCACTGTCTATGGTGCGCTCGAGAAGGCACCGGGCGTCGACTTCGGTCTCTCGCGATTCGTCAGCTTCTCGCCGCGACCGTTCGGGCGGGCAAACGGATAGACCAGACCGGCTGTCGGCTTAGGCGAGCGTCAGTGCCGTCCACGAAACGGGCGGCAGCGTCACGGTGATAGTGCCGTCGCCGATGACGACGCTCTCGTTCGGCTTCAGACCGACACGCTCCTGGTCTTCGAGGGTGTTCTTCGCCTGGATGTCCTCATCCCAGAGGCTCTGCGCGTCGAGCAGGCTGGCCCCGTTGAGGGTGCTCAGGTCGATGGTGACGACCGCGTCCTCATTCTGGCTGCGGTTGACGAGAAAGACCGAGGTGCGCGAGCTGTGCGCATCGTGCGTCGCAACGGCATCGACGAGATCGACCCGGCCGTAGGCATCCGTCTCGTAGCTGTCGCTTTCGAGCTTCACCTCGAGAGCGCTGCCGGCGGCAAGGTGCGAGGTGAGCGCGAAGGGAAAGAAGGTGGTCTGCCGCCACGCGTCGCCACCGGGCTCGGTCATGATGGGAGCTATCACGTTCACCAGCTGTGCCAGCGAGGCCGAGGTCACGCGGTCGGCGTGCTTCAGCAACGAGATCAGCAGATTTCCGAACACCACGGCGTCGAGAATGGAATAGGCGTCTTCGAGCAGCCGCGGCGCCACCGGCCAGTTGTCGATCCCCGCGATCTTGTCGACGTTCTCATAGCGGTCGAGGTACCACACGTTCCACTCGTCGAACGAGATGTTGATGGTCTTCTCGCTGCGGTTCACGGCCTTCACGTGGTCCGCCGTGGTCACGACCGACTCGATGAAGCGGTCCATGTCGACGGCGGATGCGAGGAAGCTGCCGAGATCGCCGTTCTTCTCCTGGTAGTAGGCATGGCAGGAGATGTAGTCGACGTCGTCGTATGCGTGGGTGAGCACCACGCGCTCCCACTCGCCGAAGGTCGGCATTTGCGCACCGGAGGACCCGCAGACCACGAGCTCTACAGACGGGTCAAGCTGTCGCATAGCCTTCGCGGTCTGCGAGGCGAGCTTGCCGTAGTCCTCGGCCGAGCGGTGCCCGAGCTGCCACGGACCGTCCATCTCGTTGCCGAGGCACCACATCTTCACGCCGAAGGCATCCGTCTTGCCGTTGGTGACCCGTTGGTCGGAGAGCGCGGTGCCCGAGCCGACGTTCGTGTACTCGAGTAGGTCGAGTGCCTCCTGCACCCCGCGCGTTCCGAGGTTCACGGCCAGCATCAGTTCGCTGCCCACCTTGTCGAGCCAGGAGGAGAACTCGTGCAGCCCCACCTCGTTGGTCTCGGTCGAATGCCAGGCCAGATCGAGCCGGCGCGGGCGCTCAGCCCGCGGCCCCACGCTGTCTTCCCAGCGAAAGCCCGAGACGAAGTTGCCGCCCGGGTATCGAACGGTGGAGACGCCCAGCTCCTTCACGAGGTCAATCACATCGGTGCGAAAGCCCTCATCGTCGGCCAGCGGATGTGACGGCTCGTAGATGCCGTCGTACACACACCGCCCGAGATGTTCCACGAACGAGCCGAACAGTCGCGGGTTGACGGGGCCGACCGCGGAGCGCGGGTCGATGGTGAGTCGTGCGGTAACCATGGGCTTCTTTCGTGGGGCTCTTTACAACGTTGTACATAAATCATGCAGACCGGATGCCGCCCTGTCAAGCCTGCACGCGCGTCCCCTCCGCGGCACCGGGCTACGGGGCGCTGACGGCCGTCGATTCGCGTGCGACGATACGGAATGCGCTCTCGAATTCGCGCGGCTCGATGCGCTCGCCACCGGTGGCGGCAATGCGTTCCCGCAGGAGGCGCACCGCCGTCTGCGCAATCTCCTCGCGCCCTGCGTCCACCGTTGACAGCGATGGCAGGCTGTAGCGCGTCTCGTCAATGTCGTCGAAACCGATCACCGCAACGTCCGCCGGAATGCGCAGCCCGGCATCCTGCAGAACGCGCATGGCGCCGAGCGCTATCAGGTCGTTGAAGGCGACCACGCCGTCGAACGCGACACCGGATGCGAGCACCCGGCGCATCGCATCCGCCCCGTCGGCACGGTGCCAGTGGCGCACGTCGACCACGAGCTCCTGGCGGTAGGCAAGCCCGGCAGCCTCAAGGCCCTGTCGATAGCCGGCCAGGCGTAGTCCGGCCGAACCGGTGAGCTGGCTCGCATCGGCGCCGAACGCGAGGATGCGACGGCGGCCGGTGGCGACCATGTGCTCGGTCGCTGCCCTCGATGCCTCGATGTTCGCCATCGTGACGTGGTCGGTGGGGCCGTTGAAGATGCGCTCGCCCAGCAGAACCATCGGGGTCGGGATGTCGACGAGCGCCGCATCCTCCTGGCCAAGGGCGAGCACGCTGTAGAGAATGCCGTCGACCATGCGCATACGCGGCCCGCGCAGAAGCTCGAGCTCACGCTCGCGGTCACCGTCGGACTGCTGAATCAGCACAAAGAGATCGTGCGCGGCTGCGGCGCGCATCACGGCATCTGCGAGCTCGGCGAAGTAGGCGTTCTTCAGGTCGGGAATGATAAGGCTTATGGCGCCCGTGCGCCCGGAACGCAGGCCGCGCGCGGAGAGATTCGGCTGGTAGCCCAGCGCCTCTATCGCGTCGACGACGCGCTGGCGCGTCTCGGCCTTGATGTGCGGGTAGTCGTTGATCACGTTGGAGACGGTCTTGATCGACACTCCTGCCGCCCGCGCGACATCGTGCATCGTGATGGCCACGGTGCCCCCTCTCACGCTTGCGTCATGGCATCGAGCGCACGACGCGCGCCCAGACTACAACGATGAAGAGCGCGGTCTCGACCACGGCGGCCACGACCGACCGGCCGCCTCAGTTGGTCAGGGCGGGCACCGAGCGCGGCCGCACGATGAACCAGAGTGCCAGAACCGAGACCGTGGCGGTGCCGGCCATCACGGCTCCCATCGGCACCGCGTTGCTCACACCGAGCAGACCGATGATCGGCGAGATCACGCCGGCCATGCCGAAGTTGACCGCACCCAACAGTGACGCCGCGGTGCCCGCCTCGTGCCCATGCGAGTTGAGACCGAGCACCTGGATGCACGGAAAGCTGAAGCCACAGCATGCGATGAAGAACCAGAGGGGTATCAGGATGCCCCACAAACCGGCCCCGGCAGCATCCAGCACCACAATCAGCAGGCCGAGCGCCAGCATCGCGGCGGTGGTCACGGCGAGAATCCATTGCGGCCCCACGTACTTGGTGAGCCGCGACGACGCCTGCACGCCGAACACCACGCCCAGCGAGTTGACCGCGAACAGCAGCCCGTATTGCTGCGCGTCGAAGGCGTAGATCTGCTGAAAGAGGAACGGCGAAGCAGAGAGATAGCCAAACAGCCCGCTGAACGTCATGCCGCCCACGAGGGCGATACCCACGAAGACGCGGTCGGTGAGAACGGCGCGATAACGCTGGCGCAGGGTCGAGTGGCCCGCATCCTGCCGCCGCTGAACCGGCAGCGTCTCGACGATGAAGAACCACACCGCCACGACGACGACTGCGCCATAACAGGCGAGCACCCAGAAGATGCCGCGCCACGGCATGATCACCAGCAGCTGCGAGCCGATCACCGGGGCGAGCACGGGTGCGAGCCCGCTCACGAGCGCAAGCCGCGAGAGCATGCGCACGAGCGGCCGGCCGCCGAAGAGATCGCGCACCATCGCCATGGCCACGACACCGCCGGCAGCGGCACCGAAGCCCTGCATCACGCGAAAGATCGACAGCCAGGCGATGTCGGGCGAGAGCGCGGCGCCCATCGAGGCGATGATGTGCACACCCGTCGCCAGCAGCAGCGGAAGGCGCCGACCGACCTTGTCGCTCCACGGCCCTACCAGCAGCTGGCCGATGGCGAAGCCGACCGTGGTGCCGGTGAGTGTGAGCTGAATGGCGGCGGCCGAGACGTGCATGTCACTCTCGAGCACCGGGAACGCCGGCAGATACAGGTCGATCGTGAACGGGCCGAGCGCGGTGAGCGCGCCGAGCACGATGATGTAGACGAGACGCTCACGGCCGGAGAGTGAGTCTCCGGGGTGGACAACGGTAGTCACGAGATGGGGATCCTTGAGAGAACGGGTGCGGCGCCGCGTACGAGACCGACGCGGTGGGTGAATTCGTACCGGGCACCGTCGTCCGGATCGAGGGCCGTCTGCGTTTCACACCGCGGCGTGAGCGGCGATCGAATCGATTCGAGACGGCCCGAACCAGCCTAGTGGACGGTGCCGCCGACCCGCACGTCCCCCGACGCGGGGTCGGCCAGCAGCGGGGCGAAGGCCAGCTCGGCGGCCCCCACCATGAGCAGTCTCGAGCCGAGTTCGGCGCGCGCGATGCGCAGCGATTCTCCGGATGCCTTCAGCGCGGTTCCCGACACCAGTTCCTGCAGTCTCCCCGGCGCCGCGGTGATCAGCGCGCCGAGAAACCCGCCGAGCACGATGAGCTGCGGGTTGAAGACATTGGTCGCGTTGCGCACGGCGACCGCCAGGAACCCCAGTTGGCGCTCGATCTCCGCCGCGACAGCGCCAGAAGCGGAGCCGGCACCGCCGGCGGAGCCGCCAGCCGCGCCCGCCGCCGCGAGCGCGCGGTCCAGCTCGTCGGCATCCGCGCTGTCGAGGCCGAGCACCTTCAACAGTGAACGCTGGTTGACCTCGGTCTCGAGGCATCCGATCGCCCCGCAGTGACAACGCACGCCCGCGCTGTTCACGAGGGTGTGGCCGAATTCGCCGGCGTACCCGGAGAAACCGGCAAGCGGGGTGCCACCGACGATGACGCCCGCGCCGATGCCGCTCGCGCCACCGTTGAGGTAAACAAGGTCAGTGACCTCTCGCCCGGCTCCGAAGATGCGCTCGGCGTTGGCGCCCAGATTGGCGTCGTTCGCCGCGCTCACCGGCAGGCCTATCGCCTCGTGCAACTGCTGGGCAAAGGGCTCATCGAGCCAGGCCAGGTGCGGGGCAAGACGCACGACGCCGTCTGCCTCCCGCACGAGACCGGGTACGGCGACCCCCACACCTATCACCCGCGAGCTGGCCTTCAGCTGCGGTCGCAGGCCATCGATCACCGCCTTCGAGATGGCAACCGCCTCCAGCGCCGTGGGAATCTCCGCCGCGTAACGCACCCGGTGCTGCACCACGCCGTCCAGGCCGACAACACCGACGGTCACCGCATCGATCTCCGGGTTGATGGCCAACGCCACCACGCCCGGATGCGCGCCAACGACCGGGCTGGGACGCCCCACCCGATTGTTCGCACCCGGCTCGCTCTCGAGCACGAGGCCGAGCTCGACGAGCTCGCCCACGAGCGCGGCGATGGTGGAACGGTTGAGGCCCGTCTCGCGGGTCAGTTGCGAGCGCGAGAGCGGACCGGTTCGGTGCACGAGCCCGAGCACGGCAGACAGGTTGTGCTGCCTGACCGTGTCAAGATTGTTGCCCCGGGCCGACCGGCCGGTCACGCTACGCCGGAATCCGGTTCGTTGCCGCGAGTTCGGCGTACCAGTGCGCGCTGTCCTTGGGCAGCCGCTCGAGCGTGTCGTAGTCGACGCGCACAATGCCGAAACGCTTGCTGTAGCCGTAGCCCCACTCAAAGTTGTCCATCAGCGACCACACGAAGTAGCCACGCAGATCGACGCCGGCCTCCAGCACGCGGTGCGCCGCGGTGAGGTGACGGCGCAGGTAGTCGATGCGGTCGTCGTCATGCACGGCAGGAGCGCCGTCGGCGGCGCCGCCGGCATCCGTCGTCACCACGTCGTCGAAGGCCACACCGTTCTCGGTGACCATGAGCGGCTGGTCGGGAAACTCGGCGTGCACAGCCAGCAGCAACTCTTCGAGTCCACTCGGTTCGATGTTCCAGCCCATCTCGGTGTACGGCCCCGGCTGCGGCAGAAACTCGATGTCATCCGCGCACGGCCACGGTGAGGCACCCACGGCCTTGTGCCCGTCCGCGCTCTCGCGCTCGCCCTCGCCGCTCCACACGCGCACCAGCGTGGTGGAGTAGTAGTTGACGCCGAGAATGTCGATCTTCTGGTGGATGTTCTCCAGGTCGCCCTCGTGCACGAACGACCAGTCGGTGAGCGTCTTCGTGTCCTCGAGCAGATCTGCCGGGTACGCGCCGTGCAGCATCGGCCCGGTGAAGGCGCGGTTGGCGAGCGCGTCGATGCGACGTACCGCCTCGGGGCCGGTGGGGCCCTCGCCGCGCAGCGCGTGCAGGTTGAGCGTCACCGAGAACTGCGGGTCGTTGCTCACGACCGCGCGCAGCGCCTGAAGCGCCAGCCCATGAGCCAGGTTGAGGTGGTGCACTGCCTTGAGCGAGGCGAGCGGCTCGGTGCGCCCGGGGGCGTGGGCACCGGATGCGTAGCCCAGGTACGCGGAGCACCACGGCTCGTTCAGCGTGGTCCAGACCGCGATGCGGTCACCGAACGCCTCCCCCACGATGCGGGCGTACTCCTCGAACGCCAGCGCGGTCTCACGGTTCGTCCAGCCGCCCTCGTCTTCGAGCGCCTGCGGCAGATCCCAGTGGTAGAGCGTGGCAACCGGCGTGATGCCGCGGGCGATGAGACCGTCGATGAGCTTCGAATAGAAGTCGAGGCCGGCCTGGTTCGCGGGACCGCGCCCCGTCGGCTGGATGCGTGGCCAGGCAATGGAGAATCGGTACGCCTGAAGATTCAGGCTCTTCATCAGATCGAGATCCTGCTCGAGACGGTGATAGTGGTCGTCGGCCACGTCGCCCGTGTCGCCGTTGACCACGCGACCCGGCGTGTGGCTGAAGGTGTCCCAGATGCTCGGGCCACGGCCGTCTTCGTTGGCCGCCCCCTCGATCTGGTAGGAGGCCGTCGCCGAACCGAAAACGAACGATTCAGGAAACTGCAGCCCCGCGTCGCGGTAATCCTCGTTGCCGACACTCTGCGTGTCTGTTGTTGCGCTCACAGCTGCACTTCGACCTCTCCGTCACGCGCGGAGACCGTGTGCCCCGCCCCAATGACTTTAACGCTCCACGGGGTCTCTGCGGCACTCGTGACACGCACACGAGTGCCGTCACGCTGCACGGTGAAGACCGCGGATGCACCGTCGGGCGTCGTGACGGTGACCGTCTCGGATGCGTGCTGCGCGGCATCCGTCGTCGGATACACGGTGACAACCAGCTCGCTGAGGTAGTCGTAATCGGGCCGATCGTCGCGGGCGCCGACCGGCAGCACCGCGCCGTCGCGCACGTAGAGCGGCAGACTGTCGAAGCCGTGCCTCTCGCGCCGCCAGACGCCGCCTGTCACCTGCTCACCGGTGAAGTAGTTGGTCCAGGTGCCGGCGGGCAGGTAGAACTCGACCTCGCCGTCGGCCGAGAACACGGGAGCCACGAGCAGATCGGCGCCGAGCATGTACTGGCGATCCAGATAGCCGGTCGCGGCGTCGTCAGGGAACTCGAGCTGCATGGGCCGCATGACCGGGGTGCCGGCGCGGTGCGCCTCGAGACCGGCTGCATAGAGGTACGGCATGAGCGAGAGCTTGAGCTTCGTGAACTTTCGCGTCACGCTCACGGCACTCTCGGCATCCGCCTCGGCCGCCTCATCGGCATCGAAGGCCCACGGCACTCGATACGAGCTGCTGCCGTGCAGGCGCGAGTGGCTGGAGAGCAGGCCGAAGGCCGTCCAGCGCTTGAACACGCCGGGGTCGGGCGTGCCCTCGAAGCCGCCGATGTCGTGGCTCCAGAAGCCGAAGCCGCTGAGCGCGAGCGACAGCCCGCCGCGCAGCGTCTCGGCCATCGACACGTAGCTCGAGGTGTTGTCGCCGCCCCAGTGCACGGGCAGCTGCTGGCCACCGGTGGTCGCCGAGCGGGCGAACAGCACCGCCTCGCCCTCGCCGCGCTGCTCTTTCAGCACGTCGAAGACGGCCTGGTTGTAGAGCTGCGTGTAGTAGTTGTGCATGCGCTCGGGGCTCGAGCCGTCGAAGTAGTCGACCTCGAGCGGAATGCGCTCACCGAAGTCGGTCTTGAACGCGTCGACGCCCTGCTCCATGAGGTGCCGCAGCTTGTCCTGGTACCAGCGGGTCGCATCCGGGTTGGTGAAGTCGACCAAGCCCATGCCGGCCTGCCACAGGTCCCATTGCCATACCTCGCCGTTCGGCCGCTTCACCAGGTAGCCGGATGCCGCCGCCTCGGCGAAAAGCGGCGAGCGCTGGCCGATGTACGGGTTGATCCACACGCACACGCGCAGGTCCTTCTGGTGCAGGCGCGTGAGCATGCCTTCGGGGTCGGGAAAGGTACGCGGATCCCATTCGAAGTCGCACCAGTTGAATTCGCGCATCCAGAAGCAGTCGAAATGGAACACCGACAGCGGCAGGTCGCGCTCGGCCATCGCGTCGATGAATCCCGTCACCGTCTTCTCGTCGTAATCGGTGGTGAAGCTCGTTGAGAGCCAGAGCCCGTATGACCAGGCCGGAACCTTCGCCGGCCTGCCCGTGAGTGCGGTGTAGCGTTCCAGGATCTGCTTCGGGGTTGGCCCGTAAATGATGAAGTACTCGAGGCTCTCCCCCGCCACGGAGAACTGCACCCGCTCCACGGTCTCGCTGCCGATCTCGTACGAGACGTGGCCGGGGTGATTCACCAGCACGCCGTAGCCGCGGTTCGTCAGGTAGAAGGGCACGTTCTTGTAGGCCTGCTCACTCGAGGTGCCGCCGTCGGCGTTCCACACGTCGACGACCTGGCCGTTCTTCACGAGCGGGCCGAAGCGTTCACCGAGGCCGTAGACGAGCTCGCCGACGCCGAGTTCGAGCTGTTCATGCACGTAATGCTGCGGGCGCGCCGGATGCTGCGTCTCGGCGACGCGCGCGTTGCCCACGATTCCGCTGGTCACCTCGGCATCCGGCGCGACCTGCACGTATCCGAGCGACTTGTGACCGCTGGAGGTGAGCACGCGGCCGGCGGCCGAGAACTCGAGGTTCCACGGTGCGCCGTGAGCGACGGTGGCGGTGAGCTCGCCCGCGGTCAGGGCGCAGCCGGCATCCGTGGTCTCGATGCTCACGTGACCGGTCTCGGATGCCAGCTCGAAGCCGATCTCGTCGCGTACGCCCTGGAAGTGCTCGATCTTCACCCCGACGACATTCGGCAACGGCGAGCTCAGCGTCACCGTCAGCGTGGGCCGATTGAGCGTGTCGCCGCGGCTCGCGATGACACGCGTCGGTGCCGTGACGACGAGGGAGTCGTCGGTCGCAACGATGTCATACGCCTCCTGCGCGTAGAGCGCATCGACGCCCGGTCGCATCTGCCAGAAACCGTCGGTGAACTTCACTGTTATTGCCTTTCGGTGGAGCTTTGTGCGTTGCTGAGAGTTGCTGTGCTACTTGACCGCGCCCGCGGTGATGCCGCGCGTCAGCGTGCGCTGGAAGATGAGGAAGAAGATGAGCGTCGGAATCAGTCCCAGCAGGGCGGATGCGCTCGTGGTCGTCACATCCATCAGCCGCTGGCCCTGCAGCGCGGTGATAGCCACCGGCACGGTCTGGTTGTCGTTGCTGATCAGGAATGTCAGCGGGATGAGGAATTCGTTCCACGTCCAGATGAAGAAGAAGATCAGCAGAACGGAGAGCGTCGGCCGGCTGATCGGCACGATGACCCGCCACAGGATCTTCCAGCGGTTCGCGCCGTCGAGCGAGGCAGCCTCCAGAATCTCCTTGGGGAAGGTGCCGTACACGCTCGAGAGCAGATAGGTGCCGAACGCGCTCTGGATCACCGTGAAGATGATGATGATCGACCACACGTTGTCGTAGAGGCCCACCTGCTTGAACATGATGTACAGCGGGTAAAGCAGCGCCTCCTGCGGAATCATGTTGGCCAGCAGGAACAGCACGATGATCCAGGTGCGGGCCTTGACCCGGCCGATGCCGAGTGCGAAGGCGTTGAGCACCGAGATGACGACGGCGAAGATCGAGACAAGACCGCTGATGAAGATGCTGTTCCACAGCTTCAGCGGAAAGTCGACGCGGGTCCAGAAGTTCACGATGCTGTCGAAGTCGAGCGCCTTCGGCAGCGTCAGCGGACCGCCCGCGCTGTAGTCGGCGGGCGACTTGAAGGAGTTGACCAGGATCAAGAGGAACGGCGCCGCGATCAGAATGGCGATGATGATGGCCACGATCAGGATCACGTAGTCGGTGACGGTGCGCCTGGGCTTCTGCTTGTGCAGAACGCGGGCCGCCGGATCGGGAGCGCGGCGGTCGGAACGGCGCGCATCCGTCGTCGTCGTGCCGGCTTTCAGGGTGTTCGAGGTGGACATCAGATTCCTCGCTCGGCTTTCTCCGCGCGGTTCTGCGCGAGGATGAACAGGATGGAGACGATGATGATGATCACCGTGAGGGCCGTAGCGATGGTGGCGCCGTAGCCCACCTGCTGGGTCTGGAAGAACTCGCTGTACGAGTAGTAGCTCGGCACGATGGTCGAGGTGCCGGGGCCGCCTCGGGTCAGGGCGTAGATGGGGCCGAAGACCTTGAGTGCGGCGATGGTGCAGGTGAGGGTCACCACGAAGATCTCCGGGCGAATGATCGACACCGTGATCGCTCGAAAGCGCTGGAACCAGTTGGCGCCGTCGAGTTCGGCGGCCTCGTAGAGCTCGGGATCCACGCGTTGCAGCGCAGCCATGAAGATCACTACCGGGTAGCCGAGCTGCACCCAGACCATCACAACCATGATGCTGGCCAGCGCCGTATCCGGGCTGCCGAGCCAGTTGTGCGAGAGACCGCCGAGGCCTATCGCGTGCAGGATGTTGTTCAGCGCGCCGTCGCTCGGCCGCAGGATCCAGCCGATCACGATGGCGGCGATCACCACGGGAAGAATCTGCGGCAGGTAGTACGTGGCGCGCAGAAAGCTGGCGAGTTTGCCGCCGAATTTGCGACCGATCAGGTCGAAGAGCATCGCGGCGAGCACGAGGCCGAGCAGGGTCGGCAGCACCACCATCGCCACGATCATGGCGATGCTGTTGAGGAACGAGGTCCAGAAGACACTGTCGCCGAACAGCTGCACCCAGTTGTCTCCGCCGATCCAGATGGGCGGGCGGATGCCGCGGTAGGAGGTGAAGCTCAGGTAGATGTTCCAGACCAGCGGCACCAGGATGACCACGGTCAGCAGTACGAAACCGGGAACCAGATACCACCAGAACCCACCACGCCCGCTCGCCGGCAGCAGGCTGTCGCTTGGACGCGACTTCTTCGCCGGGCGCGTGCGCGGCGCGGAGAGAGTTGTCACGGTGTCATGCCTTTCATGTGAAGGTGTGCACGGGTGCCCGGTCTGATGACCGGGCACCCGTGCGACGACGGCTGTACGAGAACGACAGCGCGGCGTCTGGCGCCTACTTGACGCCCTTGATGCCGGCTTC
This sequence comes from Leifsonia sp. Root112D2, assembly GCF_001424905.1. Classification (NCBI taxonomy): domain Bacteria; kingdom Bacillati; phylum Actinomycetota; class Actinomycetes; order Micrococcales; family Microbacteriaceae; genus Leifsonia; species Leifsonia sp. Root112D2. Next base: position 352,111 of record NZ_LMCU01000001.1, read on the forward strand.
GTACTCGGTGCCGAGCTCGGTGTTGACGTCCTTCGCCGACTTGGTGCCGTTCAACAGCTCCTGCAGGCCCGCGTTCAGCTGGTCGTAGAAGGTGGGGGTGGGCCAGTCGGGGTAGAAGGCGATGCCATCCTGCTTGGAGAGCGTGTTGAAGTTGTCGATCAACTCCTTGCTCTTGGGGTCCGTGATGTCGGCCGAGTTTGCCGCCACCGGGATGCCGCCGTTGTTGCCCATGAGTGCCTGGATCTTGGGGCTCATCGTGATGTCGATGAACTTGTATGCCAGATCCTTGTTCTTGGCGTTCTCGGGAACGACCCACATGTTGCCGGCGGAACCGGGCGACATCGTGGTGCCGGGGAACAGGAAGGTTCCCCAGTCGTAGTTCTTGATCTCATTCGTGAAGCGGCCGTACCACCAGCTGCCCGAGAAGAAGATCGGGTATTTGCCCGCCTCGAACGCGGTTCCCGCGTCTTCCGCCTTCAGCCCCGTGGCATCCTTCGAGATGTAGCCCTTGGTCTGCCAGTCCTTGATGGTCTGAGTGGCATAGCTGATCTCCTTGCCCTGCCAGTCGACCGGGTCGGTGTAGGTCTGGTACGCATTGACCCAGTTGCGATCCGCCTTGGTCAGCGCGAGCTGGTACCAGAGCTGGCCGAGCGGGTACTCCGCAGCAGATTCGGCGAGCGGCGTGATGCCGTTGTCCTTGAACTTCGCCAGCGCTGCCTCGAACTCCGCGAACGTCTTCGGCACGGCGATGCCGTACTTCGCAAACATGGCCTTGTTGTAGTAGACCTCGACGTACTCGCCATAGGTGGGCACGCCGTACCAGTTGCCCGAGCCCATGATGCCCTTGTCGTTGTACTTGGCCGTGGTCTGCAGGCTCGGCGCGAGCTTCTTGTCCCAGCCGTATGCCTTGACGGCCGAGTTCAGGTTGCTGAGCAGGCCCTGGCTGGAGATGAGACCGGCCGTGGCGTTGCCCTTGTTGTACTCGAGAATGTCGGGTGCCTTGTCGGAGTTGAGCACCTGGCTCGCCGTGGTGCGAATCTGCTCGAAGGCCTTCGCCTCGAACTTCACTTTGGCGCCGGTCTCGGATTCGAACTGCTTGATCGCCGCGTTCCAGGCGATGCCCATGGCGCTGGTGTCGTCTTCGTAGTCCCACAGGGTGAGAGTCTTACCCTTGCCGTCGGGGCTGGTGTTGACCTTGTCCCCGCCGCCGTCACTGCCGTTGCCGCCGGAACCGCTGGTGCAGCCGGCGAGGAGCATGGCCCCCACGACCACCATGGTCCCGAATGCGAGATGCCTCTTACGCATCGAATACCTCCTTGTAGTGGAGCGGATGCGCGATGCAGGCTGGCAGCCACTCCGATGCAATTTGTTGATGACGACAACATAAGCACAACGGATGCCGCCGCGCAAGTCATTTCACGAGTGCCAGCACCCATTTGGCCATGACCGAACAGGATTCTCGCCATATTGTGTGACCCACCAACAAACCCCGTGCCCTTACCTCGGGCGCGCGGCGTCGTGACTCCTCGAGTTCGGGATCTGTGTGAGTTGCGCAGCACGCATCCCGCACAGATCCCAAACTCGGCGGACGGAGTCGGAGTCCTAGCTCCAGCGTGCCGGGTCGGCCAGCAACTCGGCAAAGGCGAGCTCGCCCGCGCCGATCATGAGCTGGTCGACGCCGAGCGCCGCGCTTTCGATGCGCACGCTCTCCCGCGCCGAGCGAATCGCTGCCCGCGAGAGGTCCCAGCCGTCATCCTGCTCCCTGCGCGAACGGTACAGCGCATCAAGGTATCCGCCGAGCACCACGACGCTCGGGTTGAACACGTTGATCGCGTTGCGCACCGCTATGCCGAGCAACTCGACATCCTCGCTCACCACCGCCCGCACCGCGGTATCCGTGCTGGAGCCCAGTCGCTCTTCGAGTCGTTCCGCCTCGGTGGATGCCAGACCGACCGCCTCAAGAAGCCGTTGCTGTGTCACCTCGGCCTCGAGGCATCCGCGCGCGCCGCAGTGGCAGACCGTGCCGTGGCTGCGCACGAAGGTGTGGCCGAACTCGCCCGCGTACCCTGCCGCTCCGGTGACCCATTGCCCGCCCGTGACGGCGCCGCCACCCACGCCACTCGCGCCGCCGATGAAATAGACCAGGTCGTCGATGCCGCGGCCTGCACCGAACACGCTCTCGGCGCGCATGCCGAGAATGGCGGCGTTGGCGGCCCAGGTACGAAAGCCCGTGCGCTGCTGGAGCATCTCGGCAAGCGGCTCCTCGACCCAGTCCATGTGCGTGGCCTCACGCACCTGGCCGTCAGAGAGCCGAACCTGGCCGGGAACGGCCACCCCGATTCCCACAACGTGCTGCGAGCTCTCGTACCCCGAAACCAATCCCGCGATGGCAGCGGATGCGCGCGTGACGACGTCCGCGACCGAGAGCACGGCATCCGCATCGAGCCGAATGCGCCGCAGCACGTGCCCGCCCAGCGACACGACGCCGATGTGAATCGCGTCGACCTCGGGGTTGACGGCGATCGTCACGACCGAGCTGCTCGCCTGCACGATAGGGCTCGGGCGCCCCGCCCGAGCGCCGGACTCCGGCATGCTTTCAGAGACGAGCCCGAGCGCGCTGAGGTCGGCAACGCACGCCCCGACGGTCGACCGGTTCAGACCGGTGCGCCGGGTGATCTCGGCACGCGAGAGCGCACCCTCGCGATGCACGAGCGTGAGAATGCTGGAGAGATTGTTGCGCCGCAACTGATCCGTCGTTCCACCGGATGCGACGGGCCGCGGCGCCGTCAGATCACGATCGGAGGACATGTACAGACCATAACGCCCTGCGGCGTTCGCCCTCGCGCGGGCACTCTCGCGTGCCCGCCCTTCACTGCATCACCAGGATTCCGGCAGGCTTCCGAGAGCGACCGGCTCGGGGCGCTCCACCGTGCTCGTCAGGTCGATCACGGTGTGCTCGTGGCCGGCGCGGATGACGGCCTCCATGATCTCGAGCACGTGGAAGGCGAGCTCACCGGATGCGCGGTGCGGGCGGTCGGTCTCGATCGCGCGCGCCATGTCGGCAAGGCCGAAGCCGCGCCCGGCATCCGCGTAGCCGGCTTCGGTGTCAACCTCATGCCACTCGCGGTCTTCGGCGGTCGCCACAGAGACGACGTCCGAGAATCGGTTGGGGTCGGGAACGGCTATCGTGCCGGCCGTGCCATAGATCTCGAAAAGCGGCGCCCGCGTCGCCCACACCTCGAAGCTGACGGTGACGGTAGAGATGACCCCGTTCGCGTGTTCGAGAATCGCCGTGACATGCGTGTCGATGTCGACCGGAATGGGCGTGCCCGCGTTCGGACCCGTGGCTACAGTGCGTTCCCGTGACGAACGAGCGACGCTGCCCGATACCCGCACGACGGGTCCGAAGAAGGTCACCAGACTCGTCAGGTAGTACGGCCCCATGTCGAACAGTGGACCGCCGCCGTTCTGGTAGTAGAACGCGGGGGCCGGATGCCACAGTTCGTGTCCCGGCGCACTCCAATGCACCGAGGCGCCCACCGGCGTGCCGATGCGACCCGAGTCGAGCACCGCGCGTGCCGTCTGGATTCCGGTGCCGAGAACCGTGTCGGGCGCACTGCCGACGCGCAGGCCGGCCGTGGCCGCGTACTCGATCATCGGGGCGGCCTCCGCCGTGGTGAGCGCGAGTGGCTTCTCGCCGTAGACGTGCTTGCCTGCGGCCAGCGCCCGCAGCGCAATCTGCACGTGGGCGGCCGGAATGGTCAGGTTGAGCACCACGTCCACGCGTGGATCGATGAGGAGGTCGTCAACGCTCAGCGCATCGACGCCGTGCTCCGCGGCGACGGATGCGGCCCGCTCGGTGTCGAGGTCGGCGACCGCCACGAGGTTCAGATTGGGCAGCTTCGGCAGCTCAGCGAAGTACTGCGCGCTGATGTTGCCGACGCCGATGATGCCGATGTTCAACGGGCCGCCCACAGCAGTCCCCTTTCGATGATCGTGCGCACATTCGGATTCTCAATGATCTCCAGCCGGTGCCCGGGCGCCGAGACGAAGATGCGCCCCTTGCCCCACTGTCTGGTCCAGATCGCGGGAGCCGTCACCGGACGGTTCCACGCGTCCCACGGCCGCACCGACTGGGTGGTGGTGGCCAGCACGTCGTTGTACTCATCGCTCAGCACCCAGTACTGCTCGGTCACGAGATCGAAGTCATCGATACCCTGAGTGATCGGATGCGTTTTGCCGAGTTCCGAGATATGTACCGTGTACGGAATATAGTTGTCCGACTGCTCACCCGTGCGTTCCGCCGGGTCCTTCCCGGCGTGATGGGCGAACTGTCCGCCGATCATGTGCAGGTAGTCGGCGTTGTTGCGGTATGAGTCCGCGATGCCGCCGTGCCAGCCCGCCATGCCGGTACCGTTCAGCACCGCGGCCTGCAGGCCGGCGAACTCGTCCTTCTCGATCGTCGACATCGTGTTGACCTGCAAAATCAGGTCCACCGTCGCCAGGTAATCGGCGTCGGCGTAGATCGCCGTCGATTCCTCGACGCGAACGGCAAAGCCGTTGCGCTCGAGAAAGGGAATCATCGAGTCCGTCGTTTCGACGGGCTGGTGTCCGTCCCATCCGCCGCGCACTATCAGCGCCTGACGTGTTGCGTCATTCGAGGTCATGATTGCTCTCTGCTGCTCTGAGCCGCGGTGCGGCCGATTCCTATTTGGTGCTGAACGCGCTGTCGAACGCGGCATCCGGAGCCTCGAACGCCAGTCGCTTCACGAACTCCAGTGCCTCGGGCGCACCGACGAGGCGATCCATGCCGGCGTCTTCCCACTCGACAGACAACGGCCCCTGGTAGTCGATGGCATTCAGCATCCTGAAGGCGTTCTCCCACGGCACGTCACCGTGACCGGTCGAGATGAAGTCCCAGCCACGCCGCGGATCCGCCCAGGCCAGGTGCGAGCCCAGGCGGCCATTGCGGCCGTTGCTCATGCGCTTCTTGGTGTCCTTCACGTGCACGTTGTAGATGCGGTCCTTGAAGTCCCACAGAAAGCTCACCGGATCAATGTCCTGCCACACCATGTGACTCGGATCCCAATTCAGGCCGAACGCTTCACGATGACCGATGGCCTCCAACGCGCGCACCGTCGTCCAGTAGTCGTACGCGATTTCGCTCGGGTGCACCTCGTGCGCGAACCGCACCCCCACCTCGTCGAACACGTCGAGGATGGGGTTCCAGCGATCGGCGAAATCCTGATAGCCCGCGTCGACCATCGCCTGCGAGGCCGGCGGAAACATTGCCACATACTTCCAGATCGAGGATCCGGTGAAGCCCGTGACGGTCTTCACACCCAGTTTGGCCGCCAGCCGCGCCGTGTTCTTCAGTTCCTCGGCCGCACGCTGCCGCACGCCCTCGGGATCGCCGTCGCCCCAGACCCTGTCACTGAGAATCTCCCGGTGCCGCTGATCGATCGGGTCGTCACACACCGCCTGGCCCTTGAGGTGGTTGGAGATCGCCCATACGCCCAGGCCGTTCTTCTCCAAAACCGCTTTTTTGCCCTGCACGTATTCGTCGTCGTCCCAACGCCACGGGTCCAGGTGGTCGCCCCAACAGGCGATCTCCAAACCGTCGTAGCCCCACTGGCCGGCGAGCCGCGCCACCTCCTCAAAAGGCAGGTCGGCCCATTGTCCGGTGAAAAGCGTGATAGGTCGTGTCATCAGTGGTTCCTTACTTTCGTGTTGAGGGGACGGTCGACGTCCAGGCGCTTCCGTCGGCAGCGCTGCGCTCAACCGCCGCGAGCACCCGCTGCACCTGCAGGCCGTCCGCGAACGACGGGGAAGGCTCGCGACCAGCAGCGATATCGAGCACGAAGTCTCGCACCTCGTGGGAGAACGCATGCTCGTAACCGAGCGCGTGGCCGGTCGGCCACCACGAATCCATGTACGGATGTTCCGGCTCGGTGACAATGATGCGCTTGAATCCCTGCTGCCCGGCCGGCTCGGTTGCGTCGTAGAACTGCAGTTCGTTCATGGACTCGAGGTCGAACGCGAGAGCGCCAGCCGATCCGCTGATTTCGACCCGAAGCGCGTTCTTGCGCCCTGTCGCGAAGCGTGTCGCCTCGAACGACCCAATGGCGCCGCCTGAGAGGCGGGCCGTGAACCAGGCCGCATCGTCAACGGTCACCCGGCCACGCTCATCCGATGCGGTGCCGCTGAGCCCGACGGACTCGCCCAGGAGCGGCCGCTCGGTGACAAAGGTGTGCATGGTGCCGCTGACCGAATCGAGAACTGTGCCGGTCAGATACTGCACCATGTCTATCGCGTGGGCGCCGATGTCGCCGAGCGATCCCGATCCGGCACGGTCTTTGTCGAGGCGCCAGGTCATCGGGCCATCCTCGTCGACCAGCCAGTCCTGCAGGTACTGCGCGCGCACCTGGCGGATCGTGCCCAGCCGGCCGTCGCCGATGAGCTGGCGGGCGAAGGCGACCGCGGGCACGCGCCGATAGCTGAACCCGACCATCGCGCGCACGCCGTGCTCTGCCGCCTTCTCGGCGGCCAGGGTCATGCGTTCTGCCTCCTCGACGGTGTTGGCCAGCGGCTTCTCGCACAGCACATGCTTACCCGCCTCGAGCGCGGCGAGGGCGATCTCGACGTGTGAGTCGCCGGGCGTGCAGATGTCTATGACGTCAATGTCTTCGCGGGCGACGACCTCGCGCCAGTCGGTTGCGGCGCTCTCCCAGCCGAACTTCTCACGAGCCGCCTCGACGCGAGCCGCGTCGCGGCCCACAATCACCGACATGCGAGGCTCGAATGGAAGGTCGAAGAATCGCGGTGCAACTCGCCACCCCTGCGAGTGAGCCGCTCCCATGAAGCCGTAACCGATCATGGCCACCCGCAACACCGGTCGATTCATGGTGGATACCCCTTCGTTTCACGGTGATCGGCGCCGCGCGGCGCGTGAACGCTCGCCCGGCCACGCTAATGCCGCGAGAGCGAATTACGCAAGCTTTTGCGATGACGTCCGAAATCTATCGTAGAGGCTTCTGAGCGGCCGGTGGCGCCGTGCTTCCCCGCACCACGAGGCTCGTCGCGAGGTCGAGCCGAGCCGCCCCGCGGCCGGGATCGTCGCGAAGGGCAAGTACCAGTCGGGTGGCCTGTTCCGCCATCTCCGCGAGAGGCTGACGCACGGTTGTCAGTGCCGGCCCGACCCACCGCGCAGACGGGATGTCGTCATAACCGACGATCGAAACGTCGTCTGGCACCGAGAGCCCCAGGTTTCGCGCAGCCTCGTATACCCCGAACGCCTGCAGGTCGTTTCCCGCGAAGATGGCCGTCGGGCGGTCAGCGGCGCGCAAGAGGCGTTCGCCGCCCTCCACTCCGTCGGAATAGTGGAACGTTCCCGGCACCACCAGCGCCGGGTCGATCGGGATGCCGACCTCGTCGAGTGCCGCGCGATATCCGGAGACACGGGCTCGCGAGCACATCATGTCCTCGGGACCGGTGATGACACCTATCCTGCGATGACCCAGTTCCAGAAGGTGGCGGGTGGCCATCAAGCCACCTGCCCAGTTCGCGGAACCGATCGACGGAACATCCGGAGCGGGGTCTCCCGCCGGATCGACCACGACGAAAGGGATGTCGCGGGTTCGCAGCCGTCGTTTGTGGTCGGCAGACAGATCGGAGAAGACAAGAATGACGCCGAGCGGTCGGCGCTTCAAGACGCCTTCGATCCAGTCGGCGGCAGGCGAATGACGATCGCCGCTTTCGGTCAGCACGACGCTCATGCCGTGCTCCCTGGCGACCCGGTCGACACCGCGGATGATCGCGAGCGACCACTCACTGTCGATATTCTGGAACACCAGCTCGAGCAGTCGCGCCTGCGACTGCTCTGCACCCCGCCTGCTGTAACCAGAGGAATGCAACAGGCCCTCGATCCGCGCCCTCACCGGGTCGGAAACGCCTGAGCGCCCGTTCAACACCTTCGAAACCGTGGACATTGAGACGGATGCGTCGAGTGCGATTTCGGCAAGCGTCGCGCGACGCGACGAAACCTTTTGTTCACTCATGCGCTCATGTTAGCGGCGTTTCAGGGTTCCTCACCACGTTGTGACCTCTTCAGCGCTACCGTGAAAGCGCTCTCTTCCAGAAGGTTGGCCGCCTCATGGCGACGCCCCGGCCATCAAAAACAGTTGACTTCTCTACCTGGTCGCGGAATACTAATCCCGTCGAGCACGAAACCTTTAGTACCATCGGCACACCGCTTGCATTCAAAGACGAATAGGGTCGCGCGAGTTGATATCGGCGATTCGGAAGGAAACTGTCATGGCTCCCCAATCCACAGGCGCTGCATTTACTCGGCGCAGTTTCATCGGCGTTTCGGCGGGCGCGGTAGCGACCGCTGTTCTGGCCGCATGCTCCACCGGCGGTGGAGGAGGCGGCGGTGGCGGCGGCAAGCCGCTCAAGTTCTGGAACATGCCGTGGGGCGGAACAGAGTTCAACCCTCTCGACAAGAAGATCACGGTGGCATACAAGCCGAAGAGCGGGCTGCCCTCGGCGACATACCAGGAGATCCAGTGGGCGAACTTCACCCAGACGTTCTCCTCGGCCGTCGCATCCAACACCGGCCCGGCCGTGAGCTCGGGCGGTGGAACCCAGGCGTTCCAGTTTGCCAACCAGGGCAAGATCGCCTACGCGGACGACGTGCTGGAGAGCTGGAAGAAAGATGGTCTATACGACGACTTCCTCCCCGGCCTGATCGATGCGATGAAGACCGACAACGGTTATGCGGCGGTGCCGTACAACCTCGACGTGCGCATTTCGTGGTACAACAAGACGCTCATGCAGCAGGCAGGCGTTGAATCGCCGAAGAGCTGGGATGACTACCAGAATGTCTGCGCTGCGCTCAAGAAGAATGGCGTCTACGGGTTCGGTCTCGGCTCCGGTGCTGGCAGCTTCACCGGAAGCCACATCCTCACGGCGTTCATGATCAACAACGGCGGCGGTCTGTTCAACGCCGACAAGAAGCCGGATTGTGTCACCCCGGAGAACATCGAGGCCATGGAGTTCGTCCTCGGCCTGGTGAAGGCCGGATACAGCGACCCGGCATCAGCCACCTACACAAGCGACAACGTGCAGGCGCAGTGGAAGGCGAAGAAGTTCGGCTTCGGCTGGGACGGCGCAGGCCTGCCCGCCGGCGCCGTTGGCGATGTCTCCGGCGACCTGGTCGTCGGTGACCCGCTCACCAGCCCGAGCGGCAAGAAGGGCGGCCTGTACTTCCCGAACAACATCATGATGTACAAGAACACCCCGAGCCAGAAGGGTTCCGAGGCGTTTCTCACGTACTACTACAAGAACATGGCCCCGCTGTGGACCAAGAACACCGGCATCGGCCTTCCTCCGCTGAAGTCCATCGCTGACACCAGCGAGTTCAAGGCCAACGCGAACAACGTGAAGATCCTGAGCGACTGGCAGCCCATCCTGAAGACCTGGGCGGCTCCCGGCGGAGACGGGCTGTTCTACAACATCGCCAACACGGTGGACGGAACCGCTCCGATGCTCACATTCACACAGTCGATCCTCGGCGGCAAGACCGACGCGAAGTCGGCCCTGACCAAGTTGCAGACCTCGATCGAAGGCTTGATGAAGTAACGAGCAGGATCGGGTGGGCCCCCAGCGAAAGCGGGGCCCACCCGATTTTCTCACCGCTTGACCCTTCGAAGGAGAAGTACATGTCGTCAGAGTCCGTGGCCGGAGCGCTGAACAAGGCACGAAGAGGCGTCGGTGTCGCCGGGTCGGGTCGGCCGCCCAGTGCGCGCAGCCGCAAACGCACCACGTCGCACGCGCGGGTGTTGCTTCTCTTTGCGCTCCCCTCGCTTATTCTGCTGGTGCTGCTCAACCTCTACCCGGTCATCTACGCCGGCCTGCAGTCGCTGCGCAACGGGGATCTGCTCAGCGCCGGCAACTTCGTCGGGCTCATGAACTACGTGAACGTGCTGCAGTCGCCGGCATTCTGGCACTCAGCCCTGTTCACCCTCATCTTCACCGTCACCGGCGTCTTCGGCAGCTGGGCCGTCGGCCTCGCGCTGTCGCTGCTGCTGCGCACCCGCATCCCGGCGAACGGCGTCTTCAAAGTGCTGCTGCTGCTGCCATGGGTCGTTCCGGTCGTCGTCTCCGCCACCTCGTGGAACTGGCTGGTGGCCACACCGCAGTCCCCGTTGCCGATCCTCTTCCACGCACTCGGCTTCGGAAACGTGTTGTTCCTGGCCGACCCGGTTCTGGCCCAGGTAACCGTCTGCGTCTTCAAGGTGTGGATCAGCTTTCCCTTCATGATGATGATGATGTCCTCGGCGCTCGCCTCCGTCGACACCAACGTCTATGAGGCGTCCAAGGTGGACGGCGCGTCGAGCTGGCAGACCTTCCGGCAGATTACGCTTCCGATCATCTCGCGGTCGACGTACATCAGCTGGATCCTGATGACCATCTTCTGCGTCAACGACTTCCCGACCATCTTCCTTCTCACCGGAGGAGGGCCCGTGAACGCCACCCAGTCGCTCGTCGTGCTGGCGTACACCACCGTGTTCCAGAACTTCCAGACCGGCCCCGGTGTCGCCATCGCCTTCCTCATGACCCTCGTACTCGTGGTCATCGCGACGGCGTTGTACCGCCAGATTCGAAAGGTGAGCGTCGAATGAGCGCCGACACAACCAATGTGCCGATCACGGGAACACTCCAGGTCGGGGTCATCTCGGGCAAGCGCCGCACGCTGACGCAGGCACAGGAACGCGGCAAATGGTGGCGGTTCTTAGGCATCCTGGTCATCACGGCCGTCGTGCTCACGCCGATCCTCGCCGTCTTTCTGCTCTCGCTCGAACCGTCGCTGGGCAGCACTACCACCGGCCTCACCTTCGAGAACTTCGGCAAAGTCTTCAGTGCGACCTCGGTGGGAACCTGGCTGGGCAACAGCCTCACCGTCACCCTCGTGACGGTGGTGGTTGCCGTCGCCGTGGCGGCGCCCGCCGGGTACGTGCTCTCCCGGGGACGCAGCAAGCTGGTCTCCGGGTATTCGCTGGTGCTCTTCATCGTGCAGTCGCTGCCGATCGTCACCGCCGTGATCCCGCTGTTCATCCTGTTCGCCCAGCTCGGGCTGGTCGACAACCTGGCGGGTATCACCATCATCTACGTGGGCTCAACGATGTCGGTGGCGGTGTGGATGATGGCCGCCTACTTCGACTCGATTCCCATCACGCTGGAAGAGGCGGCGTGGATGGACGGGTGCTCCGTGTTCGGCAGCTTCACGCGCGTGGTGCTGCGCAACTCGCTGCCGGGAGTTCTCTCCACGGCGATCTTCTCGTTCCTGCTCGCCTGGAACGACTATCTGGTCGCCGTCGTGTTCCTGCGTTCCGATGAGAACTACACGCTCCCGATAGGCCTGCAGACCTTCTTCCAGCAGAACCAGGCCAACTGGGGTCTGGTGATGGCCGTCGCGGTGATCATGATGCTGCCGCCGATCATCATCTTCTCCGTGCTCAACAAGTACTTCAGCGTCGGCGGAATCGGGGGATCGCTTGCAGGGAAGTGACCCCTGTAACGATTCCACAACCTCCGGCAACCCGGCCGTCTCCCCGACAATCCGTGCCGCTATTGACCGGGTGATCCCGGCCGATGCTTGGCCAGGTGGATGGGAGGGCGGAGTCGGCGCGTACCTGGTGAGCGCTCGCCACGAGCTGCGGTGGGCAACGACGCTGCTGTCGGCACTGGCCTCCCGACTGGACACGATGGCCACGGCGCACGACGCGACGTTCGCCGAACTCGACGACGCACAGCAGGATGCCATTCTCGGCTCGCTCGAGCACTCGCCCGAGAGCGCCGCCGAGTTCGCCGCGCTGCGCAGGATTTGCTGGGAGGGCTATTACGCGTCGTCCTCGTCAGCAGCAATGTCGTCCGCAGTTGAACAGCGCACGCCGATCGGGCTGCCGATGGTGGGGTTCCGGGCCGTGCCCGAGGGAGTCGTGCCCATTGAACCCGAGGCGATTGCGGGCATCCGCTCCGATCGCGTCAAGCGCGAGTACGACGCCGTCATCGTGGGCAGCGGACCGGGCGGCGGCGTTGCCGCCCAGGTGCTCACGCAGGCGGGCAAGCACGTTCTGCTCGTGGAGCGTGCGCGGCAGTTGCCGAATGCCGCGCTGCGCGGCGACCACCTGCACGGCAAGCGCAACGCCGTGTACGCCTCGTCCGTGGGGCCGGGGCCGGGGCATCCGCGCGTCGCGCTGCTGCCCGACGAAGAGCTCGTCGTCGACGGCGACGGGGATGCTAACGTCTACGGATTGAACGCGGATGCGCTCGGTGGCGGCACACGCGTGTGGCAGGGAATGGCGTGGCGTTTCATGCCCGACGACTTTCGCATGGCGAGCGTCTACGGCAACCCCGACGGCGCCTCGCTGGCCGACTGGCCGGTCGACTACGACGAGATGGAACCGTACTACTCACGCGCGGAGCAGGAACTCGGGGTCTCGGGCGCCGAGGGCGGACTCACCCGCCGCACGCCGCGCTCGGCCGGCTATCCGATGCCGCCGATGGGCACAGAGCCCGCCCGCGAACTGCTGGGCGCGGCCGCCGATGCGCTCGGCTGGGGCTGGGGTCCGATTCCGCTGGCGATCAACAGCGTGCCACACGACGGCAGGCCCGCGTGCGTGCGCTGCCCGCAGTGCGTCGGACACGCGTGCCCGGTGAACGCCAAGAACGGCTCGAACAACACTTTCATTCCGCGCGCTGTCGCTACGGGGCGGTGCGACGTGCTGTACGACTCCGAGGTCGTCGAGGTGCGCGACAAAGCCGACATCGCCGGGGTCACGATCATGGCGGATGCCTCGACTCACCCGATCGAGGTGACCGTGCGCGCCGCCGTCATTGTGGTGTCGGCCGGCGCCGTCGAGACGCCGCGGCTGCTGCTGGCCAGCGGCATCGGCAACGACGTGATGGGTCGCAATCTTCACGATCACCGTTTCGTGACGATGCTCGGAACGGTTCAGAATCCTGTGAAGCAGTTCATCGGTCCTGGGCACTCGGTGGCGACCCTCGATCATGTGCACGCCGACAGCATCCCGTGGGGCGGCGGTGTGATCGTCGACCTGATGAGCCTGTTGCCGCTGACATCCGCCGCATCGCCCTCGATGCCGGACGTGCCGGCGTGGGGCGCCGCACACAAGGAGTGGATGCGCGGCGATCGCGCGCGCGCATTCGGTGTGTTCGGCATGGGGCAGGAGATTCCACTGGCCACCTCACGTGTCACGCTCGCCGACGGGGTGCGCGACCGCTGGGGGCGCCCGGGAGCTGCCTTGCGCAAGAACGTGCACTGGGCATCCGTTCAGGTCGAGGAGGGCATGGCTGCGGCCGGCGCGCAGTGGCTCGAAGCAGCGGGAGCTCGCGATGTGCGACGCTCGGTCGGCACCGCCACGGCCTCGGCCGCGGGAGAGCACTCCTGCGGCACGGCGCGCATGGGTGTTGACCCGGCTGCCTCGGCCACCGACCCGTGGGGTCGGGTGCACGGAGCGCGGCGCGTTGTCGTGTGTGACTCGTCGCTGCATCCCACGAACGGCAGCGTCAACCCCACGCTGACGATCGTGGCGAACGCCTTCCGCGTCGCCGAGCACCTCGTGGCGGACTGGCCGGCCTAGAGCCTCTCTGCCATCCGCGCGGTGAGGTTGGCGCGACTCAGCCGCGTGTCACCGTCACCCCGGTGATCGCCTCGAACCCGGGGATCGTGACGTCGACCGTGGTGAGCGATGACGGCAGTGGTGGCATCACGGAGTGCAGCACAGTGCCCGGGGTGCCGACCTCGTCTGGAATACCCGAGCACAGGCATCCGTTGTCGGCGCCGTCCGCGGCGTTGGCGGGCGCGTACGTATACGCGTAGTAGATCTTCTTCGTTGAGCCGTCGACGAGTCCGATGTACCGGGTATCGAGGAACGGGGGCTTCGACACCTGGAACGAGTTCGTCGCGGCCGCCTCACCGTTCGCGCTTTTCAGCCGCCAGGTCAGCACCGTCGAGTCTGGCAGCGCCTCGATCTCGAGGATGTCGGCGACGACGGCAGAAGGGGTTTCCTTGCCGCCCGCGGCGATGGTGCCGTTCGCAGATGCGATGGCTTTCGCGGTGTCGTCGGCCGCCATGATCTTTGCGATCGCCTCCTTTGCCGACAGGCCGTGGCCGTGCGTCGGCGTCGGCGTGGAGTGCGAGCTGGGCGCGCTCGTGCATGCGGTCAGAGCCAGAGCAGCAATGCACGCGGCGGCGATACTCGCGACGACGCGCATCCGGACGCTCTGGGGATGAGCCAAGGTTGCCGGCCGCATCAGTTTCCTTCCGTCGACATCGTCACCGTTACTCGCCTGTTGAGTTGCCTGCCGACATCCGTGCCGTTGTCGGCGACCGGGTTCTGTTCGCCCAGGCCAGACACCTTCAGCGTGACGCCGGTGTTCGTCACGAGCGGTTGCAGCGCACTCAGCACGGACTGAGCGCGGGCCTCCGAGAGGGTCTGGTTATGCGCGGTTGTTCCGGTGTCGTCCGTGTAACCGACGATCGAAACGACGCCTGTCGCATTCTTGTTGATCTTCGCGGCGGTGTCCTTGAGGGTCTGCCGCGCCCGGGGTGTCAGGACCGACTGGTCGACGGCGAAGAGCACATCGGAGTTCAGCGCGACGGAGACCTTCTTTTCACTCGTGCTGACGGTGGCCTCCGGGTCCGCGATATTGCTGGTGAGTTCTCGTGTGGACAATGCCGCATCTGCGGATGCGATGGTGTTTGAACTCGGGAGCTTCGGCCAGCCGCGGTCGAGCGTCACCGCCCGCGAGTCGACGATCGGCTTCGGCAGTTCGGTGGTCACGGGAACATTCGTGATCTGCGCGCGGAAGCCGATGGAGACGGTCACGTGAGTGAGTCCCTTGGGCAAGGGGGGCAGCACCGCCCACCCGACATTGGGTTTCGCATGAGTGACGGAAATCTCCGACACACTGCTGCACAGGCACTCGCCCGATTTCGCCACCATGGGCATGTAGTACGTCATGTCCTTCGCGTCGACGATGCCGACCGCCCAGGCATCCAGAGGCCGAAACTGACTCGCGAGGCCGATCCTTGGCATGGCGGCCCCCGAGTCTGCCCCCGCACCGCCCATCGAGTAGAACACAGCGGTCCCGCCCGGTATTCGCACGACCGCATGAATGGCGCCGTGAATCAGCTTTCCGTCAGGCAGGTCAAAGGCCCGGTACGCGAAGGTGCCCGCGAGCGGCACGTCGTGAGGCTTCGCCTGGGGCGTACCGGCCGCCGCCGGTGCGACGCCGGTCGCAAGCGTTGTCGCCCCGGCCAGCATCGCGGCGCAGCAGAGAGCAACGATGAGTCTTGTGTGCCACGACCGAGTACTCACGAATCATCTCCCCACGCACCGGTCTCACCTCGACGCGATGCGGTTGCCATGTTCGTCGAAATCGTGCGAAGGCGCGATGGGCACCTCTACCCATGCTGAGCCGAACCGTGGCGGCCTACTGCGGAACGGCGACCGCCCCCGCGTGAGCGCGCACGCTCACCGCGCGCAGATCCGCCGTCGTCACTTCGTGCACGTGCCCGGTGATCGAGAGAGTCGCGCGGGGGGTCGCAGACCCGGCAATCGTTCTGGCCGTCGCTGGTCGCTCACTGACAATCGCGCCGGCGGATGCGTCTGCCGCGTCCGCGCGCGCAGATGCCTCGGCGTGCGACGCGACCCACACCTGAACGTCTCCCGGCTCCACGATCTTGACCATGCGACGATCGCTGAAGGCGAATCGAGTCGTCGGCACCGAGAACTCCAGGCGCACGGACGCGCCAGCGTCGAGCTGCACACGTGCATAACCGAGCAGTTGCGCCACCGGCCGCGTGATGCTGCCCTGCACATCGTGACCGTAGAGCTGCACGGTGTCCGAACCGCGCGTATGACCCGTGTTGGTCACCGTCACGCACGCGCTGAAGACGCCGCCCGCGGGGGTGGATGCCTGCACCTCAAGCTCCGAGTAGCCGAAAGAGGTGTACGAGAGCCCGAAGCCGAACGGGCGCAGCGGCGTCGAATCGGTGGCGGTGACATCGGAAGGGCCGCCCAGAATCGGGTGCAGATACGAGTACGGCTGCGCGCCGGTCGAGCGAGGCATCGAAACCGGCAGGCGCCCGGAGGGGTTGACCCGGCCGGTGATGATGTCCGCTATAGCGAGACCGCCACCCTCCCCCGGGAAGAACGCCTGCAGCACGGCGCTCGGCCTGGCGCCAGCACCGTCAAGCGCCCAGCCCACGGCGTAGGGGCGCCCCGTCAGCATCACCATGACCACGGGCGTCCCTGTCGCGACGACCGCCTCGACGAGTCGGCGCTGCACGCCGGGCAGTTCGAGCGAATCGGAGTCGTTGCCCTCGCCCACGGTGCCGCGACCAAAAAGTCCGGCTTGGTCGCCGACGACGACTATCGCGAGCTCGGCAGCGGCAGCAGCCTGCACGGCCGCGGCGAATCCGGATTCATCGTCGTCCTCGACGGTGCAGCCCTCCGCGTAAACAATCTCCGGCATGGCGAGAGAAGCCGCACCGAACGCATCCGGAAGCGCCTCGAGCACGGTGGGAATCGTGAAGCCGAGCGGCAGGTCCGGATGCCCTGCGAGCACGTGGTTGGCGAAGGAATAGCAGCCTTGCAGCGCCTCGGCGCGATGCGCGTTGGGACCGATGACGGCAAGCTTCGTCAGAGGGCTCTCGCGTGCCCCGAGCGGCAGCACACCGTCATTCGACAACAGCACAACAGACTCCTCGGCGAGACGGCGCGCCAATTCGCGGTGACGCGGCGAATCAAGATCTATCTCGCTCGGCGGGTCGTCTTCGTAAGCATCGGCGTCGAGAAGGCCCAGCTGCTCCTTCTGCGTGAGTGCACGCAACACGGCCCGGTCGACGTATGCCTCGTCGAAATCACCGGCACGAATGCGATCGGCGAGCGGTTGCAGGTAGGCGTCTCCCGTCGGCAGCTCGATGTCGATGCCGGCCTCGAGCGCGAGCGCCGCGGCCTCGCCACGGTTGGCCGCGACAGCGTGCATCACCTCAAGAAAGGACACGGCGAAATAGTCCGCGACCACGACGCCATCGAACCCCAGCCGTTCACGCAACAGCTCGGTGAAGTACTCGCCGTTGGCGGCCATCGGCACGCCGTCGATGTCGGTGTACGAGTTCATCACCGACCTGGCCCCGCCATCGAGTATGGCCATCTCGAAGGGCGGCAGAAAGACATCCGCGATCTCCCGCGATCCGGCCCGCACCGGCGCGTGGTTGCGCCCGGAAGTCGACGCCGAGTAGCCGAGAAAGTGCTTGAGCGTCGCGTGAACGCCCGCATCCTGCAGCCCGCGCACGTACGCGGTGCCGACGGTGCCCACCAGATAGGGATCTTCGCCGATGCACTCGTCGACCCTGCCCCATCGCGGGTCGCGCACGACATCGAGCACCGGCGCCAGACCCTGGTGAATGCCGAGCTGCTTCATGGAATCGCCGATGGCACGCGCCATCTCGCCGACCAGCTCGGGGTCGAATGCGGCGCCCCAGGCCAGCGGCGTCGGGAAGGTCGCCGCCTTCCACGCGGCAAGACCGGTCAGGCATTCCTCGTGCACGAGGGCGGGGATGCCCAGCCTCGTCTCGCGTTTGAGACGCCGCTGCTCACCCCACAACCACTCCGCGCGCTCCGCGGGCTCGACCGGGCGCGTGCCGTAGACCCGCGTGTACTGCCCGAGCCCGTGGCGGGTCACCTCGGCGAGGTCGCCCGACGGCCTCTGGCCCGCCGCCATCTCGCGCTGCATTGGCGCCGCCACACCGTTCTGGTCGAGCCAGTAGCCCACGATCTGGGCCAGCTTCTCCTCGAGGGTCATCTGCGCAAGCAGCGCGCGCACGCGCTGAGACGCATCCGGCATCGCCGGCACTGCAACCGTCACTTCACTCTTCGCTTTCGCTGGTTTCTCTGGCGGGTACGAGAATTATTCCTCGGCGTGCTGACATGCGTTCGGTCTCGAAGGTGACTGCTCACCCCTTGACCGCGCCGGTCAATCCGCCGACGATGCGACGTTGGAATATCGCGAAGAAGATCAGGGCCGGAATCATCGACAGTGACGTGAATGCCAGAACTTTTGCCGTATCGACAGAATACTGCGATGCAAAGGCCTGCACGCCGAGCGGCAGGGTGAACGTCGCCTGATCATTCAGGATGAACAGCGGAAGCAGGTAGCTGTTCCAGCTGCCGATGAACGCGAGGATGCCGGTGGTCACGACGCCGGGAACCGACAGCGGAAGAACCATGCGAAAGAAGAAACCGAGGCGGCTCGCGCCGTCGATCGACGCCGCCTCCTCAATTTCATCGGGAATGGCCCTGAGGAACGGTACGAGAATGATCACCGTGGTGGGCAGCCCGAAGGCGATCTGCGGCAGGATGACACCGCCCAGGTTGTTCATCAGCCCAAGATTCTTCACGAGGATATAGAGCGGCGTGATGGCAACCGTCAGCGGGAACATCAGCCCGGCAGCGAACAGGGAGTACATCGCGCCGCGCCCGCGGAACCTGTAGCGCGCAAGCACAAAACTCACCATCAACCCCAGAGCGACAACACCGAAGGTCGTCGCGAGACCGACTATCGCGGAGTTGCCGATCTCCTGCCAGAACGTCGAGCCCGTCAGCACGTTCAGGTAGTTGTCGATGCGCCAGGGGCTCGGCAATCCGGCGGGCGATGAGGTGATCTGCGAATTGTCGCGGAATCCGCCCAACACGATGTAGAGCACCGGACCGAGGCAACCCGCGATGAACACCAGCGAGATGAAGTAGACGACCGGGCTTCCCCACTCGTCACGCTTGCGAGCTCGCACGCGCGGCGCCCGGAGGGGGGCAGGGGTGAGCGTCGTGACGGCCATCACTTCTTCCTCTCTGTGAGTGCGCCCGCGGTGTCACGTCGCAATACAAACCGTTGATAGATCAGCGCAATGATGAGCGAGATCACGAACATGACAACGGCCACGGCGTTGCCGTACCCGTAGTTGCCCGAGGTGCGTCCGTTGGCGACCATGTATGTCGCCATGGTCGAGACGCCAGCCGTCGAGGCGATGTACTGGCCCCAGATGATGTAGACGAGGTCGAACAGCTGGAGAGAACCGATGATCGACAGGAACGCCCAGATGCGGATCGTCGGTCCGAGCAGCGGGAGGGTGATACGGCGCTGGATCTGCCAATAGCTCGCGCCGTCGATCGCTGCCGCCTCGAACAGTTCCTCGGGGATGCTTTGCAGGCCGGCGAGAAACAGGATGACGGCGAATCCGATGTATTTCCACGAGATGATGATCATCAGGGACCAGATGGCGATGTCGGGGTTCGATAGCCAATCGGCTCTGAACGCGCCGAGTCCGATGCCCTGCAGCAGGTCGTTCACGGCGCCGGATGTCTGGAGCATCAGGCTCCAGCCGGTGCCGACGATGACCTCGGAGATCACGTACGGCACGAAGATCAGAACGCGCACGATGGACCGTCCGCGGAACTTGCGATTGAGCAGGAGCGCCAGCACTATCGCCACCGGTCCCTGGAGGATCAGCGACAGCACCACAATGGCGCCGTTGTGTATCAGCACATTGTGAAAGTCGGGGTCGCTGAGAATGACCCGGTAGTTCTCAAGGCCGACGAAGTCGACTGGCGCCCCGAAGCCCTTCCACCGATAGAAGCCGTAGTACGCAGCGAGCACGACCGGGAAGATGACGAAGCCGACGAACATGATGATCGCCGGGCCGGAGAGCAGCGCGATCTCGAGTCGCTTGCGCCGATCCGTAGCTCGTCGTTTGGGCCGCCGGGGGGCCGGGGATGACACGCGAAGCGCGCCATCCCCGACCGACTGCGACCCCTGAGGCGGCCCCGGCTCGAACACCGAGGCCGCGCGGAGGGAATCACTCATGGTTGCGGGCTAACCCTTTGCCGCGGCCTGGTCGACGGTCTTGATGATGTCGGCGGGCGAACCCTTGCCGGCAAGCATGTTCACGACGCCGACGTTGAGCGCGTTGCCGACGTTCTGGCCGTAGAGCGTGTCGAGGAACTGCGACGCGTATGGGGCATCGTTGAAGGACTTGATCGAGTCCTTCAGATAGGACTCGGTGATGACGCCCTGGGCAGCCTTGTTGACCGGAATCGCGTTGAAGGCCTTGTAGTAACCCTCCTGCACGCTCTGAGTGGTGGCGTAGTTGAGGAACTCAGCGCACTCCTTCGGTGCCTTCACCGAGCAGGAGTCGCCGCCGACGCTGCCCATGATGGCTCCAGCTTCGCCCTCACCACCGTTGATCGAGGGGAACGGGAACCAGCCGAGGTCGGGCAGAGGCTTCTGGTCCGGGGTGAGGGATGCGATGACACCCGGGTCCCACGAGCCCATGAGCTCCATGGCCGCCTTGTGGTTCGCCACCAGGCCGGCAGAGCTGCCGGCGCCCTGCTGTGCCGGTGTGGTGAGGAAGCCAGCGTTGAAGGGCTTGGTGTCGCTGAACGCCTTCAGGTCGTCGCCGGCCTTCGTCCAGCAGGAGTTGTCGAACTTGAATGTCGTCGCCGCCTTGTCCAGGGTCGACTTGCTGCACTCGCGCAGCGCGAAGTTGTAGTACCAGTGCGCAGCAGGCCAGGCATCCTTCGCCCCGACGGCGATCGGTGCGATGCCCGCTGCCTTGAGCTTGGTGACGGCGGCGTTGAGTTCGTCGATCGTCGTCGGCGGTGCGGTGATGCCCGCCCTCGTGAAGAGATCCTTGCTGTAGTAAATGCCTTCGGGGGCAACGCTGATGGGCATCGCGTAGAGCTTGCCGTCAATGGACTGGCTCTTGAACGCGCCATCGCCGACAGCCTTCTTCGTGGCTGCGTCGACCGAATTCGTCAGGTCCTGCAGCTGACCGGCAGCTGCCATCGCCGCCATCTTGCCGCCACCGCGCTGCAGGAAGATGTCGGGTGCATCCCCTGAGTTCAAGGCTGTCTGCAGCTTGCCGTCGAGGTCTTCGTTCTGAATGGTCTGGATCTTGATGGTGACGTTCGGGTGGCTCGCCTCGAAGTCCTTGACCGTCTTCTGCCAGAAGGCCTTGCCGGGGCCCGTGGTCGAGTTGTCCCAGAAGCTCATGGTGACCTTCGCGCCGTCTTTGCCAGAGCTGCCGTTGTCGCCGCCGCTGCTGGAACAGCCGGAGGCGATCAGTGCCGTGGTCGCGGCGAGTGCGAGTATTCCCGCGACTCGAATTTTCTTCTTCATTGAAAGAAACTCCTTGGTAGTCATTCGTTGACATACGGCAGCTGTCTGCCGCGTACCAGATCATGACATCCGGATGCGTGTCGTGTCAATCGATATCGATAACGTTTTCGAAACCGTTATCTACGACCCGCCTCCCACAGCCCGCGCGCTGTACTGTGAGCGTTATGGATTTCGATGACGATCCGCCCCGCTCATTTGGACGCGTGACGATCAACGATGTTGCGCGCGCGGCAGGCGTCTCGGTTTCGACGGTCTCCAAGGTCGTCAACCAGCGGTATGACGTCGCGCCGGCGACATCGAAGCGGGTGATGAGCGTCGTTGCGGAGCTCGGCTACGAGACCTCGCTGGTCGCCAGCAGCCTGCGTAGGCAGCGCACCAACGTCATCGGGGTGCTCGTTGCCGAATTCGAATCGTTCTCGACGGAACTGCTCAAAGGCATCTCCACAGCAGCCGCGCAGACCGGGTATGAATTGCTGGCATATTCCGGCCGCGTGGCGGGCGAGAGCCGCACCGGCTGGGAGCGCCGCTCGCTGTCGCGCCTGGCCGGTACCCTCATCGACGGCGCCATCATCGTCACGCCGACGATGCTCATGCCGACGACATCGATTCCGGTCGTCGCCATCGACCCGCACACCGGGCCGGGCGGCCCGTCGACGATCGACTCGGACAACGTGGGCGGCGCGCGTGTCGCCACCCAGCACCTCATCGATCTCGGACACCGTCGCATCGCTCACATCGGCGGACGCAGCGATCTCGCATCCGCTCAACTGCGCGAGTCGGGCTACCGCGAGTCGCTCGCGAAGGCCGGCATAGCCTTCGACCCGACGCTCGTGCGCGACGGAGGATACGAGGCAGCGCTGACGGCCGAGGTCGCACGCGAGCTGCTGACGCGTCCCGACCGGCCGACGGCCGTGTTCGCCGCTAACGACAGGTCGGCGCTCGGCGTCATGAAGGTAGCCGAGGAGCTCGGTCTGCGGGTTCCCGAAGACCTGTCCGTGATCGGATTCGACGACATTCCCGAGGCGGCAAGCGCGACGCCGCCGCTGACCACCATGGCCCAGCCCCTGCACGACCTGGGCGCGCAGGCCCTGCAGATGCTGGTCGAGCTGCTCGGCGGCCTTGAGGTGCCCGAGCACGTTCAACTACCCGCCACGCTCGTCGTGCGGGCAAGCACGGGGCCGGCGCCCCGTCGCTGACGCGAGCCCTGCGGGCATCCGGGCACCCGGGCTGATAAGTTGGCAGGAACAACAATTTGGTTCTCGAAAGTGATGCTGCAACGATGCACTCCGTGACTCTCGCGTCACACTCGGCGCCCGCCCACCGGCTCGGCGAAGCCGAGATCACGGTGACGGATGCCGCGGGCACGCCCCTCGCGGGCGTGGAACTCGAGATTGCCCAGGCGCGGCACGCCTTCGGCTTCGGCAACATCGGCTTCGACTTCATCTCGCTGGCGAACGACCGGCCCGAGGACGATGAGACCGCGAACCTCGCCGCGCTGTACACGGATGTCTTCAACACGGCGACCCTGCCGTTCTACTGGGGCCGTTTCGAGCCCGAGCGGGGAAAGACCGACACCGTCCGGCTGCAGAAGACGGCCCGCTTCCTGCGTGAGCGGGGGGTGGCGCTGAAGGGGCATCCGCTGGTGTGGCACACCGTTCAGCCGGACTGGCTGCTGGGGTTGCCGCTGAATGAGGTCGAGCGGCTGCAGCGGGAGCGCATCCGCCGCGAGGTGTCCGCTTTCGAGGGCCTCATCGACACCTGGGATGCCATCAATGAAGTGGTGATCATGCCCGTGTTCGCCAACGGCGACAACGCCATCACTCCCCTTGCGCGCGCCCGAGGTCGCATCGCGATGATTCGCATGGCGTTCGAGGAGGCCCGCGCGGCGAACCCGCACGTGACACTGCTGCTCAACGACTTCGATCTCTCCAGCGCTTACGAGTGCCTCATCGAGGGCGTGCTGGAGGCCGGCATCCAGATCGATGCGATAGGCCTGCAGACGCACATGCACCAGGGCTACCGCGGCGAGGATGCAATGCTTGCCACCGTCGAGCGCTTCGCCCGCTATGGGCTGCCGCTGCACATGACGGAGACCTCGCTCGTCTCGGGCCAGCTCATGCCGGCCGACATCGAAGATCTCAACGACTACCAGATACCCGAGTGGCCGTCGACGCCCGAGGGTGAGGCGCGCCAGGCGGACGAGATCGAGCGGCACTATCGCTCGCTCGTCTCGCACCCGGCCATCGAGTCGATCACGTATTGGGGCGTCTCGGATGCCGGCGCCTGGCTCGGCGCACCCATCGGTCTGCTGCGCAAGGACGCGACTCCGAAGCCGGCGTATCACGCGCTGCGTAGGCTGGTGAAGGACGAGTGGTGGCTTGCGCCCACGAGCGTCGTCACCGATGCCGAGGGCCGCGTGTCTGCCATGGGATTCCGCGGCGACTATGAGCTTCGCAGCGGTGGAAAATCCACTCGATTTGCTATATGTTCTGAGAAACAACAAACTCGAATCATTCACCCTCGAGAACCTGAAGGACTGATCACATGACTGCAACTCCCACCAAGGCCGACAAATTCTCGTTCGGGCTCTGGACAATCGGCTATAACGGCACCGACCCGTTCGGCGGGCCCACCCGGCCCCAGCTCGACGTCGTCGAGGCCGTCACGAGGCTCAACGAGCTCGGCGCATACGGGCTGACGTTCCACGACGACGACCTCTTTGCCTTCGGCTCGACGGATGCCGAGCGTCAGAAGCAGATCGACCGGCTCAAGCAGGTGCTCGCCGACACCGGCGTGATCATTCCCATGGTCACCACCAACCTGTTCAGCGCGCCCGTGTTCAAAGACGGCGGCTTCACCTCGAATGACCGCAGCGTGCGCCGTTTCGCCCTGCGCAAGGTGCTGCGTCAGCTCGACCTCGGCGCCGAGCTCGGCGCAAAGACGTTCGTGATGTGGGGCGGCCGCGAGGGCGCCGAGTACGACGCAGCCAAAGACATCCGTCAGGCTCTCGAGCGCTACCGCGAGGCCGTGAACTTCCTTGGTGACTACGTGACCGAGAAGGGCTACGACATCCGCTTCGCGATCGAGCCGAAGCCGAACGAGCCGCGTGGCGACATCCTGCTGCCGACGGTCGGGCACGCCATGGCGTTCATCGAGACGCTCGAGCGCCCCGAGCTCGTCGGAGTGAACCCCGAGGTCGGCCACGAGCAGATGGCGGGCCTGAACTACGCCGCGGGCATCGCTCAGGCGCTGTATCAGGGCAAGCTGTTCCACCTCGACCTGAACGGCCAGCGTGGCATCAAGTATGACCAGGACCTCGTGTTCGGTCACGGCGACCTGCAGAACGCGTTCGCGCTCGTCGACCTGCTTGAGAACGGCGGCGCCAACGGTGGCCCGACGTACGAAGGACCGCGCCACTTCGACTACAAGCCGTCGCGCACCGAGGACATCAGCGGCGTGTGGGATTCGGCTGCGGCGAACATGCGCACCTACCTGCTGCTCAAGGATCGGGCAGCGGCGTTCCGCGCCGACCCCGAGGTGCAGGAGGCGCTGGCCGCTTCGCGCGTGCCGGAGCTGTCGACGCCGACGCTGAGCGAGGGCGAGTCGTACGACGACTTCGTTGCCGACCGCAGCGCCTACGAGGACTTCGACACGGATGCCTACTTCGGCGGCAAGGGCTTCGGCTTCGTGCGCCTGCAGCAGCTGGCCCTCGAGCACCTGCTCGGCGCCCGCGGCTAGTTCACTATCCTCGACGCTGGTTGAGGAGAGGTCGAGGCACGAGGCCTCGTCTCGAAACCCGCGGTCGCGCGCTGGTTTCGAGACGCCGGCTTCGCGCGGCTCCTCAACCAGCTGAGTCTTTCGGAAGGTAAGAGATATGGCGCTGGTTGCCGGAGTCGACTCGTCGACGCAGAGCTGCAAGATAGTGATTCGAGACGCCGAGACGGGCGCGGTGGTGCGCTCGGGGCGCGCGTCGCATCCGGATGGTACCGAGGTCGACCCGACAGCGTGGTGGGGCGCCCTGCTCACGGCCGTCGCGGATGCCGGCGGGCTCGACGGCGTCGAGGCGATCTCGGTGGCCGGGCAGCAGCACGGCATGGTGGTGCTGGATGCCGACGGCCACGTGATCCGCGATGCACTGCTCTGGAACGACACCCGCAGCGCCCCGGCCGCGCGTGACCTGATCGAAGAGGTCGGCGCGGAGGAATTCGCACGCCGCACCGGAAGCGTGCCCGTCGCATCGTTCACCCTCACCAAGCTGCGCTGGCTGCGCGATGCCGAGCCCGAGAACGCGGCGCGCGTCGCCGCTGTTGCACTCCCCCACGACTGGCTCACCTGGCGGCTGCGCGGCTACGGCCCGGTCGGCGAGAGCCCGCTCGGCCCCGTGCTCGAGGAGCTCACGACCGATCGTTCGGATGCCAGCGGCACCAGCTACTGGAGCCCGGCCACCGGAGAATACGACCGCGACTTTCTCGTACGCGCGCTCGGCCACGATGCGCTGCTGCCGCGCGTGCTCGGGCCCGGGGAGCGGGCCGGCACGACGCCCGACGGCATCGTTGTGGGGGTCGGCGCCGGCGATAACGCGGGGGCGGCGCTCGGCCTGGGCGCGGCATCCGGTGACGTCGTCGTCTCGATCGGCACGAGCGGCACCGTGTTCGCAGTGACCGACGAACCTGCGCTCGACACGACCGGTGCCGTCGCCGGCTTCGCGGATGCCTCGGGCGAGTTTCTGCCCCTCATCGCGACGCTCAACGCCGCGCGGGTGCTCAGTTCGGTTGCGGGCCTGCTCGGCGTTGACCACGACGGGCTCGCCTCGCTCGCGCTGTCGGCGGAGCCCGGCGCCGGCGGCGTGGTGCTCGTGCCGTATTTCGAGGGCGAGCGCACCCCCAATCTTCCGGATGCCACGGCCAGCTTTCACGGCCTGAGCCTGGCCTCGAACACGCGGGCGAACGTCGCGCGCGCCGCGATCGAGGGCATGCTGTGCGGGCTCGCGGCCGGGCTGGACGCTGTTCGCGCGGTGGGTGTGCGCGAGAAGCGGCTGCTCTTCATCGGCGGTGCCGCCCAGAATGTTGCCGTCGCGCAGATCGCCGCCCAGGTGTTCGACGCACCCGTTGTCGTGCCGGCCCCCGGTGAGTACGTGGCCGACGGCGCGGCCGTGCAAGCCGCATGGGCGCTCACGGGCGCCCGCCCGGCCTGGCCGCTCACCATTGCGGCGGAGCCCGCGCCGGACTTTCGCCCGGTCATTCGCGAGCAGTACGCCCGCTACGCTCCGGTGGTCGAGTAGCCGCCAGGGACGCGCCCGCCTCGCGCAGCCAGCGGAGGGGCTCGGCAAGCGCGGCATCCAGGCCGCCGGCCAGATCGATGAGCGCGCGGGCCTCGGCGAATCCATCGCTCGGGGCTTCGATGCCACCGGCCACGAGCATGGCCGCTCCTCCCGCGCGACGGGTCAGCCCAGCCACGTAGGCCGGCACCTTGCCTGCCGCCGACTGCGCGTCGAAACGTCCTTCGCCGGTGACCACGACATCCGCGGTTGCCACAGCGCCTGGCAGCCCGAGCGCCTCGCCGACCGCCGCCGATCCCGGCGCCATCTCGGCTCCCCACGCGAGCAGCCCAAAACCTGTTCCGCCCGCCGCGCCGGCACCCGACGCAGAAACATCGGCCGGCAACAGCGCCGCGAGCCTCGCAAGCCCGGCCTCGAGAACGGCGAGCTGCGCGGCATCCGCGCCCTTCTGAGCACCGAAGACGGATGCCGCCCCCAGCGCCCCGAGCAGCGGGTTCGTCACGTCGCTGAGCACGAGCGCGCCGCCCTGGGGCACCGCGCGCAGCCCAGTGAGATCCACCGATGACAGCTGCCGAAGCCCGCCGCCGCCGAGCGGCACCGCGTGCCCCGAGGCGTCGAGAAGGCGCGCGCCGAGGGCCGTGAGCGCGCCGGCTCCCCCATCGGTCGACGAGCTGCCGCCGAGCGCGAGCAGCAGCCGCGAGACGCCGTGATCGAGCGCCGCGGCGATGGCCTGGCCGAAGCCGAGGGTGTGCGCTTCGAGCGGGCGCAGCGGGTCGAGAAGGGTGATGCCGCTCGTGCTCGCGAGCTCGATGACGCCGATACCGCCGGGAGCGGCATTCGTCGCGGGCAGCAGCAGCCAGCTCGTCTCGACCGGCCGGTCATCGGGGCCGGTGACCGTGACCGGCATGCGACGCGCGCCGGCGACCGCGACCTCGAAGGCATCGAGCGTGCCCTCGCCACCGTCGGCCATCGGCATGAGCCGAACCTCGTCGCCCGGGCGCACGGATGCCCACCCCTCGGCGAGTGCACCGGCCACCTGCGCGGCGGTCGCAGAGCCTTTGAACGAGTCGGGGGCGAAGATAACGCGCATCCGTTCATTCTCTCGTGCTTACACTCCCACCGTTACGTGAGGGGGAACCCTGGCTCCTCAGATCGCGAGATCAGGGTCCGAAGTTCGCCCCTCACGCGGTCGCGGCGCGCGTGGCCAATCCGCGCACATACGACGCCTGGCCGGCGTGCTGCAGGTCGTCGGAGAGCACGCTGGCGAGCCGCACGCCGAGCGTGACCGGCGGATCCCACGCCTCGTCGACGACACGGTCGAGATCGGCATCCGTCAGCCCGCCCAGAAAGCCGAGCGTTCGCTCGTGCACGGCGTCGTAATAGCCGCCCAACGTCTCAGCCTCGACGCGCACGGCTGCCACGTCGTCGGCGCTCTGACCGTAGCCAGTGGCGCTCTCCTCGAACGGCAGCCCGAAGCGCTCTGACCAACCGTTCGTCGTCCACAACTGCGCGCCGTCGATGAGGTCGGCGATGTGATCGTCCTGCACGCGCGTCAGATGCCACACGAGCCACGCGATGGTGTTCGCCTGCGGGTCCGCTCGATAGGTGAGCGTCTCGAGATCGGCTCCCTTCAGCGCCGAATGCACGACGCCGCGGATGCGCCCGAAGGCCTCGGTCAACAGCTCGGCAGAGTTCGTCATAGTGTTCCTCCCGTTCGCCTCACACGCTAGTCGCCGTGAGCCATCGAGCCAGACCGGTGCGCATAACTCATGCAGGTTCTTCAGGCTACAGCCGAGATCCGCAGAATTCCGGGGCCGCTCCTCGGCCCCGCAGAATGCTGCATGAGTTATGCGCGGGGCGCGCTGGCGCCGTGAACAGAACGACGGATGCCCCGGCGCGCGTCACGCGCCGGGGCATCCGTTCTGCAGATCGACACCATCCGCTGGTGCGGGCTACTTCGTCGAGCTCGAGGCCCTGCGCTTGTTGAATACGTCGAAGGCGACGGCGGCCAGGAGCACGAGGCCCTTGATGAGCTGCTGGTACTCCGTGCCCACTCCCATGATCGACATGCCGTTGTTCAGGATTCCGATGATCAGACCACCGATGATGGCGCCGGCGACCGTACCGATTCCGCCCGTGATGGCCGCGCCACCAACGAAGGCCGCGGCGATGGCGTCGAGCTCGAAGCCGTCACCGGCCTTCGGGTTGGCCAGGTTGAGCTGCGCGGTGAACACCAGACCGGCCAGTGCCGAGAGCACACCCATGTTGATGAACAGCAGGAAGGTGACGCGCTTGGTCTTGACACCCGAGAGCGCCGCCGCGTTGAGGTTGCCACCAATCGCGTAGATGTGACGGCCCCAGACGGTGCGCGCCATCACGGCCGAGTACACCACGGCGAGCACGCCGAGCACGACGAGCACGATAGGCGTTCCGCGGTAGCCGGCGAGCAGGTAGGCAATGAGCAGAATCAGCACCGAGGTGAAGACGAGCTTCAGCAGGAACCAGAGGAAGGGCTCGTCCTCGACGTTGAACTTCTTGCGGGCAATACGCTGCCGGATACCCTGGCCGATGAGCGCCACCGTCGCGACGACACCGATGATGACCGTGAGCGGCTCCAGCGGGCTGGTTCCACCGCCGAGGTCGGGCAGGAAGCCGGAACCGAGGGCACGGAAGGAGTCGGGGAACGGAGAGATCTGCTGGTTCTGCAGCGTAATCTGCGTGAGACCACGGAAGATGAGCATGCCGGCAAGGGTGACGATGAAGGCCGGTATCTCAAAATAGGCCACCCAGAAACCCTGGAACATGCCGACGAGCACGCCGACCAGGAGGCAGAGCGGGATGGTGATGAACCAGGGGATGTTCCACTGCGTCATCATCACACCCGACATGGCGCCCACGAACGCCACGACGCTGCCGACGGAAAGGTCGATGTGGCCGGCGATGATGATCATCACCATGCCCACCGCCAGAATCAGGATGTAGCTGTTCTGGATGACCAGGTTCGAGACGTTGATCGGCTTGAGGGTGATGCCGCCGGTCGCCACCTGGAAGAAGATGATGATCGCTATCAGCGCGATGAACAGGCCGATTTGCCGAAGCTGGCCGGCCAGGTAATTGAGTGAGGACTTGAACGCGCTCATCGGTGGTCCTGTTCCCTTTCTTTGGTCATAAATTTCATGAGGTGTTCGGCCGTGGCCTGCTCACGCGGGACATCCGCGGTGATGGTGCCCTCGGAGAGTGTGTAGATGCGGTCGCAGATGCCGAGCAGTTCGGGCAGTTCGGACGAAATGACAATGACGCCCTTGCCCTCATCGGCGAGCCTGTTGATGATGCCGTAGATCTCATATTTCGCGCCCACGTCGATGCCGCGGGTCGGCTCATCGAGAATGAGCACGTCGGGGCTGGCGTACATCCATTTGGAGAGCACGACCTTCTGCTGGTTGCCACCCGAGAGCTTGCCCGCGAGCGCCGCGACGCTCGGTGCCTTGATGTTCATGCTCTTGCGATAGCTCTCAGCGACCTGATGTTCTGCGTTGCCGTCGACCCAGCCACGGCGCGTGAGCTTGCCGAGCGAGGCAATGGAGATGTTGCGCTGGATGTCTTCGATCAGGTTGAGACCGTAACGCTTGCGATCCTCGGTGGCATACGCCAAGCCGTTGGCGATCGCCGCAGCCACCGTGTCTGTCTTGATCTCGACACCGTTCTTGTACACCTTGCCGGTGATGTTGTGCCCGTAGCTGTGCCCGAAGACGCTCATCGCGAGTTCGGTGCGGCCGGCGCCCATGAGGCCGGCGATGCCGACGATCTCGCCGGAGCGCACCATGATGTTGGCGTCCTTGACGACCTGGCGCGAACGGTCGAGGGGGTGGTACACCGACCAGTTCTCGATGCGCAGCAGTTCGTCGCCGATCTGCGGAGTGTGATCCGGGTAGCGGTTCTCGAGGTCGCGACCGACCATGCCCTTGATGATGCGGTCTTCGGAGATCTCGTCGGCGACCATGTCGAGCGTCTCGATCGGCTTGCCGTCACGAATGATCGTCACCTCGTCGGCTATCGCCTTGATCTCGTTCAGCTTGTGACTGATGATGATCGAGGTGATGCCCTGCTCCTGAAGGTGCTTGAGGAGGTCGAGCAGGTGCGCCGAGTCCTCATCGTTCAGCGCAGCTGTCGGCTCATCGAGAATCAGCAGCTTCACCTCTTTCGAGAGTGCCTTCGCAATCTCGACGAGCTGCTGCTTGCCGACGCCGATGTCCATGATCTTCGTGATGGGATTGTCGTGCAGCCCCACGCGGGCCAGCAGCTTCGCGGCCTCGAGGTTGGTGGTGTTCCAGTCGATCCAGCCCCTGCGCTGCTGCTCGTTGCCGAGGAAGATGTTCTCGGCGATCGAGAGGTACGGGCTCAGGGCGAGCTCCTGGTGAATGATGACGATTCCCGCTGCCTCGGAGTCGTTGATGTTCCTGAACGTGACGGGCTCGCCCTCAAAGAGGATCTCGCCCTCGTAGGTTCCGGCGGGGTACACGCCGGAGAGCACCTTCATGAGTGTCGACTTGCCAGCGCCGTTCTCGCCACAGATGGCGTGCACGTGCCCGCGCTTGACCTCGATGGAGACGTCCTGCAGGGCTTTGACCCCGGGGAACGTCTTCGTGATGTTGCGCATCTCGAGAATGGTTGATGTCACCGTGATACTTCTTCCGTCGCGATGTGATGCAGGGGTGGTTGTGGCGGTGAGAATCTCTCCCCACCGCCACAACCGTAAATGAAGCGAACTCTACTTAAGGTCTGCTTCTGTGTAGTAACCGGAGTCGATCAGAACGGACTTGTAGTTGTCCTTGGTGACGACCGTCGGCTGGAACAGGAAGGTCGGAACAACCTTGACCTTGTTGTCGTAGCTCTTCGTGTCGTTGACCTCGGGCGTCTTGCCATTCAGGATGTCGTCGGCCATCTTGACGGCCTCGGTACCCAGCTTGCGGGTGTCCTTGTAGATCGTCGAGTACTGCTGTCCGGCGATGATCGACTTGACGGATGCCGCCTCCGCGTCCTGACCGGTGATGACCGGCAGTGCGGTGGTGGCGTATCCGGCGCCGGTCAGCGCTGAGATGATGCCGATCGACAGGCCGTCATACGGCGAGAGGATGCCCTGAACCTTGGTGCCATCGGAGTACGTGCTGGCGATCAGGTTCTGCATGCGCTTCTGCGCGGTTGCCGGGTCCCAGCGCAGCGTTGCGATCTGCGTGAAACCGGTCTGGCCGCTCTTGACGACGAGCGTGCCGTCGTCAATGTACTTCTTGAGCGTAGCCATCGCGCCGTTGTAGAAGAACGTGGCGTTGTTGTCGTCGGGGCTGCCGGCGAAGAGCTCGACGTTGAACGGGCCCTTCTTGCCGGTTTCCTTGCCGTCCTTGTCGACGATGCCGAGACCGGTGAGCAGGCTGGTGGCCTGGTCGACGCCGACCTTGTAGTTGTCGAAGGTCGTGTAGTAGTCCACGTTCTTCGAGCCGTTGATGAGCCGGTCGTACGCGATCACCTTGATGCCGGCCTTGGCCGCGTCGTCGAGCTGGTCGCTCAGCGCCGTGCCGTCGATCGACGCGATGATCAGCACCTTGGCGCCCTTGGTGATCATGTTGCTGACCTGCTGCACCTGCTGGGGGATCTTGTCGTCGCCGTACTCGAGGTCGACCTTGTAGCCGAGCTTCTCGAGGTCAGCCTTGACGGCGTCGCCGTCCTTGATCCAGCGCTCGGATGTCTTGGTCGGCATCGCGACGCCGACGAGGGCGCCCTTGTTGGATCCGGCCTTGGCCGCGCCACTGTCATTGCCTGTGCCACCGCGACCGCCGCCCGAGCAGGCAGCGAGCGAAAAGGCGAGTCCGACGGCAGCAATGCCGATGAGGACCTTGCGTGTCTTCACTGTGTTTCCTTCCGTGTTTGGACGTGATTGTTCAGCATGGTGCTAGTAAAAGATCCGTCCGCGTCCATGTCGAGCGGATCCCGTGATCGTGAACAGGCGGCGCCTGCGCACGGGGTTCGTGTGAGTTTTAGAAGCCCTGAGCCAGGCGGTAATAGGCCTGGTTCCAGCGCACCTCCTTCGCAAAGTCGCGAAGCGTGGTGTCGCCGTCGATCATCAGCAACTCGGTGCGTGCGATCTCGGCGAAATCTTCGAAGACCTCGGCGCCGACCTGGGTCGACATGACGGTGTGGTGTGCGGCGCCGGCCGTGAGCCAGGCTGCGGCGGAGGTCTGAAAATCGGGCGCGGGCTTCCACACCGCGCGTCCGACGGGAAGCTTCGGCAGCGGAGCGCTCGGCTCAACGACCTCGACGACATTGGCCACGAGGCGGAAACGCTCGCGCATGTCGCTGAGGGCTACCACGATGCCGGCGCCGGCATCCGCCGTGAAGACCAGACGAACGGGGTCTTCGCGCCCGCCGATGCCCAGCGGGTGGATCTCGAGGGTGGGCTTGGATGTGGTGAGGCTCGGGCAGACCTCGAGCATGTGCGCGCCGAGAATGCGCTCGTCGCCGGGGGTCATGTCGTAGGTGTAGTCCTCCATGAGGGAGGCGCCACCGGGCAGTCCCGCACCCATGACCTTGGCCGCGCGCACCAGAACGGCGGTCTTCCAGTCGCCCTCGGCGCCGAAGCCGTAGCCGTCGGCCATGAGCCGCTGCACGGCGAGGCCGGGCAGCTGGCGCAGGCCGCCGAGGTCTTCGAAGCTCGTGGTGAACGCGCCGAAGCCGCCCTCCTCGAGGAAGGAGCGCAGGCCGAGCTCGATGCGGGCACCGTAGCGCAGCGAGTCATGGCGGTCGCCGCCGGCGCGCAGTTCGGCTGCCACCTCGTACAGGTCCTCGTACTCGGAAACGAGAGCGGAGACATCCGCGTCGCTGGCCGCGTCGACGGCCTCGACCAGCTCGTTGACGCCCCAGGTATTCACCTGCACGCCGAAGCGCAGCTCGGCCTCGGTCTTGTCACCCTCGGTGACGGCAACGTAGCGCATGTTGTCGCCGAAGCGGGCGAGCTTGAGCTCGTGCGTGGCGGCCCAGCCGGCGGCGGCGCGGCTCCAGGCGCCGATCTTCGCGGTCACGGTGGGGTCGGATGCGTGACCCACGACGGTCTTGCGGGAGACGCCCAGCCGACTCTGGATGTAGCCGAACTCGCGGTCACCGTGCGCGGCCTGATTGAGGTTCATGAAGTCGAAGTCGATGTCGGCCCACGGCAGTTGAACGTTGGCCTGCGTGTGCAGGTGCAGCAGCGGCGTACGCAGGGCGTCCAGGCCGGCGATCCACATCTTTGCGGGGCTGAAGGTGTGCATCCAGGCAATGACGCCAATCACGTTCTCGGCGCTGTTCGCCTCGAGCGCGGCGCGACGGATCGACTCGGAGTCCTTGAGCACCGGCTTCCACACGATCTTCACGGGGATGTCGGATGCCTTCTCCAGCGTGCGCACGATCTGCTGGGACTGCTCGGCCACCTGGCGCAGCGTCTCCTCGCCGTAGAGCCCCTGGCTGCCGGTGAGGAACCACAGCTCGTACTGCTCGAGAGAGGTCGTGAGGGCGATCATGCGTTGTCTCCTAGTGAGCCGATCGGCGCCTGGCCGTAGACGTTCTGGTAGCGGTTGAAGAGCGAGTCGATGGCATCCTGCGGGATGGGCACGAGAGGCCCACCCTGGCGTGCGATGTGCACGGTGCGGGCGACATCCTCCACCATGACGGCGGCCTTGACGGCGTCGCGGGCATCCTTGCCGATGGTGAACGGGCCGTGATTCTGCATCAGCACGGCGCGGCTGCGGTGGCCGGTGAGGGTCGCAACGATGCCGCGGCCTATCGAATCGTCACCGATGATGGCGAATGGGCCGACGGGGATCTCTCCGCCGAACTCGTCGGCCATCGCCGTGATCACACACGGGATCGCCTCGGCACGCGCTGCCCACGCGGTGGCGTAGGTGGAGTGCGTGTGCACGACGCCGCCGACATCTGGCATGGAGCGGTACACGTAGGCGTGGGCGGCGGTGTCGCTCGACGGTGAACGTTCACATCCGGGTGTGCCGGGAACGACCTGGCCGTCAAGGGTGCAGAGAATCATGTTCTCGGGCGCGAGATCGTCGTAGTCGACGCCGCTCGGCTTGATCACGAAGAGATCGGCGCCGGGCACGCGGCCCGAGACGTTGCCGCCGGTCCACACGACCAGACCGTTGCGCATGAGCTCGGCGTGCAGCCGCGAGACATCCGCGCGAACACGGGCGATGCCGACCTCGATCTCGGGTTCGAAAGTGCTCATGCCTGCGCCCCGCTCTCGGCGGACTCGGCCTTTTCCGCAGCGAAGGCGTCACGCCGGATGGCGCGCAGACGGTGCATCACGTCGTTTGTGCCGCGACCGAAGTAGTCGTGCAGGGCGGAGTACTCGGCGTAGAGGCGGTCGTAGGCGAGGGCCGACTGCTCGTTGGGCGTGTAGACGTTCTTGTTCACGCTGCCCATCGCCTGGCCGGCGGCGCGCACATCCGCGTATGCTCCCGCGGCGACGGCAGCATGAATGGCCGAGCCGAGTGCCGGACCCTGCTCACTGGCGATCGTCGAGATCGGCAGGCGCAGCACGTCGGAGTAGGTCTGCATGAGCTGCGGGTTCTTCAGCAGCCCACCCGCCACGATGAACTCGGTTACCGGCACGCCGCTGGCGTTGAAGGTCTCCACAATGGTGCGGGTGCCGAAGGCCGTGGCCTCGAGCAGCGCGCGGTAGATCTCCTCGGGCCGCGTGGTGAGGGTCGTGCCGAGCACAACGCCGGAGAGTTCGTGATCGACGAGCACCGAACGGTTGCCGCTCTGCCAGTCGAGTGCGATGAGCCCGTGCGCGCCGACGGGCTCGCGGTAGGCGAGATCGGTGAGGTACTGGTGGATGCTCGTGCCGGCCGCATCCGCCGCCTCGACGTAGCGGGCGGGCACCTGGTTCTTGACGTACCAGGCGAAGATGTCGCCGACCCCGGACTGGCCGGCCTCGTAACCGTAGAGCCCCGAAACGATGCCGCCATCGACGACGCCGCACATGCCGGGAACCTCGGTGAGGGTGTCGGAGTTCATGACATGGCAGGTGGAGGTGCCCATGATGGCCACCATCTGGCCCGGCAGCACGGCCTGTGCGGCCGGCGCCGTCACGTGCGCGTCGACGTTGCCGACGGCCACGGCGATGCCCTCGGGCAGTCCGGTCCACGCAGCGGCCTCGGCGGTCAGCGTGCCGGCGGATGCCCCGAGCTGGCCGATCTCGTGCGCCACCTTGGTCTCGGCGAAATCCGCGAAAGCGGGGTTGAGCGCGGCCAGGAAGTCGGCGCTCGGGTACTCGCCATCCTGCAGGATGCCCTTGTAGCCGGCGGTGCAGGCGTTGCGCACGTAGCGCCCGGTGAGCTGCCAGACGATCCAGTCTGCGGCCTCCACCCAGTGCTCCATGCGGTTGTAGAGCTCGGGGTCCTCCTCGAGCAGTTGCAGGCCCTTGGCGAACTCCCACTCGCTCGAGATGAGCCCGCCGTAGCGTGGCAGCCAGCTTTCGCCGCGCTCGGCCGCGAGAGTGTTGATGCGGTCGGCCTGGGGCTGTGCCGCGTGATGTTTCCACAGCTTCACGTAGGCGTGCGGGCGGTCGGCATATTCGGGCAGCTCGTTGAGCGGGGTGCCGTCTGCGAGCGTGGGAACCATGGTGCAGGCGGTGAAGTCGGTGCCGATGCCGATGACATCCGCCGGGTCGATGCCGGCGTCGGCGATGGCCGCGGGAACGGCGGATTTCAGCACGGCGACGTAGTCGGCGGGCACCTGCAGCGCCCAGTCGGGCGCGAGCGCGGCGCCGGTGGCTGCCAGGGTGGAGTCCATGACGGCGTGCGGATAGTCGAGCACGGCCGAGCCGAGCTCGCGGCCGTCAGAGACGCGTACAACAACGGCGCGACCGGAAAGCGTTCCGTAATCGACGCCGATGACGTAGCGTGCCTCGCCCGCAGCGTTCGCCGCTGTCTGGGGCTGGGCGTGCTGCCCGTGCTGCGCATCCGGCACTGCTGGACCCACGCCGACTCCCTTGTCCAAAAACTGGCTTGTCTCGAAACCCTGACCCGATGAAGGCATCCGCTCGATGCCCACTTCAATGTGAACGGTCACATTTGCGACCTCATGTTACCCGCATGACGGCTCATCCTGTCAAGTCGCGAATATCTCGGTTCGGTAACGCAGGCCGTTCGGGGCTCAGAACGCGGGCGGGGCCGTCGATGCGCGCACGATCAGCTCGGGGGCCAGCGTGCCACCGGGGTACGACTCGCGGGTGCCGTCGATATCGCTCAGCAGCAGCCGCATGCAGCGCTTGCCCAACTCGGCGAAATCCTGGCGCACCGTGGTGAGCGGCGGCCAGAAGTGTGCCGCCTCGGGAATGTTGTCGAATCCGACCACGCTCACGTCACCCGGCACGTCGAGGCCCGCGTCTCGAAAGGCGTGGATCAGCCCGAGCGCCATCTGGTCGTTGGAGGAGAAGATCGCCGTGAAGTCACGCACCCGCACCAGCTCACGCCCGGCCCGGTAACCGAAATCCGCCGTCCAGTCGCCCAGGATCGGCGCCGTGGTGGGCACATCCTGCGCGGACATCTCGTCGAGGAAGCCGCGCATGCGCGCCTCGGCCTCGATCCAGTCCTGCGGTCCGGCCAGGTGGTAGATGTTGCGGTGACCGAGCTCGATCAGGTGCCGCGTGGCCAGGCGTGCGCCCGCGATCTGGTCTACCCACAGCGCGTGGTCGGCCAGCCGGCCCGTGGCCTGCATGGTGACGAACGGCACCGAGATGGAGAGCTGCGCGATGGCGTCGAAGACCCGCACCTGCGGCGCGATCACCACGATGCCCTCCACCGCCTGCGACATCAGGTGGTCGAGCGCGGCCTCGATCGAGTCGCGATCGGTGGCGGCCAGATTCGAGGTGGTGACGTAGTAGCCGGCGTCGCGCGCGGCATCCTCGATCGCCTGAATACTGCTCGACGGCCCGTAGTACGAGCCGGATGCCGCGGCCAGGATGCCTATGGTGCGCGAACGACTCGTCACGAGTGCCCGGGCGGCACGATTCGGCCGATACTGCAGCTCCTCCATGACCTGCAGCACGCGTTGTTTCGTGGTCTCGCGAATGCTCGGGTGCTGGTTGAGCACGCGCGAAACGGTCTGGTGCGAGACGCCCGCAAGGCGCGCGACATCCCGAATGCTGGGCGCTCGCGTCTTGTGTGTCTCCGCTGTCACAGCGCGGACCCCATCTCACTGACGATGTGTACGTTCACTTTCTGTGAATCCAGCTCAATTATGCACGCGATTGCGCACCTGTGGCGCCAGCAATGTGACAGTCACATGACCCCACGCGCGATCGCCCAGCATCGCCAGCACCGCGCTCAACGTGCCGCGGGCACCGTCGCCACGTCGACGCGGGAGCCGAGCACCGCTGCAATTGCGGCGAAGGCGGCGGTCAGCGCGAAGCATCCGGCGAACGCCCAGGCGCTGCCCAGCGGGGACAGCGCCGCGAAGACAACGGCCGTCGCCGCCAACGACACGGAGGCGCCGATGGAGTCGGCGATGACGAGCGCCGAACTGTTGAAACCCTGATTCTGCGCCGTCGAGTACCCCAGGGTCATGACACTTGTGCGCGGAAACATGAAGCCCATGCCGGCGCCGGCGAACGCCCAGCCCACTATCGCCGTGCCGGGTACGAGCGCGAATATGGCCGTGACCAGAACCGTGGCGATGGAAAGCGCGAGCAGGCTCGATCCGAGCTGAAAGCTCGCCCCGCCACTCACCCGGGTCTCGAGCCGACTCTGCAGCCACGACGCCCCCGCCCAGGTGAGACCGGCCGCGGTCAACGCCAGTCCGGCGCCGGATGCCGTGAAGGCGAAGTCCTTCGTCAACAGATATGGCACATACACCTCGGCACCGAAGAAGGCGCCGCCGATGAGGTCACGCACGAGAATCACGCTCGGCAGGCCCCTGGCGGCCAGAAGTGTACGCGACGGCAGCAGCGGGCGCAGTGCGTAGACCGCGACCGCGACGGCCAGAACAGGAAGAATCCAGCGCGCTGGACCCTCGGCCTCAGCGGAGATGTTGACCACGAGCACCGCGACGGAGGCCAGCACGGCCCAGCCGAGACGGCGCAGATTCCATGGCGGGGGTTCGGCCTCTCCCCCGGCCAGCGAACGCATGGCTGGCACCACCATTCCCATCGCGAGCACGACCAGCACTATCACGCCAAGGAACACCCACCGCCAGCCGAAATGCTCCGTGACGAGGCCCGCTATGAGCGGGCCGATGAGCGAGGGCACGACCCAGGCCGCAGAGAATGCCGCGAAGATGCGCGCGTGCAGAACAGGCGGATACACCCGGGCGACTATCACGTAGAGCGCCACGGTCAGCCCGCCAGCGCCGAGCCCTTGCACGATGCGCCCCACGACCAGAACCTCCATGGTGGATGCGACACCCACGATGGCAAGACCGACCACGAAGAGAACCACGCAGAGAAAAAGCGGCGCGCGCGGCCCGTGCCGATCCGACCAGTTGCCCGCCGCAACCATGCCGACGATGCCCATGGCCAGCGGCGCGGAAAAGGCCAGGGCATAGAGATGAGCGCCGTGCAGTTCGGCACTCACCGTGGGCATCACCGTCGTGACGGCGAGCGCCTCGAACGCGGCCAGCAGAATCAGCGCACACATGCCGACGGTCACCCAGAGATAGCGCCGACCGAAGATGCCACCGACCTCGGTGGTGGTTGCGGTCTGCACTGCGCGGCTCGTCTCGTCTCGTCTCGTCGATGGCGCCCACGTGCGCGAGCGCGATCTCTCGACTCTATTGCCTCAGCGTGCGCCCACCGGCACGCGTTGACGTCTATGCGATCCAGACTCGGGTCTCTGGCAGCGGTAGTGCGTTATCGAATCTGGCGCGCACTCGCGAGCGGCCCAGAACGGGAGCCGGGGCGCTCGACGCACGCGTCGCATCCGCTCGCTCTATTGCCCCCGTTGCGCACAGCAGGTCACGCGCCGCGCTGACCCGCACGAACTCTCGCGATGCTGCGGCGATGTCACCCGCGGGCGCACCCGCGAAGCGATCCGGATGCGTCAACCGCGCCCGCAACAGAAACGCCGCCATGATCTCGGCTCGGCTCGCGAACGCGCTGACGCCCAGGATGGCCGCGGCGGCCTCCCGAGTCATCGGCGTGCACCGAACAACGAACATGACATATTCTCATATTACCGCACCATGGCCTGTATCTGTTCGACGACCAGCTCGGGGCGCGAGATAAACGGGTGGTGTCCGGTCGGCAGCTCGACGAAGCGCGTGGCCCTGGCCGCGTGGAAGCGCTGCAACTCGAGCGAGGTGCTGCGATCCTGCCCGCAGACGATGTACGTCGAGTCGACGCCGTGCCAGCCGGCGGCGCTCGTCGGCGTCATGAAAGCCCCGGCGGCCTGCGCGGTCACCCGCTGCCACGCCTGGCGCTGGGTCGCCTCGTCGACATCCTGAAGGAATCGGGCCCCGAACGAGTTCGCGTCGTAGCCGGTCACGCTGAGCGTGCCGTCCCCGTTGTCACCGATCGAAACCGGGTCGCTCTCCCCGCTCATGACCGCACCCTGCGACTGGCCGACATCGGGCAGGTAAGACGACACGTAGAGCAGGTGCTCGACCGCGGGATGCTGACCGGCCTCGGCGATGACGGTGCCGCCATAGGAATGACCGACGACTATCGCGGACTCAACATCGTCGAGTTCGCGGCGTAGCGCCTCCGCGTCGGCATTCAGGCCGCCTGCACGCTGCTCGGGCGTTGTCTCTCCGCACGACGGCAGGGCAACGGCGCGGCTCCGAATGCCCGTGCGTTCCCGTAGCAGGTCCGCAGCGCGCTGCCACCACCATGCGCCGTCACGCACCAAAGCACCGTGTACAAAGATCAGTTCCAAGGCCTGTTCCTTCCGGCGAAGTGCCGCCGAGGCCGCCCCGGCCACGCACGGCATCCCGAGTCATGTCACGTCGACTGTATGGCCCCACGGAGCCGGCGGTGACGGGTTCCGCTCACAGCGGCACGATCTCGAGTCTCAGAGCCGCAATGGAGCGGCTTGCCTCGGTTGCCGTCAAGGTGCGCACGAGGTCGGATTATCAGATTCGCGTCAGGCACTCAAGGTCGAACACTGTTCACCGCCCGCCGTCTCGTGCGCCAGAGCAACCAGATGCCGACGACGACATTAGTGGGAATCAGGATCACGATCGTCGCCCACCACGTGTCCACAGCACTAGGCACAAGAGGGTTGCGCGCGTCTCCCGCAGAACCTCCCGCAAACAACCACGTCAGCAAAATCGGCACAGCCACGGCGACCGGCCCGACGAGCGTCGCGATCCACTTTTCGCCCCTGCGCCACGACGACGACATCCACACCATCGCGATGCCCACGACCCAGCCGAGCACGGGGATCACCACGCCCCCGAGAGCAACGAGCAGCGCGGCCACCACGGCAAAGCCGCGAGAGTCGCTGATCGGCGTGGCCGCCCGGGAGGCATCCGTGCCCGTCGTGACCTGCGCTGCGGAGCCTGCCCCAACGCCTGCACCGGCCCGCGCCTCGGCCGCGATGAAGACCGGGTCACCCAGCCGCTCGATGCGCGCGGCGGCCGTCGCGGCATCCAGCCCTGCCAGTTCCTCTTCGACACCGTTGCGGATGTCGCGGGCGAGCTCCACAGGAACCCCGCCCAGGGCGGTATCCAGTTCGGCCAGATAGCT
Source organism: Leifsonia sp. Root112D2 (assembly GCF_001424905.1). NCBI lineage: Bacteria > Bacillati > Actinomycetota > Actinomycetes > Micrococcales > Microbacteriaceae > Leifsonia > Leifsonia sp. Root112D2. Next base: position 393,378 of record NZ_LMCU01000001.1, read on the forward strand.
CCGCACGACCTGCGGTGTGCGCTCAGTCACGCTCATCATCCCCTCCAATGAGGTGTTCGACCTCACGGGTGAACACCGTCCACTGCTCGCGAAAGTGGTCGAGCTGCTGCGCGCCGGCCGGTGCGAGCCGATAGTACTTGCGCACCGGGCCGGCATCCGAGGCGCCGTCGAACGAGACGACGAGCCCCTGCTCACGCAGGCGGCCGAGCACCGGGTAAAGCGTTCCGATGCTGGCGATCATGCCCTGCGCCGTCAGGATCTCCGACAGTTGCCAGCCGTACATCGGCTCGCGGCCGAGCAGGCCGAGCACGCAGTACTCGACCACGCCCTTGCGCAGTTGCGCGCCGACATCCGCTGTCATGCATCACAAGGTACTCTGCATTGCACGATACCGCAATGCGGATGCGCGTCGGGAGGATCGAGGCGAAACATCGCCGCCGAGGTCAGCCGGTCGCACCCTGCGGAGCGCTAGTCGTGGCGCATCCCCGGATGCACGTCGGGGCGGCCCCCGCCGCGACTCGCCAGCCGCTGCAGCAGCGCGAGCAGGGATGCCCGATCGTCGTCACCGAATCCGGCGAGCAATTCCGCCTCCTGCTGATCGGCGAGCTGGTGCGCTCGCGGCAGAAGCTCCCGCGCGGTCGTCGTGAGCCGGATCGCATGGGCCCGCCGGTCATCGGGGTGGCGGCTTCGCTCGACAAGCCCGCGCTCCTCAAGCTCATCGATCAAGCCGACCATCATGTTGCGGTGAATACCGAGGGCATTCGCCAGCTGTTGCTGGGACTGCCCGTCTTCGTGGGCCAGGTGCACAAGCAGGCCGAAATGGTTGGGCTGGATACCCAATGGCGCCAGACGGTTGGCAAAGCTCCGCGCGCTCTGAGTGCCCAGTACGGAGAGCAGGTAACTCACTCGGGCATCGAGAGGAAGAGGGGGCGCAGCGCTCGCCTGATCAGTCATTCTTCATATGGTACCCACTAAAGATTGCCATATTATGTTATTGTCACTTATCGTGACGATCTAAAGAACCTCGGCTGTGCGGCTGGGATCGCGTTCAGGAAAGGAACACACCATGCGACTCACCGTTTTCGGCGCGACCGGCGGCATCGGAGGTCATCTCGTACGACAGGCACTGGATTCCGGACATGCGGTAACCGCGGTGGTGCGCGATCCCGCGCGACTGGAGCTGCGGCATCCGTCGCTCATCGTGGTGACCGCACCCGACGTCACCGACCTCGATGCGGTACTGCCCGCCGTCAGTGGCAGTGACGCGGCACTCTCCGCCATCGGCCCGCGCAGCAACAAAGACGGAGCCGTGGCCTCCACTGCCACCCGAGGCATCCTGAACGCCCTCGAAGCCGGCGGTGTAGGACGGTTCATCGCCGTGAGCGCAGCCCCGGTCGGCCCGGCGCCCGAAGACGACAGCTTTCTCAACCGCCGTGTGCTCATGCCGCTCATCGGGCGCATACTGCGCGGCGTATATACCGATCTCGCGACCATGGAGGACGACATGAACCACAGCGCCATCGACTGCACGGCGGTGCGACCACCCAAGCTCAGCAACAAACCCCTGACCGGCGTCTACCGCACGGCGATCGGCGGTAGCGTGCCGCGCGGCTACTCCATCTCACGAGCGGATGCGGCCCATGCGATGCTCGCCGCCGTCGATAACCCGGCGACCTTCGGCCGGCCGCTCGGAATCGCGTACTGACCGTGTACACCGCATCCGTCATCGTGACGATCGTTGCGATCGTGCTCAACGGCTTCTCCGGCGTCGCCGCACTATTCCACTTCAAGCCGATTCTGCCGGGCATGGTTGCTGCGGGCGTTCCTGTCTCGTGGCTGCGGTTCCCCATCGGCACCCTCAAGACGCTGGGCGCCGTCGGGCTCCTGATCGGCCTGCTGCGATGCCCGCCCCTCACGGTCGCGGCGGCGGCGGGACTCGTGATCTTCTTCATCTGCGCGCTGTACACGCACGTCTTCCACAAGAACTACTCGTTCCAGTTCGGCCTGGCATGGTTCCTGCTGGCGCTCAACGCTGTCACGCTGGCGCTGGCGATCCTGTCGCTCTGACGGATGCGACAAGGAACGTAAACGGGCACGGTCGGGGTGCGGCACTGATGGCCGAGGTTGAGAAGCGGCTCATCGCTCTCGGATGCCCCAAAGTGCAACTCCAGGTGCGTCCCGGAAACGAGGAAGCCCTGCGGTTCTACGACGCGCTCGGGTACACCCCGTTCAGCGCCAGCAGCACCGGGAAACGTCTCATCCTCGACGATTAGGCGCATATCGCCCCGTTCTCGCAGCGCACCCTCTCCGAGGGCTGGGCGCGCTGCGAAACCGGGGTGATGTAGTGCCGCGAACGACCTACACCCGCTACACCATTACCGCGCGAGCGCCTGCTCCACGTCGGCGAGCAGGTCGGCTACGTCTTCGATGCCCACCGAGAGGCGCACCACGTTGTCGGGAACCTCCAGCGCCGTGCCCTTCACCGAGGCGTGCGTCATCTCGGAGGGGTAGCCGATGAGCGACTCCACGCCGCCGAGCGACTCAGCCAGCTGGAAGACGGTGGTCGACTCCGCGAAGTGGCGCGCGGCATCCGCCCCACCGGCGAGCGCGACAGAGAGCATGCCGCCGAAGCCGCTCATCTGCCGAGCCGCCAGCTCGTGGCCAGGGTGAGAGGGCAACCCCGGGTAGTAGACGGCCTCGATCGCCGGATGCTGCGCCAGCTTCTCCGCGATCGCCTGCGCGTTCTCGCTGTGGCGCTGCATCCGCACGCCCAGCGTCTTGATGCCGCGCACGGTCAGCCACGCGTCGAGCGGAGCCGAGACCGCGCCGGCCGCGAACTGCAGGAACGCGACCTTGTCGGCCAGCTCCTCGTCACTCGTGACGATTGCGCCGCCGATCACGTCGGAGTGCCCGCCCAGGTACTTGGTGGTCGAGTGCACCACCACGTCGGCGCCGAGCGAAAGCGGCTGCTGCAGGGCGGGCGAGGCAAAAGTGTTGTCGACGACAACGATCGCCCCGGCCGCGTGGCCGAGTACGGCGAGCGCCGCGATGTCGCTGATCTTCATGAGCGGGTTGCTCGGCGTCTCGATCCATAGGATACGTGTGCGCTCGATTCCGAGTGCCGAACGAACCGCGTCGTGGTCGCCCAGGTCGACCGTCGTGTTGCGCACGCCCCATGCTCCGTGCACGCGATTGATGAGCCGGTGAGTGCCGCCGTAGACATCGTTGCCGAGAACGACATGATCGCCGGGCGCGAGCACCGCGCGCAGCAGCGCGTCTTCGGCCGCAAGGCCCGACGCGAAGGAGATGGCGCGCGAGCCGCCCTCGAGGGAGGCGAGCAGCGTCTGCAGCGAGGTGCGCGTCGGGTTGCCGCTTCGACCGTATTCGTAGCCGCCGCGCAGTCCGCCGATGCCGTCCTGCACGAACGTGGAGGTCTGGTAGATCGGCGGAATGATCGCGCCTGTGGTCGGGTCGAACCCCTGGCCCTCGTGAATGACGCGGGTGTTGAAGTGCTGCTGGGCGTCGTGCGGTGTTTCAGTCATGCTGTTGCCTCGGTATTCCTTGAAGAACGGTATTTGCTGAAGAACGTTATTCGCTGAGGAAGGTGAGCAGGTCGTGGCGGGTCAGCACGGCCACGGGCTTGCCGCCGTCGGTGACAAGCAGCGCTCCGGAACCGGCGAGCGCCGCTCGCGCGGCCGAGACCGTCTCGTTGACGCCGATGAGCGGCAGCGGAGCACCGGCGAACGACTCCACCTTGTCGGCCATTCCCGCCTGCCCGCTGAAGACCTGTTCCAGCAGCGCGCTCTCCTCGAGCGCGCCCACCACCTCGCCGATGACGACCGGCGGTTCCGCGCTCAGCACGGGCATCTGCGAGACGCCGAACTCGGTCATGATGCGAATGGCATCGTGCACCGTGTCACTCGGATGCGCGTGCACCAGATCGGGCAGCTCGCCGCTCTTGGTCTTGATGATGTCGCGCACCGTCGCCTCGTCGGAGACGTCGCTGAAGCCGTAGGAACGCATCCACTTGTCGTTGAAAATCTTGCCGAGGTAGCCGCGGCCGCCGTCGGGCAGCAGCACGACGACGACGTCGTCGGCGGTGAGTGAGGCGGCGGCTTCGAGCGCCGCAACCACGGCCATGCCGCTCGATCCGCCGACCAGCAGGCCCTCCTCGCGGGCGAGCCTGCGCGTCATGGCGAAGGCGTCGGCATCGCTGACGGCAATCACCTCGTCAACGACGCTGGGGTCGTATGCGCCCGGCCAGAAATCCTCGCCGACGCCCTCGACCAGATACGGCCGACCGGTACCGCCCGAGTAGACCGAGCCCTCAGGGTCGGCGCCGACGATGCGCACGCGACCCTCGGAAGCCTCCTTGAGAAAGCGACCGGTGCCGCTGATGGTGCCGCCCGTGCCCACGCCCGCAACGAAGTGCGTGATCTTCTGCTCGGTGTCGCGCCAGATCTCGGGGCCGGTGGTCTCGTAGTGACTCAGCGGCCCGTTCGGGTTGAAGTACTGGTTGGGCTTAAACGCGCCATCGATCTCGGCGGTCAGCCGATCCGAGACGCTGTAATACGACTCGGGGCTGTCGGGGGCGACGGATGTCGGGGTCACCACGATCTCGGCGCCGTACGCCGTGAGCACATTGCGCTTGTCTTCGCCCACCTTGTCGGGCAGCACGAAGACACAGCGGTAGCCGCGCTGCTGGGCCACGAGCGCAAGCCCGACGCCGGTGTTGCCACTGGTCGGCTCCACGATGGTGCCGCCGGGCTTGAGCAGGCCCTCGCGCTCGGCCGCGTCAATGATGCGGGTGGCGATGCGGTCCTTCGATGATCCACCGGGGTTGAGGTACTCAACCTTCACCAGCACGGTGGCGGCAATGCCATCGGTCACGGTGTTGAGCTTGACGAGCGGGGTGTCGCCGATGAGATCGAGAATCGTGTTGGCGTACTTCATGTCGGTGTATTTGTCCTTCTTTATCTGAGTCGACCGCCCGGTGCGGGGTGGTGCCCGGGCGCGCGACGAGTCGTGTTGGTCGGCTGGGTCAGCGACAACAACAGGACGGGGAAACACGCATGAGGCCAGCTTATCGCCCGGTGCGGTCAGTCGTCAGACGGGCCGGAGAACACCGCGTGCGCGACGCGAAGTTCCGAGGCGACCCCGTCCAGCGGGCCGCCCTCGGGCAACGTCAGAGTTCTCGGCCGCCGCTGCTCATGCACGGCCGCCGAAAGCTCCTGCATCGTATCTATCACCTGCTGCGCCTCGCCCGGCGCGGGCTGCTGCCCGCCGATCTCGACGCGCGTCACGACCGCGGTGACGGCATCCGTGAGCCGTTCGAGCACCACGACGGCCGGCCACCACGCGGATGCCTGCCGACTGACCGGAGGAGGCTCGGCGAGCGCCTGCTGCAGCACCGTGCGCAGATCGGAGAGGCCCCGGTACGTTTGGCGGCGCAGGCGGGTGCGCTGGCCGTCGGCGCCGAGTGCAACGCGCAGGTATTCGAGCAGATCGTCGGTCACCGAGGCGACCCTGTCACTGATGCGTGAACTCGACCGCCAGACATTCGGCCACGGAAGGTAGCCGACGAGAAGCACGATGGCGCAGCCGAGCGCCGTATCCAGCAGCCGTGACACCACGAGATCCTCGTTGCCGTTGCGCGACAGGTCGAGCAGCAGCACTATCACAGGGGTGAGAAAGGTGGCGAACATGCCGTAGTTGCGCTTCAGCGTGATGGGCAGCATTGCCGCGAAGACACCCAGGGCGATGAGAATCGGCACGCCGAACGGCACGTAGGCCAGCAGCAGCGTTCCGATGAGCACCCCGACCACGGTGCCGACACCGCGTTGCACGGCGCGCGCGAACACCGAGCCGAAGTCGGGCTTGAGGGTGACGGCAACGGTGAGGGCTATCCAGTACGGCCTCTCCACGGGAATCAGCGCGCCGACGAGTTCGGCGACCGCCAGGCAGAGCACCAGGCGCAGAATGGGCTTCCACGTGGCCGGGCCGCTGGCGACGGCGTCGCGCAGCGCGAGCATCCGCTCCCTGAAGGTCGGATGCCTGGGCTGTTCGGAGTCGGCGCCCTCCGCCTTCGCAAACAGGGACGCCACCGATCCCAACCGGGACTCGAGGGCCGCGAGTTCGCGCGAGGGCGCGGCATCGGGCGTCAGCTCGGCGGCGATCTCGACCGGCCCGGTGCTGCGCAGCACGGCGCCAGCCATGGCCCGGGTGGCCGCCGTCAACCGCAGCGGAATCGTCTCCCCCGAGCGCACGAGCGTGGTGGTGGCCTCCACGACCGGCGTCGCGGCGTTCAGCAGCGCGCCGAGCCGGCGCACGCGGGCATCGCGGCCGCCGCTGGTGGCGCGAAACGACACCACGGTGTCGTAGGCCTCGTTCATGGCCGTCGTCAGATTGACACGCGCGCTGTCGACGCCCTCACGGCCCGAGACATCCATGAGCATCGCCAGGCTGCGGTACACCTCGGAGACGGCAAGGCGCTCCGGCGCCGTGGCCCGCCCGATGCCGCCGGCCATCGACAACAGCAGCGCCCAGGCCGCGCCAGACAGGTAGAACAGGGTCGGCAGCCACCACGGTCCGTGTCCGAAATTGACCCCGGATGCGACGATCGTGAAGATCAGAAACTGCAGGCTCGCCACGGAGGCCACGTTGCCGAGCACGCTCACCAGCCCCGAGACGAGCCCGGCCACCAGCACGAACAGGGCCGTCATGAGGCCGTCACCGAAGATCAGCCCGCCCAGCAGAAACCCGACCGCACCCGAGGCCGCCACGACGCTGAGCCGATACAGCCTGGCCCGATAGCGACCACCGAGATCTGCCCCGGATGCCGACAGCGCCCCAATCGCACACAGCATGCCCGGCCCGAGCTGGCCGATCGACATGCCGACCGCGACGGGCGTGACGATCGCCACGGCAGAACGGACCGCCCGCGCCCACGGGATCGGTGCGGGTTGCGGACGCAACAGCTGGCCCACCCACCCGACCGCCGGAGTCCTCATGCCGACAGCCTAGGCAGGGAGCTGCCCCGCCGCCCACGCGCCCTGCCGTCGCCTGCCTAGGATGGGTTCATGTCCGTCTCCCAGCTGACGAACGCCGCGCAGGACTACCTCAAGGCCATCTGGAGCGCGACGGAATGGTCGCCGACGCCCATCACCGTCACGCAGCTGGCCGAGCGCATGGGTGTGCGTACCGCGACGGTCTCCGATGGCATCCGGCGTCTGGCCGAGCAGGGGCTGCTCGAACACGCGCCGTACGGCAGCATCGAGCTCACCGAGACGGGGCGCACGCACGCCGTCGCGATGGTGCGCCGGCACCGGCTGCTCGAGACGTTTCTCGTCGAGGTGCTCGACTATGCGTGGGACGAGGTGCACGACGAGGCCGAGGTGCTCGAGCACGCGGTCAGCGACGAGCTTGTCGAGCGCATCGACGCCCGCCTGGGGCATCCCTCGCGTGATCCGCACGGTGACCCGATTCCCACCGCCGATGGGCGACCCCATCTTCCGGATGCGACGCAGCTGTCACGCGCGCCGCTCGCGACCGCGCTCATCGTCACCCGCATCTCGGATGCCGACCCGGCGGTGCTGCGGGCTCTCGCCCGGCGCGGCATCCGGCCGGACACGCGCCTGACGGTGCTCGGGCACGACGATGAGGCCGGCGGCCCCACCGTAGCGCTCACGCCGACTGCGGCCCCCATGCCGCTCGACGGCAACATCGCCGACGCCGTCTGGGTCACGCCGGCAGCGGAGTAGCGCGCGGTGGTTTCGAGACGCTCGTTCCTCGCTCCTCAACCAGCGGAACGTCCGCTGATTGAGGAGCAGTCGAGGAACGAGGCTGCGTCTCGAAACCAGCTCCGCGAACTACCCTCCCATCGGCGCAACCGTCAACACGATCAGTGCGATGTTGAGCGCCACGATGAGGGCGACGACGAGCCAGCCGAGCACGCGCATCCCGAGCCGGTTTGCGTGGGTGCCCATGAGCATCCGGTTGCCGGTGAGCCGCATCAGCGGCACCAGCGCGAACGGAATGCCCAGACTCAGGAAGACCTGGCTGAGCACGAGTGCCCAGGTGGGGTCGACCCCGACGGCGAGAATCACTATCGCCGGCACCAGCGTCACCACACGGCGCAGCAGCAGCGGCACCCGGATGCGCAGCAGGCCGGCCATGATGGTCGCGCCGGCGTAGCTGCCAACCGAGGTGGATGCCAGCCCCGAGGCGAGCAGGCCTATCGCGAAGATCACGCCGATGGCAGGCCCGAGGGCGGAGCTGAGCGCGGCATGCGCGCCCTCGATGGTGTCGGTGCCCTTAACCCCGCCGAGACTCGCGGCGGCCACCAGGAGCATGGCGATATTCACTGCGCCGGCGATGGCAAGCGCGCCGAGCACGTCCCACCGGGTGGCCGTGAGCAGGCGGCCGAGTAGCCGTGGGCTGCTCTGGTGGCCGTGCCTGTCGCGCGCGAGCGCCGAGTGCAGGTAGATGGCGTGGGGCATCACCGTGGCGCCGAGCATGCTCGCGGCCAGCAGTACGGAGCCGGAACCGTCGAAGCGGGGCAGGAGCCCGCCGACGGCATCCGGCCAGCTCACGGGGGAAACCACGAGTCCGGCCAGAAAGCCGATCGCGATGATCGCGAGAAGAGCCAGGATGACCGTCTCGAAGGGGCGCTGGCCGCGCCGCGATTGCACGGTGAGCAGCAGAATCGAGACGACGCCGACAATGACCCCACCCACGACCAGCGGCAGACCGAAGAGCAGGTTCAGGGCGATGGCGCCGCCGATGACCTCGGCAATGTCGGTGGCGGCCGCCACCAATTCGGCCTGTACCCAGAACGCGCGCCGGGCAGCCGGGCGCATACGTTCGCCGAGCAGTTCGGGCAGACTGCGGCCGGTCACGAGCCCGAGCTTGGCCGACTGGTACTGCACCAGCACGGCCATCGCGTTGGCCGCGACGAGAACCCAGACGAGCAGGTAGCCGAAGCGTGCGCCGGCGGTGAGGTTGGCGGCGACGTTGCCGGGGTCAACGTACGCGATGGCGGCCACGAAGGCCGGACCGAGCAGAAAAAGGATGCGCGTGCTCCCGCGGGCGCGCTTCGGCGGGGAAGCTGTGGCTGTCGCATCCGTCGCCATCGACCGACTCGCCTCCCGTCGCATTGTTAGACGAGGCTAACAATACTCCCGCCGACGTGAATCAGTCCGTGCCAGGTTCGCCGGCCACCGACGCCACCCCTTCAGTTCCACCGCGCTGTTCCCTGTACAGCCGCGCGTACGTGCCGCCCACCGCAAGCAACTCGGCGTGTGTTCCACGCTCCACGATGCGGCCGCCGTCGACCACGAAGATCACGTCTGCCGCCACGATCGTCGAGAGCCGGTGCGCGATCGCCACCGTGGTGCGCCCGCGCGCCGCCGTGTCGAGCGCGGTCTGCACGACGCGCTCCGAGATGGAGTCGAGCGCACTCGTCGCCTCGTCGAGCACGAGCACCTCGGGGTTCTTCAGCAGCACGCGCGCGATCGCGATGCGCTGCTTCTCGCCGCCGGAGAGCCGGTAGCCGCGCTCGCCCACCAGGGTGTCGTAGGCATCCGGAAAACTCGCGATCGTGTCATGGATGTTCGCCTGGCGGGCCGCCGCCTCGAGTTCGGACTGCGTGGCATCCGGCTTCGCATAGCGCAGATTCTCGGCAATGGATGCGTGAAAAAGGTAGGTCTCCTGGCTCACAACGCCGATGTGCGCGACCAGGGATTCGTGCTGCAGCTCACGCACATCCCTGCCGGCGAAACGCACACTGCCGGCCGTCGCGTCGTAGAAGCGCGGCACCAGATACGAGACGGTGGTCTTGCCGGCCCCGCTCGGTCCGACGAACGCCGCGAACTGGCCGGGCTCGATCGTGAACGAGACGCCGTCGAGCGTGGGTCGCTCGCCCTCGCGCGCATCCGGATACGCAAATCTCACGCCGTCGAACTCGATGCGCCCGAGATCGGCGCCCTCGGAAACGGATGCGGCGCTCGGCAGGTCCGCAATGGCAGGCCGCAGGTCAAGATACTCGAAGATGCGCGCGAACAGCGCCCCGGATGTCTGCAGATCGAGCGCCACCCGCATGAGCCCGAGCAGGGGGAACAGCAGCCGGGCCTGAACGGTGGTGAACGCCACGATGGTGCCGGCCGTGATGTCGCTCGCGCCCGCGTGCAGCAGCCAGCCCGCCACGAGGTACACGATTGCGGGTATCGAAGAGAGAAAGATGTTGACCATCGCGAAGAACCACTGGCCGCTCATCGACTGGCTCACCTGCAGCCGAATCTGGTTCTCGTTCTCGTGGGAATAGCGGGCCGTCTCGGCATCCTGACGGTTGAAGCTTTTGGAGAGCAGAATGCCCGAGACGCTCAGCGTCTCCTGTGTGATGGCCGTCATGTCCGACAGCGACTCCTGCGTCTTGGTGGCGATGCGCGCCCGCACCTGGCCTACCCGGCGCTGGGCTATCACCAGAATCGGCATGAGCACCACGGCGATGATGGTCAGCTGCCAGTTGAGCAGCAGCATGGCCACGAACGCCGCCATCACCGTGACGGTGTTGCCGAGCACGCTCGAGATCGTGTTGGTGAGCACGCTGGCCACGCCGCCCACGTCGTTCTGCAGTCGCGACTGGATGACGCCCGTCTTGGTATGCGTGAAGAAGCTCAGTTCCATCGACTGCAGGTGACTGAACAGCCGCACCCGCAGCGACCCCATCACCCTGTTGCCGACGGATGAGGTCAGATACGTCTGCCACACGCCCAGCAGCGCCGAGCCGACGTAGACCACGATCATGAGGCCGACGAGCCCCATCAGCACCGGCAGATTCGGGCCGCCCCGGGGGAACAGCCCGTCGTCGAACGCGCGCTGGGTGAGCAGCGGCGGCACCACCGAGAGCGCGGCACCGATGAGCACGAGCACGATGGTTGTGACGATCGCCGCCCGGTGCGAGGCAAAGAGCGCGAAGATGCGCCGCCCCAGATTGCGGATGCGTGGCGCCTCAGCATTCGCAGCCCGCTGCGCCGCGTAGTCTCCGCCGCTGATGCGGCCGCGGCCTGGCCCGCCTGCACCGGCCGCCGCGCGGGTCGCGCCCATGCGGCCTCCGCCGCCAGCTCCGCCGGTCCCGGCGCCGTGCATTCCACTCACGTGGTGAGCCTAATCCCGACTGCCGACGCGGTTCGCGCGTATTCGCTGCTCGCGTACTGGCGAGGCCGCCGCGCTACTTCGTCGACCCCGCGAGCAGCGCGGTCACGAAGTAGCGCTGGAATGCGAAGAAGACAATCAGCGGAACGATCATCGACAGGAATGCCCCGGAGGAGAGAACGTCAATGTTCGCCCCGAACTGGCGCAGCTGACCCTGGATCGCCACCGTCACCGGCTGGGACGACGCGTTCGTGAAGATCAGCGCGATCAGCATGTCGTTCCACACCCAGAGAAACTGGAAGATGCCGAGCGAGGCTATCGCGGGCATCCCGAGCGGAATGATGATCGTGGAGAAGATGCGCCATTCGCTCGCGCCATCGAGACGCGCGGCCTCCATCAGCTCGCCGGGCACCTGCGTGAAAAAGTTGCGCAGCAGAAAGATGGCGAACGGCAATCCGAACGCCACGTGGAACAGCACAACGCCGACGATCGAGCCGAACAGGCCCAGGCTGCCGTACAGCTTCGCGATGGGAATCAGCGCCACCTGGGATGGCACCGCGAGCAGCACAATCACGGCGATGAGCAGCCAGTCCCGCCCCGGAAACTTCATCCAGGCGAAGGCGTAGCCGGCCAGCGATCCGATGATGATCACGAGCAGCGTCGCCGGCACCGTGATCATGATCGTGTTGCCGAACGACCCCATGAACTGGTTGTTCTGCAGTAGGTTCGCGTAGTTGTCGACGGTGAGCTGGGCCGGTGTCGTGAAGACGGTCCACCATCCGCTCGCACTGTTGTCTTTACTGTTGCGCAACGACGAGATGAACAGCCCGACGGTCGGTACGAGCCAGAAGATCGCTATGACGATCAACACCAGGTTGACGACGCCCTTGCCGAAGAAGTCGAGAATCTTGCGTGCGGCGCTGCGCTGCGCCTTCACCAGCGTGAGCCCGCTCATCGTTCCTTATCCATTCTGAAGCGACGCACGTTGATGATCATGAAAGGCAGAACCAGTATCAAAAGCAGGATCGCCAACGCGCTGCCGAGACCCTGGTTGTTGCCGCCCCCGAACGAGACGGTCCACATCTGCACCGCTATCACCGTGGCATCCGGCAGCGAAGAAGGCGGAGGTATGACGTAGACCAGGTCGAAGATTTTCAGCACGTTGACGATCAGTGTCACGAAGACAACGACGAGCACCGGGGAGAGCAACGGCGCGGTGATCCTTCGGAACACCTGCCATTCGTTGGCGCCGTCCATGCGGGCCGCCTCCTGCAGGTTGCGATCCATCGCCGAGAGTCCGGATGCGATCATCACCATCGCGAATCCGGCCCAGATCCAGATGTAGCTGAGGATCACAACGGCCGTCACGAGTGTCGGCCCGAGCCAGGAGACACCGGCGTATGACGCACTGAAGTTCTTGGCAGGCAGGCTCACGACATGACTGCCCGACGGAACCGATGTGATCACGTAGGTGCCGTCATCCGCCGTGGTCGCCGAGGCGACCACCTTGCCCGAGGAATCCAGCGCGTCGACTTCGACGCCCGGCAATCCCTTCTTGCCGTCGCCGATCTTGCCGTTGGTGCCGCCGCCGCCGCGCACGAAGTCCAGCCACACCGTTCCGGTGATGGTTCCGGATACCGCCGCCTGTGCTTCAACCGCGTCCTTCGCGCTCGCCGGAACGTCGGTGGGCTTGATGGCTACGAGAGGAAAGTCCTGACTCGACCCGGCGGCCACCGGATTCTGCGAGACGACCCCACCGTCCTTGACTCCGAGCCCGGCCTCCGGCCGTGGTCGCGCATTCGGATAGGCGGAACCGCCACCGAAAGTGTCATGGATGCCGACGAGCGCGGCATTGACCACACCGAGCTGCGGGCTTTCCTGGAACGTCGTGCGGAAGATGACGCCGGCAGCCACCATCGAGATCGCCATCGGCATAAAGACGATGAGCTTGAACGCGATGCCCCACTTGATCTTGTCCATGAGCACGGCAAAAATCAGGCCGAGAATTGTGACCGTGACCGGCACAACGACGACCCAGATGACGTTGTTCCGGATCGCCGTGAACGTCGACGGATCCGTGAACATGGTCGCGTAGTTGCCGAGGCCGAGAAAGTTCGTTCCGGCCGCGTCGTACAGCGAACGCCAGACCGAATAGATCACCGGATACGCGACCAGTACTCCGAGAAGCACCAGTGCGGGCGCGAGAAAGCTCACCGCGATCGTGATGTTGCGACGCCTGGCGCCCGGGCGGGGAGGGCGCCGTGCACCCTCCCCGTCCGTCGCACCAACCGTCGAGGCAACCTCCGTGGTTGTCATGACGAAGCCGTCGCGGTTTCGTTACTTCCAGGCGGCCACGGCCGCGGCTTCCAGCTTTGCCTGTGTGCCCGCGATGTCCTTCGGGTTGTTGAAGAAGTCGATCAGAATCTGCCACTCACCCGTGCCCTTTGTGCCGCCGAATGCGCTCGGTGCCTGATCGGACATGTCGAAGCGGAAGGTCTTGGCATTCAGCACAGCTTCGGCGATCTGCTTGGTGGTGGCATCGGGATACGCCGAGGTATCGACCTTCTTGTTGGGCGAGGTGAAGCCACCGAGCTTCACCCAGATCGTTGCCGACTCGGGGCCGGCAAGATACTTCATGAGCTCGGCCGCCCCCTTGTGCGTTGTCAGCTGGATCGCGGCGTTTCCGCCTCCGACCACGGCCGGACCGGAGCCGTCAACCGATGGGAAGTCGTAGAACTTGGCGTTCTTGCCGACAACCGACTTGGTGTCGCTGGCAATGTTTCCTGCGACGAAGTCACCCTCGAAGACGGTACCCGCCTTGGGAGGGGCACCGAAGACGGCCGTCACGGAGTCGCCGAAGGTGCGCTGCGCGGTTCCAGGCTGCACCAGGTTCGAGTTGCCCCACAGCTGCCCGAGAATGGTGAGTGCCTTCGTCACCGAGGGATCCGTCCACGGGATCTCGTGGTTGGTGAGCTTGTCGTACATGGCGCCGCCGGCCGAACGCAGGTACACGTTCTCGAACCAGTCGGTCAGCGGCCAGCCGGCATCCGCACCGATCGAGATGCCCGGCGTGCCAGAATCCGAGATGACACCCAGCTGCTTGATGAAGTCGTCCCACGTCTTGGGAACGGTGGCGCCGGCCGCGTCATAGACGTCGGTGTTGTACCAGACGGTCGATTTGTTGGCGCCCTTGAACCAGACACCGTAGACCTTGTCGTTGTACGAGCCGAGCTTCACCCAGTCTGGCGAATAGTTCGCCTTGACCTCTTTGAGCGTGGCTGCGTCCAGCGGCTGCAGGCTGCCGGCCTTGGCGAGGTTGTTCAGCAGGCCCGGCTGCGGCACTACCGCGACATCCGGCGGGTTGCCGCCCGAGATCTTGGTGTCCAGCGTCGTCGCGACATCGCTGCCGTAGCTCTGGTAATTGACCTTTGCCCCGGTCTCCTTCGTGAACTGGGCCAGCACGGCCTCGAAGTTCTTTTGCTCCGCCCCCGACCAATCGGATGCGACATTGAGCGTCACGCCCTTCAGCGCGCTACCTGAACCACCGCTGGTCGATCCTCCACCCGAGCCCCCGGATGAGCACCCGGCCAGCGCGAGTGCGGCGATGCTTGTGGCTGCCAGGATCGGAATGATTCGACGACGACCTATGCTCTTCATCTGTCTCTCCTCGTTGAGCGTGCAGTGCAGCGTTTACAACAAAGGATTCCTCGGATGCAAACGCTTCCTCAGTGACACCCTACCGAGGGGCAGACAGCTTCGCATCGGGGACCGGGTTGCAAATTGGCAACCATTTGAGCACCGACGCCTTCGCTGAGGTGCGAGCGGGTGAGGTCAGCTCGCGTCGGCGAGCGTGAGCGCCTCGGCCTCTTGCAGTTGCGTCTCCTCGACACCGTCAACACGCTTCAACCGGCGACTGCCCGTCACGATGATGACGGCGGCGATCAGCACGGAGACGCCACCGGCGAAGTATGGCGTGGCTGCTCCCAGCAATCCGGCCAGCAGCGTCGCCCCGGGCGGGGCAATGGCACCGCCGATGAAACGCACGCCCGAATATGCGGATGATGCGACTGAGCGGGGCAGATCCGTCGCCTCCATAACCGATTCGGTCAGCACCGTGTTCATGACGCCGAGCAGCAGGCCGCCCACAATCACGCAGACGATGATGCCTACGACCGAGCCCACGACCAGCCCCGCGACGATCAGGTCGATCGCCAGCAACGGCAGCACTATCCACATGGTGCGCGTGCGCGGAAGCCGGTTGGTGAGCAGCGGCGCACCCCAGACGGAGGAGATTGCGACGGCAAGCCCCCAGCCGAAGAAGATGAATCCGAGGGTCATGGCGTCGCCGAAGCCAAGCTCCTGCAGCGCGAAAGGCGTGTACGCCAGCAGCACGAAGAAGCCGATGTTGTAGAAGAGTGCGGCACCGGCGAGCGTGCCGAGCGCCGGGTTGCGCAGCGCCCGGAACGGCGCGGAGAGCCGCGTGGGCGTCGGCGTCTCGGGGTTCTTGCGCAGCATCGCCACTATCGCGATGAACCCGATGGCCATGAGAGCCGCCGTGCCGAAGAACGGTCCGCGCCAACTGATGCCACCGAGCACGCCACCGAGCAGGGGGCCGACGGCGATGCCGAGGCCGAGCGCCGCCTCATACAGGATGATCGCGCTCGAGGTGCCACCGCTGGCCGCGCCCACGATGGTGGCGAGCGCCGTGGAGATGAACAGCGCGTTGCCGAGCCCCCAGCCCGCGCGGAAGCTCATGATCGCCTCGGCATTCGGGCTGAGGCCGGCCGCGGCCGCGAAGACCACGATGAGCGCGAGACCGATGAGCAGCGTCTTCTTGGCGCCGAGCCTGCTCGAGACCCAGCTCGTGAAGAACATCGCAACGCCGGTCACGAGCAGATACGTCGTGAACAGCATCTCGGTCTCGGTGGGCGTGGCCTTCAGGTCACGGGCAATCGCCGGAAGAATCGGATCGACGAGGCCGATGCCCATGAATGCGATGACGCTCGCGAATGCGACGGCCCACACGGCCATCGGCTGTTTGAGAATGTTTCCGGACTTTTCGGTGCCGTGCGCCATCAGTTACCTTTCCCACGCAGTGCCGACGATGCGGCATCCGTCAATTGCACCCGTGCGGTGACGATCTCCACGGCGCTCCGCAGCGTATCGACCTCGGTGCTTGTGATGCCCTCGAAAAGCGGCAACAGAGCGGATGCGAGCTGGTCGCGCCACGCATCCAGCGCCTGTTCTCCCTTGGTTGTGCTGGCGATCTGCCAGGCGCGGGCGTCGTCGACGTCGGCGATGCGCTTGACCCACTCGCTCTCGACGAGGTTGCGCACGATCTTGGTCATGGTGGGCTGGGAGACGCGGCTGTGTGCCGCGAGCTCGCCCAGGCGCATGGGGCCGTCGCTGCGCAGCGCGGAGAGCGTGCGCCACGTGGCGGGCGACTCGGTGTTGCCGGTCACGCGCGCGGCGAGGCGGGTGAGGCGGTGGCTGGTCTGCACGAGATCGCTGAGAATCGTGTGCAGCTCGGGTGGAACGTTACTCGGCGCGGCGCCGTGGGCGCGCGTCACATCAAGGACTTCATGTGCAGGCATCCCTCAACTATATATAGCCCGTCTATATAAATCAAAACGACGAAAAAGAGTCCCTCCTGCCACGAAAAGCACGATTCCGTCCGCTCTCGGGCACGTTCTCCGTCGTTTTAGTGTGCGCTCAGCGAGGCAGGAGTCGCGCATGGCCGTGATGACAGCAGCGACTGAGGCTTGGCGCATGGCGAGTCCCGAGGATATGGTGCGTGCGGTCTCTGCGTCGATGCGCGAGCGCACGGGCAAGACGGTCGAGGAGTGGGTCGCCATCGTGGCCGACGCCGGTATCGATCCAATCGACCACAAGGCCGTGCGCAACCTCCTGAAATCGCGGTGGTCGATCCCCCAGAACAGTCAGTGGGCGATTGCGGATGCCGCGGCCCGGTCAGCAGGCTGGCTCCTTCGGTTCACGGATGCCCCGACCGGCTCGCGCTTGATACCGAGCACAAATTTCGCTCAGGCATCCCATCGAGTCGCTCTGTCGACGCCCGAAGAGGTCGACACCGAACTGCGGAAGTTCATCGCCATCGCATACGCCCAAAACGGCTGAGCTTCACCCGACCGGTCGCGCTTGTGCACCGCCTCGACGGCGTGTTAGCGTTCTGCCGATCGTGATCTATCGGCAGGAGGTGAGACCCATGAACGCAGTATCCACAGTGGGCGCTCCCCTGCAGTCCACGATCGCGCGACTTTAGTAGTCGCCGCCGGGAGCGCCTGACACGCAATTTGCGAAAGGCACCTCCCATGAACACAACACTTTTTTCTACTCAGAATTTCACCCCGACAACCGGCAAGCGAGCCTTGGTGCTCGGCGGCGGCGGATCAACAGGCAACGCCTGGCTGATCGGCGTCGTCGCCGGCCTGTTCGATACCGGGCTGGACGTGACCACAGCCGAGCTGACAATTGGCACGTCAGCCGGATCGACGGCCGCGGCCCAGTTGGCTGGCGCGACCCCGACCGAGCTGTTCGCAGCCACCGTTGCCGCTGTTCCCGCGCAACGGACCGGTCCGGTCGGATCTGACCGACGCCCCGCCAGGCCGATGGCGGACCAGCTCGAGAGATTCCTGCAGGTCATCGCCTCCTCTGAGGACGTGGCTGACATGCGCCGCAGAATGGGCGCGGCAGCACTCGAAAGGGAGGCGGCATCGGACGGCTCCTGGCAAGCACGGTGGCGTACCACCGTCGCCTCTCGATTGCCCAGTCAGAGTTGGCCGCAACGTCTGGTGCTCATCACGGCGGTCGATGCCCATACCGGTGAACCGGTCGTATTCGATCGCCACAGCGGGGTCGACCTGGTGGATGCTGTCGCCGCCAGCTGCGCCGGCGGTGGCCTTCCCTACAGAATCGGCGACAAGGCGTACCTCGACGGCGGCTATCGTGCCAACGCCGAGAATGCCGATCTGGCAGTCGGCTACGAACGGGTGCTGGTGCTGTCCCCGCTCGGCGGCAAAACACTGCATCCACTGGAGTGGAACACACGACTGGCGGCGCAAGTCGACCTACTGCTCGCGGGCGGCAGCCGAGTCGAGACGATCTTCCCTGACAGCGACTCCGAGCATATGTTCGGCGCCAATGCGATGGATCCGTCTCTGCGTCCACCCGCTGCCCGAGCCGGTTACGAGCAGGGCACAGCCCTGAGCGAGCATCTCACCGACTTCTGGCGCTGACGGCCGCGAAACGCACAAAGGGCGCCGCCTTCGAAACGAAAGCGGCGCCCTTGCGAGGAACCCCGTAGACGGGGCCTTGACTACTTGAGCGTGACGGTGGCGCCAGCCTCTTCAAGCTGGGCCTTTGCCTTCTCGGCGGTCTCCTTGTTCGCACCCTCAAGAACAGCCTTAGGGGCGCCGTCAACAACGGCCTTCGCCTCACCGAGGCCGAGGCTGGTGAGCGCGCGCACCTCCTTGATGACCTGGATCTTCTTCTCGCCCGCAGACTCGAGGATGACGTCGAAGGAATCCTTCTCCTCAACCTCTTCCGCGGCGGCCGCGGGGCCGGCAACGGCTGCAGCAGCAACCGGAGCAGCAGCGGTGACCTCGAAGGTCTCTTCAAACTTCTTGACGAACTCGCTCAGCTCAATGAGCGTGAGCTCCTTGAACGCTTCGAGCAGCTCGTCGGTCGACAGCTTTGCCATAATGTTTTCTCCTTTAGTTCTCGTGATGTACTCACCGCGGTGTCGGCATCCGTTGCACGGATGACTAGCTCGCGGACTCCTGCTTCTCACGCAGCGCGTCGACCGTGCGAACGGCCTTCGACAGCGGTGCGTTGAACAGATATGCGGCTCCGAACAGCGAGGCCTTGAATGCGCCAGCCAGCTTGGCCAGCAGCACGTCGCGGGACTCGAGGTCGGCGAGCTTGCCTACCTCTGCGGCGGTCAGCGGGTTACCGTCGAAGTAACCACCCTTCACCACCAGAAGAGGGTTTGCCTTGGCAAAGTCACGCAGCGCCTTCGCGACGGAGACAGGGTCTCCGTGCACGAATGCGATGGCGGACGGACCGACGAGCTCGTCGTCAAACGACGAGATGCCGGCGGCGTTCGCCGCAATCTTGGTCAGCGTGTTCTTCACCACGGCGTACGTTGCGTCCGCACTGATGCTGGTTCGCAGCTGCTTGAGCTGGGCAACAGTGAGGCCGCGGTACTCGGTCAGCAGAACGGCAGTCGAGCTCTGGAACTTCTCCGTGAGTTCGGCAACCGAGGCTTCCTTGTTCGCCATGGCCACTCCTCAATATTTCTGTGCCGGCAGCCCCGGGCGCACATGAAAAAAGCTCCGTACGCAGTGGCACGGAGCGGGAGTCGCAGTGTCTTTCAACAGGATGCGAGAACTACTTCATACACCTGCGCGGGCCGTTCACGTGTGAACCTTCGATCGGATGCCTGCCCTCTTTCGAGAGAATGCAACCGATAACCGGCGGTCTTTGGCTTCGTACAGAGTACGGGAGGAGGCATCCGTTCTGCAAATTGGCCGAATGCTGGTCTCGATACGCTCGCTGCACGAGCTACTCGACCATCGGAACTACTCGGACTTCGCAGTGGAGGAGAGCGGTGCGGCGATGTCTTCGAGTGACTTGCGTTCGGAGTCGATGCCGAGGAACACCTCCACCAGACCAGCCGCGATCATGAGGCCAGCCCCCAGAAAGTAGCCGAATCTCACCGAAGCGGCACCCTGGTCGATGAACTGGCCGAACAGGATCGGGCCGATGATGCCACCCAGGCCGGTTCCCACCGCATAGAAGAACGCAATGGCCATGGCCCGGGTTTCCATCGGAAAGATTTCACTCACCGTGAGATAGGCCGCACTCGCTCCGGCCGAAGCGAAGAAGAAGACGACAACCCAGCACACGGTCAATCCCACCGCGTTGAGCGCGCCAGCCTGCCAGAGCAGGCCGGTGCCGACCAGCAGCGCGCCTGACCCGATATAACAACCGCTGATCATGACCCGGCGGCCGATGCTGTCGAACAACGAACCGAGCAGCAGCGGGCCGAGAAAATTGCCGATGGCTATCGGCACAAGCGACCACGGCGCTATCGAGTCTGAAACATGGAACAGCTTGGTGAGAACGAGCGCATAGGTGAAGAAGACGGCGTTATAGAGGAACGCCTGTCCGATGAAGAGTGAAAGGCCCAGTATCGAGCGCCTCGGATACACGCTGAAGCCCACGCGAATGATCTCCCCGAAACCGGTGGTCTTGCGCTGCTTGATCTCTATCTCGGCGTCGTCGCCGACGGCATCGAGCGATTCTCCGGATGTCTTCTCCACTTCTTTCTCGATGTCACCGACCAGCGCCTCGGCCTCTTTATCCAGGCCGTGGATGAACTGCCACCGTGGCGACTCCGGCACGTTGCGTCGCACCAGAAGGATCAGCACGCCGAGCACCGCGCCAAGCCCGAAGGCCAGCCGCCAGCCGAGGTCGGCCGCGAAGATATCGGTGTTCAGCAGCACAACCGTGAGCATCGCGCCGAACGCCGTGCCGAGCCAGTACGAGCCGTTGATCGCCAGGTCGACGACCCCGCGGCGCTTGGCCGGGATGAGCTCGTCGATGGCCGAGTTGATGGCCGAGTACTCTCCCCCGATGCCCGCCCCCGTGAAGAAGCGACAAATGAAGAAGTACAGCGGAGTGAAGGAGAAGGCCGTGAGCACGGTGGCCAGCAGATACAGGCCGAGCGTGATCATGAAGAGTTTCTTGCGGCCGAAGCGGTCGGTGAGATAGCCGAAGAACAGGGAGCCCACGCAGGCGCCGGCAACATAGACGGCTGCGGCAAGCCCGATCTGGCCGGTCGTGAGCCCGAGCCCGCTGCTGTGTTCGGTGAGACGCGAGGCAATGGCGCCCACGATGGTCACCTCGAGGCCGTCGAGTATCCACACGGTGCCGAGGCCGATCACGATCATCCAGTGCCACCGCGACCACGGCAGCCGATCCATTCGAGCCGGGATCGAGGTGCGGATGGTCTTCAATTCCGTTTGTGACATGTCTCCCCCTCAGCGATATCCGCACCGTACCCCCGTGGCCATGGCCGCGCCAGAAACCCGAGCGCCATCAACTAGTTGACTCAAGTCAACTAGATATATATAGTTGACCAGTTACAACCATCTAGGTTGTTTGCTGAGGCGCACCGTCGAGCCGACGCTCTCGTCCGTCATCACCAGACTTTGGAGTTCATCAATGTCGCGTGCTCTCACGCAGGATGCCCCGGCTTCCACCACCCCGGCGGGAATCGCCATGACACACCGCCAGGTTCTCGAGGCGCTTTCGGGCCTTCTGCTGGGCATGTTCGTCGCGATCCTCGCCAGCACGGTCGTCTCGACCTCGCTTCCGCGCATCATCTCCGACCTCAAGGGCGACCAGACGGCCTACACCTGGGTGGTGACGTCCACCCTGCTGGCCACGACGGTTTCCACGCCCATCTGGGGAAAACTGGCCGACCTCTTCAATCGCAAGCTGCTCATTCAGCTCTCCCTCGTGGTGTTCGTGGTGGGCTCCGCGCTGGCCGGCTTCTCGACGAACACGGACATGCTCATCGGCTTCCGCGTGCTGCAGGGCCTCGGCGCCGGCGGTCTCACGGCGCTCAGCCAGATCATCCTGGCCGACATCATCAGCCCCCGCGAACGCGGTCGGTACATGGGTCTGTTCGGCGCCGTCATGGGCGTCGGAACCGTGGGCGGGCCGCTGATCGGCGGGCTGCTCACCGACTCGCTCGGCTGGCGCTGGAATTTCTACGTGGGCGTGCCGTTCGCGATCATCGCCATTCTGCTGCTGCAGAAGACCCTGCGGCTGCCGAAGGGATCCGGCCGCAAGGTTTCCATCGACTACTTCGGCGCGATTCTCATCGCCGGCGGTGTCTCACTGCTGCTCATCTGGGTCTCTCTCGCTGGGCAGGCCGGTCAGTTTGAGTGGGCATCCTGGACATCACTGATCATGGTGGGCATCGCGGCGCTTGCCCTCATCGGAGCCGTCATCGTTGAGCTCAACGTGAAAGAGCCCATCATTCCGATGCACCTCTTCAAGAACCGCACCTTCACCTTTGCGACCATCGCCAGCATCACCGTCGGTGTCGCCATGTTCGGCGCATCCATCTTCCTCAGCCAGTACATGCAGCTCGCACGAGGCGCTTCGCCGACCCAGTCCGGCCTCCTGACCCTGCCGATGGTCATCGGCATGCTCGGCTCCTCGATCGTGGTCGGCCAGCTCATCAGTCGCTTCGGCAAGTGGAAGGTCTACATGGTGGCGGGATCGGTCTCGTTCACCGCCGGTATGTTCCTGCTCGGCACCGTGAGTTACAACACCAACTACGTGCTGCTGGCCGTGTTCATGTTCCTGCTCGGCATCGGCGTGGGCGTGGTCATGCAGAACCTCGTGCTGATCGTGCAGAACGTCGTTTCCCCGCGTGACATGGGCGCCGCCAGCGCCTCGGTCACCTTCTTCCGCAGCCTCGGTGGCACCATCGGTGTCTCGGTCATGGGATCGATTCTCGGCTCCAAAGTGGTCGAGCTGATCGGCGACAAGACGGATGCGCTCCAGTCCGCGATTGCGCACCTCGGGGCGGGCGGCGCGAAGGTTGCCGCGGCCCTGCAGAGCGGAACCATCCCCAAGGTGAGCGCCCTGCCCGAGAGCGTTCGCGTGATCATCGAGTCTGTCTACGGAGACGCCGTGGCACACATCTTCCTCGTCGCCGCGCCTGTCGCTGTCATCACCATCATCGCCGTGATCCTGATCCCGAACGCGAAGCTGGGCACCAAGACGACGCTGGAGCGGCTGGCCGAGGAACCGAAGGGGCCGCAGGCAACGCATCCGACTGTCATCGAAGAGGCCGAGGAGACCATCGTCGAGGTCGGCGAGGCCATGGCGGGTTCCGGTCCGTTCACGGCATCAGTGCCTGTTGTATCCGCTCCAACGGGACCCGCTCACCGGGCGGATACTCCCGCCCGAAATCGCTAAGCGAGCGCGACTATGATCCTTGCCATGACGGCAGCCGACCAGCATGTCTCCAGCGCGGCCATCGCATCCGTGGAAGAGCAATTCACCATTCTGTACACGCGGGTGCGTGCGGGAATGCGCGATCGCGCCTCCCGCGTGCACCCCGAGTTGCAGCCGCTCGGCTTCACCGTGCTGGCCACCCTTTTGCGCTGCGGTCCGACCCACGCCGGGGCGATGGCCGAGCGGCTCGACCTGGACAAGAGCATGATGAGTCGTCAGGTGCGGCAGCTCGAGGGCATGGGACTCATCACCCGCGAATCCGACCCGAACGACCGACGGGCCGCCTACCTGGTGGCGACGGCGGATGCGCAGACCCGCGTCGCCGCCGTGCGTCGGGCCGACCAGAAAAGCCTGCACGCCGGCCTCGCCGACTGGCAACTCGGCGACCTGGAGAAGCTCGTCGAATTGCTGGAACGGCTCAACAGCCTGAGCGAATAGTCGCCGAGTCAGTCGCGCCAGGAGTGCTGCGGGTCGAAGCCGAGCACGCGGCGGGCCTTGTCGATCGAGAGCATGGTGTCGTGCTCGCCGAGCTCGCGGGTAATCGTCACATTCGGAAAGACCTCTGCGACGAGCTCGTCATTCGAGCGGGACATGACCGTGTCCGCCGCCGCGATGATGAATCGGTCGAAGCCGGTCTTGTCCAACTCGAGCGCTTTCAGCACGGCCTGTGCGCCGTCGCGACCATCGATATAGCCCCAAAGGTTCCACTTGCGCAGCGTCGCATCCGCATCGAAGGAGGCGAACTCGGCGTAGTCCTCCTGGTTCATCACATTGGAGAAGCGCAGGCCGATGATCTTGAGCTGCGGATCCCAGCGGGTCAGCTCGATCGCCATTTGCTCCTCGAGGTGCTTCACCAGCGAGTACACGCTCTCGGGGCGTGCTGGGTATTCCTCGTCGACTGGAATGTACGGCGGCGGAACGTCGAACGGCAGCCCGAGAACCGTCTCACTCGAGGCATAGACGATGTTGCGGATGCCGGCCCGGCGCGCGGCCTCGAACACGTTGAATGTGGCCAGGATGTTGTTGTGAAAGGTGGCCACATCGCTCATGATGCCCGGGGCCGGGATCGCAGCCAGATGAACGAGGGCGTCGTATTTGTCAGGCACAGCGCCGGGCGCCTCCGAGCCGTCGCGCACGCCGAACAGGGCGTCGACGACCTCGCCGTAATCAGTGATGTTCACCTTCAGAAAGCCGGGACCGCGTTGACCGACCGCGTCGAGGTTGGTGACATGGTGGCCGGCGTCGCGCAATACGGCGACGACCGTGCTGCCGAGTTTTCCTGAGCCTCCGGTGACGGCGATTCTCATGTGTGCTCCTTCGTGCGCATCGAGATTCCAGTCTGGCACCCGTCGCGCCGGGTCTCGATACACGCCGAAGACGGCGTTACTCGACCAGCGGATCCACCACGGCCAGCGGAAGGCTCACCGCGAACGCGGTGGCACCGGGGTCGCTTGTGACAGTGACCTCGCCCCCGTGCGCCTCGACGACGGCGTGCACTATCGCGAGCCCCAGCCCGGTTGAGCCGGTCGCCCGGGAGCGGGAGCCGTCTCCGCGCACGAAGCGCTCAAACAGCGTGGGCTGCAGATCTTCGGGGATTCCCGGCCCGTTGTCGGAGACAGTGATCACGGCGCGCGGTTCTGGCTCCGACACGACGGCAATGCCCGCGGTGACCGCCGTGCCCTCCGGGGTGTGTACCCGCGCGTTGGCGAGCAGATTGGTCACCACCTGCTGCAGCCTCGCGGCGTCGCCCGGCACCTCGACGGGCTCCTCAGGGAGTTCCAGCGACCACACGTGATCGGGCCCGGCAGCATGTGCGTCGCTCACGGCATCGATCAGCATGCTCGTCAGGTCAACCGGCTTGCGCTCGAGATCGCGCCCTTCATCGAGCCGGGCGAGCAACAGCAGGTCTTCGACGAGCGAGGTCATGCGGGTGGCCTCGGATTCGATGCGGCCGATCGAGCGCGTCACATCCGCCGGCAGTTCGTGCGGAGAACGGCGGGTCAGCTCGGCGTAACCGCGGATGGAGGCGAGCGGCGTGCGCAACTCGTGGCTGGCATCCGCGACGAACTGGCGCACTTTCTTCTCGCTGTTCTGCCGGGCGGTCAGTGCCGAACCGATGTGGCCGAGCATGCGGTTGAGTGCCGCGCCCATGGTGCCCACCTCGGTGCGGGTGTCGGCATCCGATTCGGGCACGCGCACGGCCAACGCCACGTCACCGCTGTCGAGCGGCAGTTCGGAGACCTGCAAGGCCGCCCCCGTCATGCGCTCCAGGGGGCGCAGTGCGAGGCGCACGATGAAGGTGCCTGCGACGGCGAGAAGAGCAAGGCCGAGCACCGTGATCACGATGAGCGTGACGATCAGCTGCGACAGGGTGCCGTTCACCTCGGACAGGGGCAGGCCGATCACCAGACCATCGCCGGTCGGCAGGGTGGCCGCGACCACCCTATATTCGCCGAGGCCGGAGCCGAGATTGATGGTGCGCGGGCGGGCGTCACGCGGAATGGAAAGCAACTGGCTGACATGCACCGTGACCGATTTGGTGGTCGCCGAGGGGTCGAGGTAGCCACCGGCAAGAATGTTGCCGCCGGAGATCAGCGCGCCGAACGTTCCGGTCGGCTGGCCTCGCGCGCCCACCACGGCGTTGATCGGCGCGTTCGGATTGCCACCGAAGCTGCCGGGGTCGCGCAGAACGGCGCTGCGTCCGCGGTCGACGGCGCTGTCCAACTGCTGGTCGAGACGGCCCATGAGCGAGCTCTGCAATGCCAGCACGCTGATGAGCCCTATGACGATGCTGACCACGGCGAGCAGGGCCACCATGGCGAGAACAAGGCGGCTGCGCAGGGTCCAGGTGCCGAAGCGGCGAATGTGGATGCGATCGCGCAGGCGGGTAGGGGGGTGCGCTGCGGGTTGAGGAGGGCTCGACGAAGGAGGGCCCGTCTCGAAACCGGCATCGGCCTCGCTCATGTGGCGGCCTTCACCATGTATCCCGCACCGCGCACCGTGTGGATCATCGGCGTGCGCCCGGCATCGATCTTCTTGCGCAGATAGGAGATGTAGAGCTCGACAACGCTCGAGGAACCGCCGAAGTCGTAGCTCCACACCCGGTCGAGAATCTGGGCCTTGCTGAGCACGCGGCGCGGATTGCGCATGAGAAAGCGCAGCAGCTCGAACTCGGTGGCGGTCAGCGACACGGGCTCACCATCGCGGTGCACCTCGTAGCTGTCTTCGTCGAGAACGAGGTCGCCAACGGTGAGAATCGGGTCGGAGGCATCCGCGATCGCCGTGCGCGAGCGGCGCAGTAGGCCGCGCAGTCGGGCGACGAGCTCCTCGAGGCTGAACGGCTTGGTGACGTAGTCGTCTCCCCCGGCGGTGAGTCCGGCGATGCGATCGTCGAGGGCATCCTTCGCGGTGAGAAACAGCACGGGCGCCTCATAGCCGTCGGCGCGCATGCGGCCGAGCACCTGCAGCCCGTCGATGTCCGGCAGCATGATGTCGAGCACGACGACATCCGGCTTGAACTCGCGGGCGAGCGTGAGCGCCTGCTGGCCGTTCGGGGCGGTGCGCACCTCCCAGGACTCGTAATGCAGGGCCATCGACAACAGATCGGTCAGCGTGGCCTCGTCGTCGACGACGAGCACGCGGATGGCGCTGCCGTCGGGGCGACGCAGCACGGTTCGCGGCTGATTACGGGAGGAAGCGCCCTCGTTCGGGCGGTCAGAGATGCTCACGCTCCCCATTATGCGCACGCCGCTGCCGGGCCCACTATGAAGAAACTATGTGGATGCTGTGAGTCTCGTGGATTCGTTGGGCCACGCGGTGAATCGAGTCGCCACAGCGGCATCCATCACCCTCAGCAAAACCATAGCCTCGACCTAGACGCGGCATAGCCGGGGTTTCTACTCTCAGCCTGTCCGGCCCTGCTCCGCCTTCGCGAAGCACGCGATGCACGGGCCTGCTTCGTAGGAGAGAAATGTTCGGAACGTATCTGCGACGCGAGCTCACGAATCGCCGCAAACAAACGGTGATCATCGCGGTAGGACTGGCGCTGGCCATAGCGCTCGTGATCATCGTGAATTCCGTTGCTGCCGGGGTGAAGGATGCGCAAGCCTCCGTTCTGCAGTCGGTCTACGGGGTCGGCACCGATGTGACCGTCACGCAGCCCGCGCAGGCGGCGAGCGCCACCACGACGGGCGGAGGGCCGGGTGGGGGCGGCCGCTTCGACTTCGGGGCCAAGCCGGGGGCATCCGGTTCATCGACGGGCAGCCAGACCATTCATCAGTCGCGGCTCGAATCCGAGCGCGGGGCGACCACCATGGCGGCGACGAGCCTGGACAAGGCGAGCGCCGTGCAGAATGTGGCCACGGCCACCGGGGTGCTCTCGCTGACAAACACCACCTTCGACGGAACGCTGCCGAACTTCGCCCAACTGCGCGAGCAACGCCAATCAGGTGGCACGTCAGGCAACGCTTCGGGCGGCGCCACGCAGACTGCCCCGACCGGCGGTGCCGATGGCGCGGGTGGCAGCTCGTTCAAGGTGGATTCCTTCTCGGTGCTCGGCATCAACCCGGCCGGCAGCGCGGTCGGTCCGCTCTCCTCCGTCTCGCTCTCAAAGGGGCGCAGCTTCGCCGCCAGCGACACCGGTAAGGATGTCGCGGTGCTCGATGCGAGCTACGCCAAGACCGCGAGCATCGCCGTCGGCGACACCGTGACCATCGGCGGAACCGACTTTCAGGTGGTCGGCCTGGTGACTGCGAGCGGTTCGGATGCCACGACCGCCGCGAACGTCTACATTCCGCTCGATGTCGCCCAGAAGCTTTCGAGCAACACCGACAAGATCAGCAGCATCTACGTGAAGGCGGCATCCGCCAGCGATATCGGCTCGATCAAGACCGCGCTGCAGAAGGCGCTGCCCGGAGCCACGGTGAGCACGCAGGCGGATCTCGCCTCCAGCGTCTCGGGTTCGCTCGGCACCGCCGGTGACCTGGTCGCCAATCTCGGAACCTGGCTCTCGATCATCGTGCTCGCCGCGGCCTTCCTCATCGCCATTCTGTTCACGATCTCGGGCGTCACCCGACGCACCCGCGAGTTCGGCACCCTTAAGGCCATCGGCTGGAGCAACCGCCGCATCGTCGGCCAGGTTGCCGGCGAGTCTGTCGTGCAGGGCCTGATCGGTGGCGTGGTGGGCATCGCCGTCGGCCTCGTCGGCATTGTCATCGTGAACGTGGTGGCACCAACTCTCTCCGGCGGCGTGGGCAACGGCTTCGCCACCGCCGCCGGAGCAGCCGGGCGGGCGGTGACACGCTCCACGGCTGCTCCCGGTGGTGGAGCGGGTGGCTTCGGTGGCGGTGCCGGTGCTGGCGGGTTCGGGGGCGGCGGGGCCTTTGCCGGCGCCCGCGAGGCTGCCGCATCGGCCACCACCAACGTCGCCCTGCATGCCCCGGTGACCGTGTGGATCATCGTGATTGCCGTTGGCCTGGCCATTCTCGGCGGCCTCATCGCCGGCGCCTTCGGAGGCTGGCGCGCCGCGAGGCTTCGCCCCGCCGCCGCTCTCCGCTCCGTGGCCTGAACCGACTAGCGAACAGGAATACGCACATGTACACACTCACGAATGTCAGCAAGAGTTACGTTCAGTCCAAACGCACCGTGATGGCGCTGAACGACGTTACGCTCGAGATTCCGGATGGCCAGATGGTCGCCATCCAGGGGCCGACGGGCGGCGGAAAGTCGACGCTGCTGCAGATGCTCGGCGCGCTCGATCGGCCGAGTTCTGGCCAGGTGATGCTGGCCGATTCGCTGCTGTCGAAGCTCGGCGACGGCAAGCTGGCCGCCATTCGCGCGAAGGAGATCGGCTTCGTTTTTCAGGGCTTCAACCTGATTCCGACGCTCACCGCGCAGGAGAACGTGGAGACGGCGCTGGCGCCGCTCGGACTGAAGGGCGAGGAACGCAAGCGGCGGGCCACCGAGGCGCTGGCATCCGTGGGGCTGGCCGATCGCGGCAGCCATCTGCCCGCCGAGCTGTCGGGCGGCCAGCAGCAGCGCGTGGCCATCGCGCGTGCCCTCGTGAAGGAGCCGGATGTGCTGCTCGCCGACGAGCCGACCGGCAACCTCGACGAGGAGACCCGCGACGAGATCATGGACCTGCTCGAAGGCCTGTGGCGCGACCGCGGGCTGACGCTCATCGTCGTCACGCACGACTCGGCCGTGGCCAGGCGCGCCCAGCGCCGCCTGCACATCAAGCACGGCACGGTGAAAGAGGCCGCGTAGCGCGAAGGGTGGCGTGTGGCAGACTTGCGGCGTGACATCCGGCCCCCTGACAGACCTGCTCGTCATTGACCTCAGCCGGGCGCTGGCCGGGCCGCACGCCGCCATGATGCTGGGCGACCAGGGCGCGCGGGTGATCAAGGTGGAGGCCACCGGAACCGGCGACGACACCCGCGGCTGGGGCCCTCCGTTCGTCGGGCCTGCCGACGACCGGCAGTCCACCTACTTTCTCTCCTGCAACCGCAACAAGGAATCCATTGCCCTCGACCTCAAGTCGGCCGACGGCCATGACACGCTTGAGGCGCTGATCGTTCGGGCCGATGTTCTGGTCGAGAACTTCCGCACCGGGGTGATGGATCGGCTCGGCTTCTCGACGGCCCGCCTGCACGAGATCAACCCCCGGCTGATCGTGCTGTCGATCACCGGATTCGGACACGACGGCCCCGAGGGCGGCCGCGCCGGCTACGACCAGATTGCCCAGGGCGAGGCCGGGCTCATGTCGCTGACCGGGTCGGGACCACACGATCCCCAGCGGGTCGGCGTGCCCATCGGCGACCTGCTCTCGGGCATCTACGGCGCCTACGGCGTCACCGCCGCCCTGCATCGCCGCGAGACGACCGGGCTGGGCGAGGTCGTGCGCACCTCGCTGCTGGCTGCACTGGTCGGAGTGCACGCCTTTCAGGGAACCCGCGCCACCGTGGCGGGCGAGGTGCCGCAGGCGCAGGGCAACCATCATCCGTCGATCGCCCCGTACGGCCTGTTCGCCAGCGCCGACGGTTCGGTGCAGATCAGCGTGGGCAACGAGAGCCTCTGGCTGCGCTTCTGCGAGCGATTCGGGCTGGATGCTGCGGCGCCGGGTCTCGCCACGAACGCCGAGCGCGTACAGAATCGCCCTGAGACCATTCGCGTGGTCGAGGCGGCATTCGCGGCGTACCCGGCGGAGGAACTTCTCGTTCTGCTCACGGAGGCGGGCATCCCCGCCGGCCGCGTACGTAGCCTGGACGAGGTGTACGCGTGGGATCAGGTGGCGTCGCAGGGCCTGCTCGTCGAGGTGGAGCACCAGGTGCTCGGCCAGATCACGCTGCCCGGGCCGCCACTGCGCTTCTTCGATGCGGGCGCGGATGCCGAGCACGAGACCACACACCGTGAGCACAGCACCCCGCCGACGCTCGACCAGCACGGGGCATCCATTCGCGCCTGGCTGAACGCCCCCGAAGCCGGTTAATGGCGACAGATGCGGGACCGACAACGATTTTCAGTCGGCTTTCATCCAGAGTTACAACGCCTCCCTGGGCACCACTAATCGATCAACTGGGCGCTGAGTTCGTCTATCGCAATGATGATCTCGCGGTTGTACGGCGCCTTCGCGCCGGGCTCGTAGCGCACGTGGCGCAATCCGCCGCTGTACCGAAACACACCATGCCGCTCGTGGAGATCCCAGTCGACGGGTCCGCCGCCGTCGAAGCCGACGCTGATGCCGGTGAACGGCGCCATGCCGACCAGCATCGGCACGGACTCGAGCACGACGAGCTGTCTGCCATCGGCCTCCATCGTCACTCGCCAGACGAAATCGGGCAGTGCCTCGAAGCGAGCGGTCACGCGCCCGACCGCACCCGCCAACGGCGCTTCAGCGCGACGCATGTCGCCATAGGCGTTGTAAGAGAGGTGCAGCGAGCCGGCTTCGATCCAGACGGCGTACCCCCCACCCTGGTCTCCGTGCGAGAACAGCACGCCGTCGCAGAGGTCACCGTCGAGGTGAACCTCCACGGTGAAGGATCGCAGCTGGACGAGCTTCGACGAACGGAAGCGCTCGAGCGTCGGCGTGCCGGGGTAGAGGGTCACCGGCTGCGACAAATACAGATCGGTCGAGGGACGCTTCGCCAGAAAGCTCGGCTCGTCGGGCAGTGGGAAGACCGTGTTGTGCCAGGCCGCCTTGCGCCATTCCTCGGCGAGTTCGGCGACGATATCGGGATGCTCCGCGGCGATGTTGCGCGTCTCGGTCGGGTCGCCTTCAATGTCGTAAAGCTGCCACACGCTCAGATCTGCACCCGGCGCGGTCGCGACCGCCTTGAAACGGCCGCGGTAGAACGCGCGCTGGCCCAGCAGTGTGATGTGCTGGCCGTCCAGCTCGCTCGCGGCATCCGAGCCCAGAAGAAGCGGCGCGAGGCTGCGACCGTCAACCGGAAGCGTTGGCGCCCCGTTGAGCGTGTCGGGACGCGTGATTCCGGCGAGTTCCATGAGCGTGGGAGCGATGTCGGTGACGTACGCGAACTGGCTGCGCACGCCGGCATCTCCCTCGGCACGGGCAAGCGCTGCCGGCCACGAGACGATGAGCGGGCTGTGCACACCGCCCTCGAGCACCGACCCCTTGTAGAGACGAAAGGGCGTGTTGGATGCGTGCGCCCAGCCTCGCGGATAGTGCCCATGTACGCGCGGGCCGCCCAGCTCGTCGAGCGGGCGCTGCACGTCGGCGACCCAATCGGTGGGCATCATCGGGATCGAGGTGAAGCGGCTGAAATAGCTGCGCGTGCCCTCCACCCCACCCTCGCCGGTGCCGCCGTTGTCTGATGTGAAGACGAAGATCGTGTTCTCGTACTCGCCGATCTCCTTGAGATGCGTGACGACGCGCGCCACACTCTCGTCGATGGAGGAGATCGCCGCCGCATAGACCTCCATATGGCGTGCGTAGAGCTCACGCTGCTCGTCGTCGAGATCGACCCACGCGGGTACTCCGTCGGTCTGATCGATTCCGGATGCCGAGAGTTGCGTGCCTTCGGGCAGCAAACCGCTGTCGAGCTGGCGCTGGAAGCGCTCAGCGCGTACCCGGTCCCAGCCCTCGGCGTACGCGCCGTTGTTGATCGTGATCTTGTCGGGCCTCGCCTGCACCGGCCCGTGCACGGCATGATGCGCGAAGTAGAGAAAAAATGGCTGACGTTCACCGCCGGTCTGGTGGGCATCGATCATTGCCAGCGCCTCGTCGGTCAGGCGATCGGTGAGGTAGTCGTCATCGTCAAACTGTTCGGTGACCGGGGAGTTGTCGCGCACGATGCGGTGCGGGTGATACAGCGTCGTGAACCCGTCCATCGACCCGAAGTAGCGGTCGAAGCCCTTCTGCAGGGGCCACGTCACCTTGTCCGCGGCGTCGTGCATCTCGGCCTCACGGGTCAGGTGCCACTTGCCGACCATGAACGTCGCGTAACCGCCCGCACGGAACGACTCCGCCATCGTGGGCAAGCCGTCCGGCAGCACCATGCTCATGCCCGGGTAGCCGGGATCGACGTGCGGCACCATGCCGAATCCCGCCCGGTGCGGATTCGCGCCGGTGAGCAGCGCTGCGCGCGACGGAGCGCAAAGCGGCGTCACTCGGAAGTTCGAAAACCGATAGCCCTCATCTGCGAGCGCCTGGATCGCCGGGGTCGCTATCTCGCTACCGAAAGGCTGCACGTCGCTGAAGCCCATGTCGTCGATCAGCATCACGACAACGTTCGGCGCCTCATGCCGGGGCGTGCGGCGCCGCGGCCACCATGGCCGCGACTCGGATGATCGCGGAGAAACCACTCCCCCGAATTCCTCATAGCCACGGGGCTCGGCCCCTTCGGCGCCGTGGATTTCCGGTTGTGGCGAAACAGTCATCGTCGATCTTCCTCGATCTCGGCTCGGTGCGGGTTAAGCCGTGAAACGCCGGACCAACCCGGCGTAGACATCCGCACTCGGCTTCGCGGTGCGCTCAAAAGTCGTGCGGTCGACCTCGTGCAGTCCGAGCTTCGGACCGTAGCCGAAGATCCACTCGAAGTTGTCCATGAGCGTCCAGTGACAGTACCCGAGCACGGGCACTCCCGCGCGCATCGCCTCGGCGAGACCGTCGAGCGACGGTTCGATGAAGCCGGCTCGGATGCTGTCGTCCGGCGTGCTGACGCCGTGCTCGCTCACGAGGATGGGCACGCCGCTCACCGCGTGCGCGTACTCGACGGCGCCGCGCAGAGAGTCGGGGTCGACCGGTGTGCCCATGCCGTTGAGCGTGGCACCGTCGGCGGCGGGGAGGAGCCCGTCTTCTCCGTAGTACAGGCGCTCGTAGTTCTGCACGCCGACAAAGTCGTCATCGGCGGCGAGCCGCAGCCAGTAATCGTAGACCTCGGCGCGCTTGCGGTCGCGCACCGCTTCGCCGCCGGGGCGAGCGACGTCGTCGCACATCGCGAGGGAGAGACCGACGGGCAATTCGGGACGGCGTGCCTTGATCCCCGACGTCGCGGCGACGTGCGCCGCGGTTATGCCCGCGCGCATCTCGACGAAGTCCTCGCGCAGCATGACGTTGCCCGCGCGATAGCGCTCAACGCCTGCTTCACGGCTGGCAGCGGCGAGGGTCTCTCTCTCCAGATCGACGACGAACGCGGGCAAACCCGCCCACGTGAGCATCTCAGGCAGGTCTGGTTCATTGAAGGTGATGGCAAGCTCGATTCGGTCGCCGAACCGGTCCATCACGACACCGCAGTAGCGGGCGAACAGCGCGGGTGCCTCCGTGTCGAGCCAGGCGCCGCGCTTCGCGAACCAGTGCGGCGAGGTGAAGTGG
Source organism: Leifsonia sp. Root112D2 (assembly GCF_001424905.1). NCBI lineage: Bacteria > Bacillati > Actinomycetota > Actinomycetes > Micrococcales > Microbacteriaceae > Leifsonia > Leifsonia sp. Root112D2. Next base: position 427,414 of record NZ_LMCU01000001.1, read on the forward strand.
TTGAAGGTGACGACCGGCGCGAGACCGCGAGCGCGGCATCCGTCGACGAGTGCCTCGTAGTGTGCCAAGGCTTCTTCTGAGAATTCGCCCTCGGTGGGCTCGATCCGCGCCCACTCGACCGAGAAGCGGTAGGCGTTCAGCCCCATGCCCGCGACGAGGTCGAGGTCGGACTCCCACCGTTCCCACCCATTCGTGGCCTTGCCCGAGCGCTCCTGGAAGACCGTCGGCGTCACGTTTTCGAGAAACCATGTGTCGCTGTCGACGTTATCGCCCTCGTTCTGGTGGCCGGCGGTGGCGACGCCCCAGAGAAAGTTCGTCGGAAAGCGTTCCGTCGTCATTGTTGTTGCCCTTCGATGCGCTCAATCGTTATTCGTTGTATGAAAACATGTTTCACTGACAAAAGCGAGAGCAAGAGCGACGTTAGGTGCACGCTAACGCTCGACTGAGTGAATCCGAATGGCCAAAAGGCATTGCGCGGTTCAGTCTTGTTGACAAGCTCGTGTCACCCGTACCCGAGCAGCGACACCGAAGCATGACTCACCCCACCGATCACAGGAGATCAGGATGTCCCGCATCACACACACAGCACGTGGCGCCGCGGTCATTGCGGCCGTCGCGGTATCTGCGCTCATACTCAGCGCATGTTCCGGTTCCAGTGGAAACAGCAGCAGCGGCGGCGCCGTCGACACGTCGAAGCTGACCATGGCAATCCAGGGCGACATGGCACCCAACGGCTTCGACCCGCTGCGCTACAGCACCGGTCAGCGCATCTTCTTCGAGGGGATGTACGACTCTCTCTTCGCGCTCGATAAGGACGGAAAGACCGTTCCAGACCTCGTTACGAAGTTCACATACAACGCCGACAACACGCAGCTGACACTTGACCTCAAGACGAGCGCGACGTTCACCGACGGCAGCAAGCTGACAGCGGATCTCGTCAAGAAGAATCTCGACTACCGCTCCCAGGCCGGCGCGCTCGGGCTGAACGCGTACACCCAGTTCGGCGCGGGCCAGAGTAACGAAATCAAGGATGTCACCGTCGTCGACGAGCACACCGTGACCCTCACCTTCGCCAAGGCTCAACCGGGCTTCGAAGCCAACCTCGGCTTCCCGTCGGGAGTGATCGTCGGGGCCGACGGTGTCGCCGATCGGTCGAGCCTGGATACCAAGCCAGACGGCTCCGGCCCGCTCACGCTCGACACTTCCGGAACGGTGAAGGGCAATAAGTACCTGCTCACGAAGAAGAAGGGCGACGCTGACGCGAAGGCCTACCCCTTCGACTCATACGCGTTCCTTCCGATCGTCGACCCGCAGGCGCGGGTGAACTCCGTGATCTCGGGTGAGACCGACGTGGCAGAGGTCACGGCCGACACGCAGGCGCAGCTGAAGTCCGCCGGCAAGTCTGCAGGCGTCGGGCTCGTCGCCAACGGTGGCACGATCTTCAACGTGATCGCCTTCGACAAGGTCGGCGCAACCGGGCCGCAGTGGTCTGACCCGCGCGTCTACCAGGCACTGTCGATGGCCATCAACCGCGACGAGTACGTCAAGGGGGTGCACCCGGGAGAGGTGCCCACCGCCAACGCGCTGCCGGCGAACAGCCCCGGCCACCTGCCTGAGCTCAACAAGCAGTTCGCCTATGATCCCGCAGGCGCCAAGAAGCTTCTCGCTGAGGCCGGCTACCCCAACGGGTTCAGCTTCGATTTCACGGTCACGCAGGGCAGCCAGCGCGACATCGAGGCGCTCTCGGCGTACTGGAAGGCGATCGGCGTGACCGTGAAGATCACGAACGCGGCGTCCACCGAGCAGCAGTTCAAGGCCGTGCAGACGACCCCGCTGGGCGGCCCGCTCGCGCTCACGTGGGACAACCCCCTCGGCAACATCTTCGGCGTGCTGTTCGGTTTCGCGAACTACCACAAGGCCGAGAACCCGGCCATCCAGGGTGCCGCAGGTGCATACGCTGCGGCCGCCGGCAAGGGTGACGCGGCTGCGCAGAAGACCGCACTCGCCAAGCTGAACAAGGCGATTGTGGAATCGGGCTGGCTCATTCCGTTGTATGAGGCGCTCTCGCCGTGGGGCTATAACACGGCGAAGGTGGCAAAACTGACCTTCCCCGGTTCAGACCCCTACCCGCTCCTGGCGTCCATCCAGCCGGCGTCCTGATCGACATTCCGGTGCCGGCGGCTTCGCGCCGCCGGCACCGGACCAATGGGGAGTGATGATGCTCATCTTCATGGCAAAGCGGGTAGGACTCGGCATCCTGACCCTGCTCATCGCGTCGTGGATCGCCTTCGTGCTGGTGCACCTGTCCGGCTCGACGCCGGGCGGTGTCGCTCTGGGACAGTCTGCGACGCCGGAGCAGATCTTCGCCTACAACACCAAGATCGGCTGGTATGACCCCTGGTTGCAGCAATATTTCCAGTGGATCGGCCAGGTACTTCAAGGAAACCTCGGCGTTTCGCTCATCGACGGTCGGCCGCTCGGCCCTGATCTCGCCAAGCGCCTCCCCGTCACCGGGGCACTCGCCGTCGGCGGGGCGCTGCTCAGCGCGATCATCGGCATCCTCCTCGGCGTGCTGGCGGCGGTGCGCGGCGGCGCGGTTGACCGGGTGGTCACGGTGATCAGCGGCATCATGCTCTCGCTTCCTGCCTTCTGGGTGGGCGTCCTCCTCGTCTACGTCTTAGCCGTGCAGCTGCGTATGCTGCCGGCCACCGGATTCGTGCCTTTCGACGTCGACCCGGAGCGGTGGTTCCGATCCCTTGTTCTTCCGGTCTTGACGATCGCGATCACCTCGGCGGGTGTGATCGCGCGACAGACGCGCGCGTCGATGGCTGAGTCCCTCGCGCAGGAGCACATTCGCACCCTGCGCGCGATCGGCACACCGACATGGAGCATCGTCTATGTCCACGCGCTGCGCGGAGCGAGCCTCCCCATCCTCGCGAGCATCGTGGTGCAGTTCATCGTTCTCTTCGGCGGCTCGGTCGTCATCGAGCTTCTCTTCGCGCTCCCCGGAATCGGCCAGGCCATGCAGGCATCCGTCGGCTCCGCCGATCTTCCGTTCGTGCAGGCCCTCGTGCTCGTCGCCACACTCGTGGTAGTCGTGGTCAACCTCGTGCTCGAGCTCCTCAACCGCACCCTCGACCCGAAACTGCGTGCATCATGACGGTCTCCACCACCGCGATCCTGGCCATCCGCAAGCCGCACCGCAGGCTGCGCACGAAAGCCTTCCGCTCGCCGACGGCCATCCTGTCGCTCATCTGGCTCGTGGGCCTGGTCATCGCCTCGCTCACCGGGCCACTCTGGCTGCGGTACGGGCCTCTCGCGCAAGACCTCGGCGCCGTTCTTCAGGGGCCGACCGCCGCGCACCTCCTCGGCACCGACCAGCTCGGTCGCGATCTTCTCTCCCGCATCGTGACCGCCGCCGCCTCCACGATGGGCCTGGCCCTCGTCTCCCCGATCGTCGCCGTCGCCGTCACCGTGCCCCTCACGCTGTGGGCCGCGCGCAGCAGCCGGGCCGAGGCTGTCATGAACAGCATCAGCGAGATCGTGCTCTCCCTTCCGGGGATGGTCATCATCCTCGCCTTCATCACGGCCGTCGGACAGAACATGCTGCTGGTCATGGCCGTATTCGGCGTGCTGTTCTTCGGAGGGCTGTACCGCATCTTCTCCGGCCAGGCGAAATCGCTACAGAAGCAGTTGTATGTCGAGGCCGCCGCGGTAGACGGTGTCAGGCCGCTCAGCGTCAGCTTTCGCCATGTGCTCCCGAACATGGCCACGACCGTGATAGTGCAATTCGTCATCTTCTTCGGCATCGGTATCATGCTGCAGGCGGGCCTCGCCTTCATCGGGCTGGGACCCCAGCCGCCGGCACCGACCTGGGGCGGCATGATCCAATCCGCCGCGCAGTTCATCTTCCAGCAGCCCTGGATGATGGTGCCCACCGGCCTCGTGCTCGCGCTGACCATCATCGCTGCCAACGCTCTGGCCGACGTGCTCTCCGGCGGCCAGGCGACTCCACCGCCACTAGTGGCGATTCGCCACAAAAAGCTCAAGACCGTGCCGGGCCTCACCGTCGCGCGTCCCACGAGTGCCGCCGCGCCCTCGAACCCGCTGGCGACCGCTCCGGGAGAACTCGTCATCGAAGAGCTCGTGATAGGGGTCGATGACGGGCCCGCGCTCGTGACGGGTGTTTCGATGCGAGTGGAGCCGGGTAGGGTCATGGGCCTCGTCGGTGAATCCGGCTGCGGTAAGAGCGTGACCTCCTACGCGCTGATGGGGCTGCTCGCTCCGGGGCTGTCGGTGCGCTCCGGACGCATCCAATGGGGAGATCTCGACCTCGCGCGCGCCGATGAGAAGGCCCTCAGAAAGGTGCGAGGTCATGACATCGCCTTCATCTCGCAGGAGCCCTCCCGGGCGCTGGACCCGATGTTCACTGTCGCCTCTCAACTGGGCGCGGCCGTCAAGCGTCTGCGTCACGTGAGCGGTGGCGAGGCGAGACGCATTTCTGAGCAGTTGCTCGTCGACGTCGGCATCGTCGATGCGCCCCGCGTGCTGAAGAGCTTCCCGCACCAGATCTCCGGCGGCATGGCGCAGCGCGTTGCTATCGCGTTGGCACTGGCGGGGTCCCCGCGCCTGCTGGTCGCCGATGAGCCCACGACCGCTCTGGACGTCACTATCCAGGCCGAGATCCTCGCCCTGCTGCGCGGCCTGATCGCCGAGCGCGGCATGTCGATCATTCTCGTCACGCACGACCTCGGTGTCGTCGCCGACCTCTGTGATGACGTCTCGGTGATGTATGCCGGGCAGATCGTCGAGACCGGCACCGTGCGTGACGTGCTGATGCATCCCGAGCATCCGTACACAATGGCGCTGCTCGCCGCCGACCCGCACGCAATCATCGCGTTCGAGGGCACGACGAGACTTGCGTCGATTCCGGGGCAGGTTCCACTCCCGGCATCCTGGCCCAGCGGATGCCGCTTCGCCCAGCGGTGCCGCTTCGCGACCGACGAGTGCCTGACCACGATCGAGTTGGAGCCTCGCACTCTCGGCTCCGGCGGCGTGCGCTGCGTTCGACACGATGACGTGCAGGGGCGACAGGACGAGTGGCGAGAGCCTGTCTCGGTCGGAGGAGAGCGATGACCACGGTGCAGCTGGTCCGAGAAGCCGCGGATGCCGAGGCCGTGCCGCTGCTGGAGGTGCGCAACCTCACCATCCGTTACAACAAGAAGGGTCCCGCGGCCGTCGATGGCGTGTCGTTCACGATCGCCCGTGGCGAGACGATGGGTCTCGTCGGAGAGTCAGGCTCCGGTAAGACGACGATCGGACGGGCCATCCTCGGCCTGCAGCCGGTCACAGACGGGCAGATCCTGTTCGAGGGCCGCGACATCACGCACGCGAAACCGGCGGCACGCCGCTCACTGCAGGGCGAGCTGCGCGCCGTGTTCCAAGACCCCTTCTCCTCGCTGAACCCGCGCCGGCCGATCGGCGACGCCATCACCGAACCGCTCCGGATCGCCGGCATCGCTCGCGCGGAGCGCGATCTGCGCGCGCAGGACGTGCTTTCCGCCGTCGGCCTGCCGCCGGGGTCGGAAGACCGGTATCCTCGCCAGTTCTCCGGCGGCCAGCGGCAGCGCATCGCGATCGCTCGAGCCCTCGTCACCGATCCGCGCCTTGTGGTCTGCGACGAGGCTGTCAGCGCGCTCGACCTCTCCACGCAGGCGCAGGTGCTCAACCTGCTGGCCGACTTGCGCTCCGGCAAAGACCTCGGCTACCTCTTCATAGCCCACGACATGGCCGTCGTTGAATTCCTCGCCCAACGCGTCATCGTGCTCAACCGCGGACGAATAGTGGAGCAGGGCGCCACAATCGACGTGATGCGCAACCCCCAAGCCCTCTACACCCGCACCCTCATGGCGGCCTCACCGGTTCCCGACCCCGACGAGCAGGCGCGTCGCCGCGAGGCATGGCAGGCGCTCCGTGCCGAGGCGAAGGTTGCCGGCTGAAGGTAGGCGCGTGAGCCCGTTTAGTGGAATGACACCTCGACGAGAGAAGACAGCTCCTGCGCGGTCTCGCGGAATGCCTTGACCATGGGGTTCTGCGTGTCGCCGAGGCTGAAGAGCAGAATCGTGGCGGGCTCGATGTCGTCGAACGGGATGAAGGCGAGTTCGTCGCGGCGATACTGCCGCGCCGCTGACTGACCTGCAATGTTGACCCCCGCGCCTGCAGCAACGAGCTCGAAGAGTCCGTCAACGCTGTCGGCCGTCAGTCCGCGCTTCGGACGCGACCCGTCGGGGCGGGGATCGACGAGCCACCAGTCGACCACTTCGGGTCGACCGTCGGTGACGGCGACGAAGACCTCGTCGTTGGTCTCGAGGATCGAGATCGACTCCCGGTCGGCGAAACGGTGATCGGACCGCGTGACAAGGATGCGAGGCTCGCGCCAGATTGGTTCCGAACGTATTCGCGGCGGAACCTGAATGGGGCCCGGCCCGAACACGACGTCCACTCGCCCGGCCTCGAGGTCGTCGATGACGTCGAAGAATCCCAGGCGCCGCATCTCGATACGCGCGTTGGGGAAGGCGTTCATCGTGGCGGCGATTGCGGCGGTCGTGAGCGTGCCAGCGCTGGCAGCGACGAGGCCGACCTTCAGGACGGGCGCATCGCGGTCGCGCCGCACGGAACGGGCCCAGCTGAGGATCTGATCGTGGTCGTCCTGCACGCGTCGGGCGAGCGGAAGCAGGTCACTTCCGTAGGCGGTGAGCTCGACCTTACGGGAGCTGCGATCGAAGAGCTTTACACCAATCTGCTGCTCGAGCCGGCTGATCTGCTGACTCAGAGACGGCGGGGTGATGCTCAAGCGCTCAGCGGCGCGGCCGAAGTGGAGCTCTTCGGCGAGCACGCAGAAGTAGCGCACGACGTGGATCGGAACATCCATGCTCCGATCTTAGTCCCAGCCTAATGACGGTGAGGTATCTCGAACTGGCCTGGAGCGGGTCTGGCCCCGACACTGGAAGGATCCAACTTACGCGGAGGTAAGAGAGAAATGACACTGGAGTCTGCAGAGCGACAGCTCGACCCCATGCACATCGGCATTCTGCCGGGAGTGCCCAAGCCCTTCTATCTCGCCCACGGCGAGGGCGAGAAGAGCATCGTGTTCGACACGATGTTCGACATTCTGCTGACCGGAGACGAGACCGACGGTCAGTTCGACGTGTTCACGAGTGAGGGCAATGCCGGCGATATCATTCCGGCGCACCTTCACCCTTATACGAATGAGATCTTCTACGTCGTCAGTGGCGCCGTCCACTTGTGGATGGACGATGAGCACGGGTTCAAGGACGACCGGGTACTGACCGCTGGCGCATTCGCCTATGTACCCAGGAACACCATCCACGCGTACCGTAACGAGGCGGCCGACTCGAAGGTCCTCGGGGTATCCAGCGCCGGCTTCGGCCGCTTCTTCCACGCGATGGGCAAGCCGACGCTGGAGACGGGCATTCCGGGACCGAGCGAGTTCTTCGCTCCGTCGTTCGACCAGATGCGTGCCGCGGGCGAGAAGTATGGCACCGTCTTCCGCCCGGACTACAAGTTCCTTGACGACTGAGCCGGCGCCCGTGCGCACGCCCACCGTGCTCCGCGACCTCGTGTACGCGGAGCCGGCGGGCTGCCGGCCACTGAGCCTGGATCTGCATCTGCCAGCGCAGCACGATGCACAGCTGATCGTGTTCGTGCACGGCGGCGGATGGCGGCTGGGCAGCCGCCGCGTGTTCTGCCCGTCGATGACCGCAGCCGACGACCCGTTCGGCCGGATCGTGACGGCGGGGTTCGCGCTCGCATCTGTCGACTACCGGCTCAGCGGCGAGGCAGTCTTTCCTGCCCAGGTCGATGACGCTTTCGCCGCCGTCCGATGGCTGCGTCTGCACGCCGACGAGTTCGGCTTCGACGCCGACCGCCTCGTGCTGTGGGGCGAGTCGGCGGGCGCGACGATCGCGGCGCTGGTCGCGCTGGATCCGGATGCCTCGGCCCGCGGTCTCATCGACTGGTACGGGCCGACCGACCTGACCGCGATGGCGCCGGATCTCGGCAGTCTCGACGACCCCGACAGCCGTGAGGCCGGCTGGCTCGGGCATCCCGTCGGCGCCGACCTCGATCGTGCCCGAGCGGCCAGCCCCGCCACGCATGTGCACGCCGGCGCGCCCCCGACCTTGATCGCGCATGGCCTGGACGATCAGGCGGTGCCTCACGCGCAGAGCGAGCTGTTCGCCGCGGCGCTGGTGGGCGTGGGGGTGCCGACTGAATTGGACCTCGTGCCCGGTGCGGGGCACCTGTGGCAGGGCGACGTGGACCGCGTCGGTTTGCTTGAGCGCGCGCTCGCGTTCGCCCGCCGCGTTACTGGGTAGCTGGCAGGCGTCCCTCGACCCGGTCAGTTAGCGCGCAGGCGCAGCGAGATGTCGTCCGCGGTGGCCTGCAGCCGCTCGCGCAGCGGTCCGCGCAGCGATGCGACGTCGTGCCGCGACGACGCGACAGCGATGTTGATCGCGGCGGCGGGCTTCGTCTCGCGGCCGAACACCGGCACCGATACCGAGCGCAGGCCAGCGGCGACCTCCTCGTCCTGCACGGCGTAGCCCTGCTGCCGAATCTCGGCCAGTCGCGCCGCCAGCTCGCCGATCGATTGTGCCGCGTTCGGTCCGGCGGTGGCGGCGAAGTCGTGACCGGCCAACGTCTGCCGCAGCTCGTCGTCATCGAGCCAGGCCAGCAACAGCTTGCCCATCGAGGTGTAGGCCGCAGGCAGTGTCGAGCCCACCTGGATGTTGGCGGTCACCAGGTCGGAGTTGCGCAGTCGAGCGAGGTACAGCACCCGGTCGCCGGTCAGCACGCCGAGGTTGACGGTCTCGCCGGTGGCCTCGGCCAGTTGCCGCAAGGGCTGCTCACTCAGTTGCACCAGGCTCGAACCACGCAACGCGGCCGAGCCGAGAGTGAGCACGGCCACCCCCGGCCGGATTCCTCCGTCGGGGAGTCGCTCGACGAAACCGCCCTCTTCGAGGGTCGCGATCACGCGAAATGCCGTCGGCATCGGGATGCCGGTGCGATCGCAGATCTCGCGCAGCTTCAGCGCCGTCACAGATTCGTCGAACAGGCGCAGCACGTCCAGTCCCTTGGCGAGCGCCTCGATCCGATAGCGGCTGCCCGTCTTGACATGCCCTTCTTCGGGAACGTGGACGGAGTCAGGAGCTTTCATGGTATGAAACCGTATCTCGTCGAGGTTCGACGCGCAAGCTTCACGACTCCACCCGAAAGACGCGCAGTTGCAGCGCGAGCGTCGAGTAGTAACCGACGAGGGTAGTGAGTTCGAAGATGGCGCCGTCACCGAGACCTGCGGATGCCCTCTCCCACAGTTCGTCGTTCAGGTCGCCGTCCAGCAGCGCGATGACAACGCGCCCGACGAGGGCCTCGTCGTTCGGGAACCCCGCGACGTCGAGCGCACAAATGGAGGCAATCTCCGTGGGAGTGAAGCCGAGAGCGCGAGCGATCGCCTCGTGTGATTCGCGCTCGAAATCACTGTCCCGGCGTGCGGCGACAAGGAGGATCGCCAGCTCGCGGGCACGGTCGGTGAACCCGGTGCAGTATCGGATGCTCGCACCGAGCTCTTGCAATGCGGTGCCGACCGCGGGCGAACGCAGGAATCCGTCGAACGGCCCGCGGAGCGATCCGTCATCGGCGGTCAGCGGAAAGTGTTGCGGTCCCTGAGCGCGTGGACCACCGGTGATTGCCGCAGCCAGCACGCGCTGATCGATCGATTGCTCGTGGGGTCGAAGAGGGGTGATGCGGGCGGTCATGGATCCTCCTGGGTTGACTGATCTCACTCGGCGGGATAAGTTCATTTAGCAAAAGTAACTTTTGCTAGATAAACTTTACTCACAAGGAGGCGACGGTGTCGACAGCGACAATCGTCGAGAACGGTACGGCAACGTACGCGGACTGGCTCGGACTGAACGGCTCGCGCGCGCTCGTCGCCGGAGGCGGCGGAATCGGCGGAGCCTGCGCACTCGCGTTTGCTGCGGCAGGGGCATCCGTCGCCGTCGCCGACCGCGATGTGGCGACCCTCGAGGCGATCGGCTCCGAGCTGGCGGCCCGCGGGGCGAACTACGAGCTGATCGAGGCCGATCTCACTGAACATGGCTCAGGAGAGCGCGTGGTAGCCGAGGTCGTCGAGAAGCTCGGCGGACTCGACATTCTCCTGCACGCCATCGGCATCAATGACCGTCGCCCGATCCTCGAGTTCACTGAGGACGAATGGGACCATATCCTGCGCGTCAACCTCTCGTCGGCTTTCGGCGTGGCGCAGGCCGCGGGACGTCGCATGGTGGAGCAGGGATATGGTCGGGTGCTCGCCCTCTCAAGCGTCTCCGGCCTTCTCGCGCACCACTCGCATGGTCCATACGCGGCATCCAAAGGGGGCATCAACCAGCTCCTGCGGGCCATGGCACGGGAGTGGGCGGCGTCTGGCGTCACGGTGAATGCACTCGCGCCTGGCTACATCGAGACCCCGCTGACCGCTGGTGAGCTCGCCAAGCCGGGCAAGCGCGAGAACCTCGTGGGCCTCGTTCCGGCAGGCCGCCTCGGCACTCCAGACGAGGTGACCGGAGCAGCTCTGTTTCTATCGTCACGTCACGCCAGCTTCATCACCGGCCACGTGATGTACATCGACGGCGGACGCACGCTGGTCTAGAACTGAGAGAGAAATAAGGAGACGCAAATGACTGATTCCACCCCACAGATCTTCCCCCGCTTCGCGGGCAAGACGGTGCTCGTCACCGGTGCCGGTACCGGCTTCGGCGCCGAGATCGCCGTTCGCGCTGCGCAGGAGGGCGCGAAGGTCGCCGTGCACTACCGCTCGTCCAAGGCGGGTGCCGAGGCGACCCTCCAGCGCATTCGCGAGGCCGGCAGCGACGGAATACTGGTTCAGGCCGACATCGGCTCGTGGGATCAGATCAAGCGCATGGCCGACGAGGTGTGGGCTGAATTCGGAACCCTCGACGTGCTCGTCAACAACGTCGGCGACGTCTCGAGTGAGCAGATGGCGTGGGACCAGCTCACCCAGGAGGCGCTCGACGCGGTCATCGACATCGACGTCAAGGGCACGCTGCTGATGACCCACGAATTCGGTGCGCGGATGCTGGAGCAGGGCCACGGCAACATTGTGCAGGTCGGCTCCACCGTCGTCGTGCGCGGCTCCTCCCGCGCTCCGCAGTACGCGGCGGCCAAGTACGCGATTCTCGGCATCACCAAGTCGTACGCGAAGGCGTTCGCGCCGGCCGTGCGGGTCAACACCTTCGCGCCGGGCTTCATGGAGACCGAGCGGCTGCTGGGCCGTGAGGACTGGAAAAGCGGCCGCCGCGAGGTGCTGCTGTCGCAGACGCCGATGGGAGTCATCCCACCGCCCGAGTTCGTTACCGGCGCATGCCTGTGGCTCGCCACAGACGAAGCGGCTCACCTCACCGGTGGCTACATGCTCGCCGACGGCGGATTCAACATGGTCGGCGCGTAGGCGCCGACCTCCAGACAACGAACACAAGGAGACCCATCCCATGAAGCTCATCACCTTCGACGGTGGCCGCGTCGGCCGCCTCGAGCTCGACGAGGGCGTCGTGCTCGAACTCGACGTGCCTTCGACCCGCGAGTACTTCGCCCGTGGCGGCGACGTGCGGGAGACCGGCGAGCGCCTCGCATACAGCGACGTCAAGCTGGAGGCACCTATCCGCCCCAAGAAGTTCTTCCACACCGCCGGCAACTTCGCCGACCACCACAAGGAGCTCGCCGCCGTCGACTGGTCGCACCCCGTGCACAAGGGAATCGTCTTCTTTCAGAACGTCGATGCGATCATCGGCCAGGATGACGACATCGTCTATCCTTCCCACCTCACCAAGGAGATGGACTACGAGCTGGAGCTCGGAATTATCATCGGCAAGTCCGGCAAATTCTTCGACGCCGACGAGGCCGACGAGTACATAGCCGGATTCACCGTGTTCAACGACATCACGGCGCGTGACATCCAGCGCAAGGAAATGGAGTCCGGCGTCTTCTCGTTCTCAAAGGGGATCGACACGTTCTGCCCGATCGGCCCCTGGATCGTCACCCGCGACGAGGTGCCCGACATGCACGAGCTGCCGATGCAGCTGCGCGTCAATGGTGAAGTGCGCCAGCAGGGCAACACCAACCAGACCCGCATCAGGTTTCCACACCTGGTCGCCTACCACTCCCCGCAGACGTACACCGCCGGTGACATCATCACCACAGGCACGATCTCGGGCGTTGCTGCCGTGCAGCCGAATCCATTCGACTTCTACCTCAATCCCGGCGACGAGATCGAGGCCGAGATCACCGGCATCGGCACGCTGCGCAACAAGGTCATCAGCTGGGAAGAGCGCTACGGCGAGCCCGCTCCGCAGCGAGTGGACTGGTAGGCACCCGCGTGAAGATCGCGAATCTCGACGGTCGCGCCGCCCTCATCACCGGGGGCGGCGCGACCGATGTCGCCGCGGCATCCGATGGTCGTTTCGGGCCGGATCCCCAGTCGTTGTTCGATCACTGGAGCGCATTCACCGAATGGGCGTCGACGGTTGAGCTACCGGATGCGGCGGCATCCGCCGCCATCGATGTCGAGGGGTTGGGGGCCCCTGTGCCGCGCCCGCGTCAGGTCTTCGCGATCGGCCTGAACTATGCAGAGCACGCCGCCGAGGCCGGGTACCCGCCGAATTCGATGCCGGTGACGTTCACGAAGTTTCCGTCGTGCATCGTCGGAGCCGACACGATCGTCGAACTGCCGGAGGGAAACGTCGATTGGGAGGTCGAGCTCGTCGTGGTGATCGGCCGCGAAGCCCGCAATCTCGATCGTGAGAGTGCGTGGGACCACGTGGCGGGCCTCACCATCGGGCAGGATCTCTCCGAACGCATCACGCAATTGCAGGGCTCTGCCCCACAATTCAGCCTCGGCAAATCGTTTCCCGGGTTCGGGCCAACCGGTCCGTGGCTTGTGACGCCCGACGAGTTCGCCCACCGGGACGACCTCGCGCTCTCGTGCAGCTTGTCAGGTGAGAGGATGCAGTCCTCTCGCACGTCGATGATGCTCTACGACGTTCCGGAGCTTCTCGTGCGCCTCTCGGCCGTGTGCCTGCTGCTGCCGGGAGACATCATCTTCTCAGGCACACCCTCGGGCATCGGCAACCGACGCACCCCCCAGCGCTTCATCGGTGCTGACGACGTGCTCGTGAGCGAGATCGAGGGCATCGGCACGTTGACCACGAGATTCACCGCCAGTATCTGAGCTGGCAGCTCAGCGAGCCCCACGAAGGAGCATCCTCATGCAGCACGGATGTCGGGACCTTCGCGTCGAATATCTGCGCGCCCCAATCGCAATCGGAACTCGGCATCCGCGATTCTCGTGGATCGTCGACCTCGAGCAAGAGGCGTACGAACTCGAGGTGGTGACCGCCAGCGGTCGTCCCGTGTGGATGAGCGGTGTGGTGGAGAGCATCGAGAGCTCGCTTGTCGACTACATGGGCGAACGGCTCGCGTCAAACACGGCCCACAGGTGGCGGGTGCGCTGTCTCGGCGCCGACGGCTGGGCGCCGTGGGCGGAATCCACCTTCGAGACGGCACTGTTGGATGCCGCGGACTGGGTCGCCGAGTGGGTGGAGCCCGACCAGCAGGATGCCGTCGTCGAACGGTGGAGCATTCTCGATTGGATCCGCGGTCTCGGGCCCGACACGCCTCTCGATGAGCGGCTGCGCCCGCCGCAACTGCTGCGGCAGTCGTTCGCGGTACGCGACGGACTCTCGCGCGCACGACTGTTCGCCACGGCGCGCGGCATCTACTCCGCCTTCGTGAACGGGCAGCGCGCCGACGACCAGGTGCTCGTGCCCGGGTCCGACGCGTATGAGCACCGCATCTCGGTGCAGAGCTACGACATCACCAGCGCCCTTGCGGCGGGTGAGAACGTACTCGCACTCGCACTCGCCGACGGTTGGTGGTCGGGAAGGCTCGGCCTGACAGGATCCAGTGCCCAGTTCGGAACGCGGCTCAGTGCCATCTGGCAGCTGCACCTGGAGTACGCCGACGGCACGGCCGAGGTCGTGGCATCCGGCTCCGACGTGCGCACCGCCGGCGGCCCATGGGCCTACGCCGACCTCTTCATTGGCGAGCAGTTCGACCGCCGTGCCGTACCGATCGGATGGGACCGCGCGGGCTTCGACGACAGTCAATGGATGCCGGCGATCGGGGTTGGTCGAGACCACGAACAGCTCCGGCCCTTCACCGGAGAGCCGATCCGTCGCGTGCTCGAGTTGCCTGCCGTCGAGGTCATCGAAACGCCCGATGGTGCCGTGGTCGATTTCGGCCAGGTGATCGCCGGCCGCACGCGGCTCCGCATCCGTGACACCGTGCCAGGCCAGCGAATCGTCATCGAACACACCGAAATTCTCGCCGCCGATGGCGCGTGGTTCGACAACATCACCGGCATCAACAAGGAGCAGACAGACGTCTTCTACTCCGCCGGTGGCGACGACGAGTGGGAGCCGGAGTTCACCTTCCACGGGTTCCGGTATGCGAGGGTCACGGGGCTCAGCGGCGCGCTCACCGCCGACGACATCGTTGCGGTGGTGATCGCGAGTGACCTTGAGCAGACCGGTTCATTCGCGTCATCCCATGCCCGGCTAAACCGTCTGCACCAGAACATTGTCTGGAGTCAGCGCGGCAATTTTCTCTCAATCCCGACAGACTGCCCGCAGCGGGAGCGGGCGGGATGGACCGGCGATATCCAGGCCTTCGTCGGCGCCGCGACAAACAATGCGCAGGTCGTGCCCTTTCTCTCACGGTGGCTCGACAACCTGCGGGCCGACCAGCTTGCCGACGGCCGCATCCCGATCTTCTCGCCACGCTCGCCGTTTGATGACGAGGCTGCAGCGACCGCGCAGGGCATCGGCTCGATCGTCGCCGCTGCCGGCTGGAGCGACGCGATAGCGATCGTGCCGTGGGTGTTGTACGAGCGGTATGGCGACCGCCGAGTGCTCGAGGAGAACTCCGACGCGCTGATGCGCTGGATCGATTATCAGCAGACGACCGCTGCCACCGAGCTGCCCGACGCGCTCAGCACAGTCGATCTCACGCCTGATCGGCGGCGCGCCCAGGCCCTGCTTTACAACACCGGCGCGCACTTCGGCGATTGGCTGACCCCGAGCACGATGGAGGACAAGCCGATCCATGAGGCGCTGGGGGTGGCGCCCGCGCTCACGAGCGAGTACATCGCGCCCATGTTTCAGGCGAACACGCTCTCTCTTGCGTCGCGGGCAGCGGCAGTGCTCGGTCGAGGGGCGGATGCCGCGGCCCTCACTGACCGCGCGGCTGATGTGCGGGCGGCCTTCGCTGCTGAGTATGTCGATGTGCACGGCGACCTGCCGGTGCGCTTGCAGGGCGTCTACGTGCTGGCGCTGGCTTTCGACATGGTGCCCGAGTCAGTTCGGCCGCGCACGGCCGCCCGACTCGTCGAGCTCGTCCACGCCCGCGGCGACCGACTCGACACCGGCTTTCTCTCCACGCCCTACCTGCTCGACGTGCTCTGCGATCACGGCTACCCCGAGGTCGCTCGCACGCTGCTCTGGCAGTCCGAGATGCCATCCTGGCTGTACGAGGTCGACCAGGGCGCGACAAGCATCTGGGAGGCGTGGGATGCGGTGTCGCCCGACGGAGAGATCCGGCCCATGTCGCTCAACCACTATGCGCCGGGGGCCGTGGACGACTGGCTGTATCGCCGGATTGCCGGCATCCGCTCCACCTCGCCGGGCTACCGCACAGCGGTGATCGAGCCGGACTTCGACGCGGGTGTTGAGCGCGTGCGGGCCCACGTCGGCACGCCGTACGGGGAGCTCGCGGTTCAGTGGCAGCGCGAGGCGGATGCCGCATCCGTCACCGTCGACGTGCCCAACGGCGTCGCGGCGAAGCTAGTGACCTCGTCGGGAGTGGTCGTGCTCGCTCCCGGCCGCTCGACGCATGCGGTGTCACTGGCGGTGACGCGTGGGCCCTAACCCCGCTTAGAGCCGCATCAGGTCTTCGCCAGCGATGACCTCGCCCGAGAACTCGCCGCGGATCTGCGCGAGGTCGTCGGCGGTTGCCTGCGTGTAGTGCGAGAGCACCACGCATCCGACTTCGGCAGTAGCGGCGAGCTGACCGACCTGTGTGGGCGACAGGTGCTCCGTGGCCATATGGTCGCGCACAAACGCAGGAACCAGTGCCGTGTCGGCATCCGTCACCATCTCCGACACCAGGATGTCGGCACCGTGAGCGAGCCGCTCGACGGCCGCGCTCACTCCGGTGTCGCCCGTGAAGACGATCGAGCGGTCCGCGGTGTCAAAGCGCAGGGCGTAAGAGCGGTGGAGCCCGCCAAACTCCGTGAGAGCGTAGTGGGTGTTCTCCACGGCGGTCACTTTCACATCATCGTCGGAGTAGATGACGCCCGGCTCGGCCTCGGTCACTTCGAGGATGGACTGCGGGGGCGGCATCGGCGCTTCCGTGCCGCGGATGCGGAAATTGACGTCGAGATAGGCGAGGATGCCGTCGCACAGTGCGCTCGCGCCGGGTGGTCCGATCAATGGCAGGGGACCGCCGCGCATCGTGTGACGGAAGGTGACGACACCGGGGAGCCCCGCCGTGTGGTCGTCGTGCAAGTGCGTGAGGAAGACGCCGTCGAGATCGAGAACCTTCAGGCCCGCGCGGGCGAGCTGCCGGCTCACCCCCTCACCGGCGTCGATGAGATAGTGCCGCCGGCCGACTGTCACGAGACTCGCGATGCCTGCCCGGTCGACGTGACCGCCAGGCCCGCCGGCGGTGCCGAGCAGAGTGAGCGCCGTCGTGCTCATTCCCTGAACTTGGCCTTCAGGTACGCGACTCCGCGGTCGATCTGGGGCAGCGGGTCGGTGCCGAGAAACACGTGGTCTGCGCCGGGCACGCCCACCAGCTCCGATTGCGCGCCGGCCTGCTGCAGCGCGGCGTGCAGTTGCTCGCTCTGGCCGAAGGGCACGAGGCCGTCGGCCTCACCGTGAACGAGCAGGAACGGCGGAGCGTCCGCGCGCACATGGTGGACGGGTGAGACGAGTCGCCGGGCCTCGTCGCGCGGGTACGGGGAACCGGCCAGAAGGATATCGATCGGCTCCGCGGGTGCTCCCTGGCCCTTCGCGTCGAGGTTGTCGATCCACTCCTGCGGCATCGAGTCGCGGAAGGCGGGCATGGTGTCGGCATCCGCAACGCCGTAGAAGTCGACCACCGCGCTCACCGCGCTGCTCTCGCCGGTCACGCCCTCCACGCCCTCGAACGCGGGGTCATCGATCAGCGCGACGAGAGCGGCGAGATGGCCACCGGCAGACTCACCCCACACGCCGAATCGCTCGGTATCGAGACCGAGTTCCTCGGAGAACCGGCGGAGGTAGCGGATCGCGGCCTTCGTGTCGTGCACCTGGGCAGGGAAGGCCGCTTCGCGCGAGTGGCGGTAGTCGATCGATGCCACCGCGAGGCCCGCGTTGATGATGGCCTGAAAGAGCGCTCCGGCCGGCCAGTAATCGGGCGGAGCGAGGCGGGTACCGAACAGCCAGGCGCCGCCATGGATCCAGACGACGCAGGGAACCGGACCGGTGCGCTCGGTGGGTACGTACAGGTCGAGCTGGAGCGGCCGGTAGCCGTCGGGCATCGCGTAGGTGAGGGCGAGGCGCCGTTCGGCGCCGGTCGGATGCTGCGCCTCGGCGATGCCCGGCGCGAGGAATGCCGGTGGCTGAAAGCCCGGGTCTTCTGCCGTGATGGTGTATCCGTCTGCCGTCATGTCGCTCCTTTGCGAACCTACTTCATTTAATGAAAGCTACTTTCAGCATAGCTGAAGCCGAGCGCGGGCTCAGGGCCAACGCGTCAGTTCACGTACGGTCTCGACACGCGCGCTTCGCGGCGCTACGGGACCACCGAAATCCAGGTGCCGCTGTCGGCGGCGTCCATGACTGCGTCGGTCACGCGCGCGGCGCGCAGCCCGTCTTCGAAGCGCGGCAGGCCCTCGGGCGACGCGCCCTCGATGGCCGCGTAGCTGTCGGCGACGAAGGCGTTGAACGCATCCTGGTAACCCTGCGGATGCCCGGCAGGCACCGCACACAGCCGCGCGGCATCCGGATGCAACTGATCGGCATCGCGCGGGATCAACTGCGATCCGCCGCGACGCCCCACCCAGATGGCCTCGGGCTGCTCACCGTCGAAGGCGATGCTCTCGCTCGAACCCGCGATCTCCAGGTGCAGCCGGTTCTTTCGACCGGCGGCCACCTGGGAGACGAGCAGCGTGCCCAGGGCGCCGCCGGCCGTCTGCAGCACGATGGCTATCGCATCCTCGGTGGTGATGGCGGTGTGCTCGGCCCGCTCGCCGAAGAAGGTGCGCTTGGTCGCAGAGACCTGCGTGACCCGGTCGCCCGTGACGAACTCGGTGAGGTCGACCAGGTGCGACCCGATGTCGCCGAAGGCACGCGAGCGACCGCCGCTGGCCTCCTCGACCCGCCAGTTGTCGTCGCCGGCATCCAGCAGCCAGTCCTGCAGATACGAACCGTGGATGCTCAGCAGCCGCCCCAGTTCGCCCTCCTGCACCCGGGCTCGCGCCTCACGCACGAGCGAGTGAAAGCGGTAGACGAACGGCACCGTCGCGGTGACGCCGGCAGATGCGACGGCGTCGACGAGCGCAGCGGCATCCGTCACGCTCGTCGCCAGCGGCTTCTCGCAGACGATGTGCTTGCCCGCCGCCACGATGGCGGCGGCCTGCTCGGCGTGCAGCGCGTTCGGCGTGCACACGTGCACGACGTCTATCGCATCATCCGCGAGCAGCTCATCGAGCGAATCGTAGCCACGCTCGAGGCCCAACTCCTCGGCCGCGGCCCGCGCACGCGCTCCGCTCGAGGAGGAGATGCCGACGAGACGTGCCCGTGCCGCACGAGCGGCCCGGGAATGCACGGCGCCCATGAAGCCGCCGCCCACGATTCCTACCCCAAGCGGTCGGCCGGGCGACGCCGCCTCGCTCATGCCGACAGCGTTCCGACGCGCGGATCCCAGTCTTCGGGCAGGGCCGGTGCGACGGTCGTGGTGCTCGCCACCTCGACCGGCTGGCCGCTCTGCGCCGACTCGATCGTGGAAACCATGACGTCGAGCACGTGAAAGGCGTTCTCCCCGGATGCTCGTTCCGGCCGTCCGGCGCGAATCGCCTGGGCGAGCTCGGCCACGCCGGTACCGCGGGTCGTCGTCACGCCGGTGGCGGCCACCGTCGTCGTCTCCTCGCCACCGTCGTACACAACGAGGTCGCCGTCGAAGGTGTTCGGGTCGGGCACGACCACGGTGGCGTCGACACCGGCGACCTCGAACTGCGTACGACTCAGCTTGGAATCGAAGCTGAAGATGCTCTGCGCTGTCTGGCCGCCCTCGAACTCGTACAGCGCGCTCACGTGCGTCGGCACCGTCACGTCGAACTGTTCACCGGCACGCGGGCCGGAGCCGATCACCCGAAACGGCTTGGCCTTCGAGGCAGCGGCGGTCACTCGCGAGACCGGTCCGAACAACTGCACGAGCGCCGTGATGTAGTACGGGCCGATGTCGAACATCGGCCCCGCCCCCTCCTGGAACAGGAAGTCGGGGTTCGGATGCCACGCCTCGGGTCCGGGATTCTGCATGAGTGTCAGCGCGGTCAGCGGCGCTCCGATGCCGCCGGCCTCGATGAAGCGGCGGGCCGACTGGATGCCCGCCCCGAGAAAGGTGTCTGGCGCGGTGGCGACTCGCAGGCCCGCCGCGTGTGCGGCGTCCAACAGCCGCCGTCCGCTGTCACGGTCGAGCGCGAAAGGCTTCTCGCTCCACACGTGCTTGCCTGCGGCGAGCACCTGCTCGGCCACCTCGACGTGAACGGCGGGAATGGTGAGGTTGACGACGATCTCGATGTCGGCATCCGCCAGCAGGCTTTCGACCGAACCGGATGCCGCGATGCCGAACTTCTCCGCCTGCGCGCGCGCTCGTTCCTCATCGATGTCCGCGATGAAGCGCACCTCGAGATCGGGGAACGTGGTCAGGTTCTCCAGGTACTGGCTGCTGATGACACCGGCACCGATGACGCCGACGCCGACGCGCCCGGTGCGTGCTGCGGCGCTCATGCGAGGCCTGCAGCGGTGAGGTAGGAGTAGCTGTCTGCGATGGCCTGGAAGCGATCGTCCCGGGAGTCGTCGAGCTCGATCACGCGCAACGCCTTCGGCGCCGCCTCGATGATCGCGCGCACGGGCATGGATCCCTTGCCCACGGCGACCTGATCCTTGTTCTCCCTGGTACCCGGGCCGTCCTTGATGTGCAGGGCGACAACGCGGTCGCCGAGGCGCCCGAGCAGTTCGACCGGGTCGACGCCACCGACCTTGACCCAGTACGTGTCGACCTCGAGCACCACCTCGGGGTCGAGCTGCGCGGCGAATACTTCGAGGGCGTTGGTGCCGTCGATGATGCTCTCCAGCTCGTGGTTGTGGTTGTGGTAACCGACCGTGATGCCGAAGCCTGCGGCGACCTTCGCCGCGGCGTTGAGCTGCGCGGCGATTTCGGCAACGCTTTCTGCAGTCTGCCAGCGCTCGGCTGGCACATACGGGTCGATCACGGTCTGGATGCCGAGTTCACGCGCGGCAGCGAACACCGGCGCGGCATCTTCGCCGATGAAGTGCGCGTGGGTGGTCGGCGCGGTCAGGCCGTTGGCCTTCAGAGCATCGCCCAGGCCCTCGAGACCGGTGAAATTGAACGGCTCCACCTGGGTGAAGCCAAGCTCGGCGATGCGCTTGATGGTGCCGGCCAGGTCTTCGGCGAGCAATTCCCGCACGGTGTAGAGCTGCACGGAAAGATTTGACGAGGTCACGATTCTCCTTGAGTGAGATCGGGGAAGGTCTCCAATTTTGCGCCAACGCGGTTGCGTGACACACCCGTGGACGGGGTTGCATCAATCTAAGCAGACTTCTGTCGACGCACAAGCAAAAGATGAATTATTCATGGCAGATTTCGACTAGAGCGGCCTGATCGTATGATTCAATGCCCTTATGCCCGAGACCGTGACCGCGACCCCAGCCGAGGGCGCGTTGCTCACCCGGGATGCCGCCCGGCTGCTCGAGCTGCTGCGCGAAGGCACGCCGCGCACGCGCTCGGAGCTCGCCGCGCTCACCGGCCTCGCCCGGTCGACGGTGGCCGGCAGGCTGGCCGGGCTGATGGCATCCGGCCTGGTTGTTCACTCGCCGGGCGCGGTCTCGTCGGGCGGACGCCCGCCTGCTCGCGTTGCCTTCAACCCGAACGCGCGCATTCTCATCGCCGTCGATCTGGGCGCGACGCACGGCATCGTCGCCGTTGCCGACCTCGCCGGCAGCATTCTGCACACCGATTCCAGGGCACTGAACATCGCGGAGGGCCCCGAGGCCGTGCTGGACTGGGTCATCGACGCGACGCGCAGGCTGCTGAGGCGAACCGGCAGACCCGCAAGCGATCTCGTGGGCATCGGCGTCGGGCTTCCCGGCCCCGTCGAACACTCCACGGGCATGCCCACGAATCCACCCATCATGCCCGGCTGGGATCGCTTCGACGTGCCCGCCTACATTCGTCGTCGCTTCGATGTGCCCGTGCTCGTGGACAACGACGTGAACGTGCTGGCGCTTGGCGAGCAGGCGACATCCTGGCGGGAGCACAACGATCTGCTGTTCGTGAAGGTCTCGACGGGCATCGGTGCCGGCATCATCAGCGGAGGGCGCCTGCAGCGCGGCGCGCAGGGATCGGCGGGCGATCTCGGTCACGTGCGCGTGCCGTTCACCAGGGACACTCCGCGCCATGGTGACGAGGGAGCGGATCTCGAGGCTCTCGCGAGCGGTCCGGCCATCGCGCGCTGGATCTCCCGGGCGGGTACACCGGCGAGCACGAGCCAGGATGTCGTGGAGCTGGAGCGCGCGGGTGACGCCGCCACGATCCAGGCGATCCGCCAGGCCGGCCGCGACCTCGGCGAGGTGCTGGCCACCTGCGTCAACCTGCTCAATCCGTCTGTGGTCGTCATCGGCGGCAGCATCGCGCGCGCCGGCGAACACCTGCTCGCGGGCGTACGCGAGGTGGTCTACGGCCAGTCGACGCCGCTCGCCACCCAGCACCTCACCATCGCGCCGGCGCAGGCCGGCGACACCGGCGGCGTGCTCGGCGCCGCGATCATGGTGATTCAGAACACGCTGGATCCCGACGCGATTCCCGCCTCTGCCGGGGCAGAATAGACACGTGACCGACACGATGCTCTCCCTCTTCGAGGAACAGGCATCGGTCCCAGTCCCTGAGCTTGCCGAGGGGCCCAATCACCTTTCGCGCATCGTCGCCGACTCCACCGATCGCGTCGCCTGGCTGCGCGCCCGCAGCCGTGGCGTCACGGCAACGGATGTCGCGAAGCTGGCCACCGCGCGCTCCATTCAGGCGGCCGCCTTCGACAAGCTCAACGGCAGTGGATTCACGGGCAACGCCTACACCGACCACGGCAAGGCGCGGGAGCCGGAGATCGCCCGCTGGGTACTCACCGAGTACGGCATCCGCCCCAGTTCGGCGCTGTTTCATGCGGTATCGAACACCGCGCATCTGGCCACCCCGGACGGCATCGCGCTGCGCCATGGCAACAGGCTCGAGCTCGCCGAGATCAAGACGACGAACAAACTCTGGCGCAGCATCCCGCGCTCCTACCTGCGCCAGGTGTGGTGGCAGCAGTACGTGCTCGGCGCCGAGCGCACCCTCGTGGTGTGGGAGCAGCACAAGGACTTCGTGCCGGTGGGCACGCATCCGGAATGCCGCTGGGTGGACCGCGACGAGAACGAGATAGCGATGCTCGTGGGCTTCGCCGATCAGCTCCTGGAACTTGTGGCCGCAGGCCGTTCCCGAGCACGCGAAACCGGCTGAACGGAGACATTTTCATCGCCGTTGCTCACCGTTTGCGCCAGCGGCACGTAGACCTGGTCAACGATGTCCGCAATGGCGGCTGGGTCGAAGGGGTGACCGAAAAGCAGTTCGTGTCGCAACAGCGTGATGGGCAACAGCACCACCCGCTCAGGGAGCGGGTTCGGTCCCAGTTCTCCGCGGGCGCGCGCCGCATCAAGGATTGTTCGCATCACCTGGCTGTTGATGACCCCCACCGCATCGAGAGCGTCATCCAGCAGATTGTCGTCTGATTCCCCGATCACTCCCCGATACACCTCGGCCGTGAAGCGCGAGACCTGCTGCTCTATCTGCTCGAGAACGCTGATCACGTCCATTTTCAGTGAACCGGTGCGGGGCACCACGACCTGATCGGCGCCGGTTTGGCTGATCGCATCCAGCACCATCTCGGCACGACTGCGATAACGGCGATAGAGCACCGGCTTGCTGGTCTGCGCGCGTCGGGCAACCCCCTCGAAGCTCACCCCCGCGTAACCGTGATCGCTCAACTCCAAGAGTGTCGCCGCCTGGATGGCAGCCATGAGCACATCGTCGCGTCGTCGCACCCTTGCCTCGGTCATACGCCGAGCCTATCGCAAGATACGTCTCGTATCTTGACAAAAACGGATGCTTGGAGATACGCTGCGTATCTCGATAGATACGCAGCGTATCTCTCAATGAAGGAGCATCGCATGGCAATTCAGACCGCTCATGACGGCGTGCCCGGCTCAAGCTGGCGCCGGATGGCTACCTCGGGAGGTGTTCTCATCGCGATCATGGTCGCGCTGGTGATCGCATTCGCCTTACCCGGCATCCATTCGGCGCCCCGCGATGTGCCGATCACTGTCGTCGGCTCGCAGGCTCAACGGACACAGCTCGAAGCGGCGCTCGACAAGGCCGGTGAGGGCGTGTGGCACTATCACTCGGCATCGAACGTGGCGGCCGCGAAGGACCAGATTCTCGATCGCTCGGTCTACGGCGTCTTCGTCGTCACCGATACGGGCACGAAGCTGTACTACGCATCAGCGGCCAGCGAGGCCGTGGCCACGCTGCTCACACAAACCGCATCGCACCTCGAAGCGACCACAGGCACCCCCGTGACCGCCACGGATGTGCGCCCGTTCACCAGCACGGATCCGAGGGGCGTGGGCCTCGCGGCTGGCGCGCTGCCCATAGCACTCGGTGGCTGGATCGCCGCCGTCGGCATCATCGCGCTCATCGCCGGCACCTGGCAGCGACTAGCCACGGCCGGCGGGTTCGCGATAGCGGGCGGGTTTGCCCTCGTCGGCGTGCTGTTTGGCATTGGCGCCCTGCAGGGAAACTACGTCGCCGATTCACTCGCGGCGATGCTCAGTATCGGTGCGACCAGCTTTCTCGTTCTCGGATTACAGCGCTTCTTGAAAGGTATCGGTATTGGCATCGCCGCCCTGATTCTCATTGTGCTGGGCAATCCTCTTTCCGGGCTGAGCAGCGCTCCTGAGTTACTCCCGCACCCGTGGGGCGCCCTCGGCCAACTGCTGCCGCCGGGCGCCACCGGCACCCTCCTGCGCAACGTCTCCTTCTTTGATGGTCACGCGATCGCCATGCCGCTGGCGATCCTCGCGGCCTGGCTCGTCGTCGGCCTCATCATGTACGGCCTCGGAACTCTGCGCGAAGGCCGCACCTTTGAGACAGTGACCGTACCGATCGACTAGGCGCGAAGACGAAGGCCGCGGGCTATCGTGAACGCAGCCCGTTGCCGAGCACGCGAAGCCGGCTGAGCCACACCACCACGACGCCGACGATTCCGATGAAGCCGGCTATCGCCACGATGTACAGCACGACCGTGGCGTAGCCGCCCGGCTGAGCAGGGTTGAGGAACGGGTAGGGATACCAGCCCACGATCGGGCCGCGAATCAGGGTGTATGCCAGCCAGAGAATCGGAAAGGTGAGGACCAGCCAGAGCCGGTCCCAGCGCACGGGGATTCGGCCGGGGGCGAGAATCCAGTCGAGCACGACGTACAGCGGCGCGTACACATGCAGAATCTCGTTCGACCACGGCAGCGTCGTCGCCTGGTCGAGGGAGACATCACGCAACAGCAGGGCGTAAACGACACCCGTCGTGGCCATGTATGCGGTGACCGAGGCACGGAACATGTTGTAGCGCTGCGGGTCCCGCCGCTTCGTGAAGCCGAACCAGGCACCGGCGAGCAGCATCGCAATCGTCAGCAGATTCGAGTCGATCGTGAAGAAGCTGAGGAAGTTGGCCGTGAAGAGCGAGGGGTTCGGAACCATCGATAGGCTCTTGGCGAATTGGCCCACGACCGCGGCTATGACTCCGACGGCGACGATCAGACGGATGACTGCGAACGCTCGTCTCATACTTCCCCACCCTCGCGGCCGCACGGTCGCTCTCGCTGAATGCTAGCGGGTCACCACCCCCCAGCGCAGACGTGCACGGAGCAGAATGGACGTGTCGAGCGATCGGGAGGATCAGCTAATGGATAACATGCGCGCCATAGTGATGGACGAAGCCGGAGAACCGGATGCGCTGCGGCTGGCGGACGTGCCGGTGCCGCTCAAGGTCAACTCCGAGTTTCTCATCGAGGTGCACGCGGCAGCACTCAACCCCATCGACGCCAAGACGCGGGCGGGGCGCGGAGTGTCTGCGGCGATAGCCAATTATCCCGCCGTGCTCGGTCACGATTTCAGCGGTGTGGTGCTGCAATCGCCGTATGAGGCGCATCCGATTCGCCCCGGTGACGAGGTGTTCGGCATGGTCATGTTTCCGCGGTTCAGTGGCTCGTTCGCCGAGGTCGTCGCGGTGCCGAGCCTCAGCGTTGCGCGCAAGCCGACTGCACTCACGCATCTCGAGGCTGCAGCGGTACCGCTCGCCGCGATGACCGCGTGGGGGCCCGTCGTCGAACTCGCGCAGGCGCACGAAGGGCAGCGGATGCTCATCCACGCCGGTGCGGGCGGGGTAGGGCACTTCGCGGTGCAGATCGCCACCCACTTCGGCGCGCACGTGATTGCAACGGGGTCGACGCGCAACCAGGACTGGCTGCGCGAGCTCGGGGCATCCGAGGTCGTGGACTACACGACGACACGGTTTGAAGACGCGGTCGAAGAGGTCGACGTGGTCATCGATCTGATCGGCAATGTGCACGAGAACACCGGCAGCCGCTCGCTGAAGGTCATGAAGCCGGGCGGGCTCATCGTGAACATTCCGACGGGCAGTTGGCCGTCATTCTTCACGGATGCCGCTGCCGCCGGCATGCGCGCCACCGACTACAAGGTGGCACCGGATGCGCGCACGCTCGATGTGATTGCGGAGTTGCTGCAGACGGGGGCGCTGCGCGTGAACGTCGACGAGGTCTTCGATCTTGCCGACACGGCCCAGGCGATGCGCGCCCTCGAGGAGGGGCACACCCGCGGCAAGATCGCCCTGCGCGTTCGCTGAGCTACAGCGCGCGCTCGAACACGTAGTCGTCTTCGAGACGGTCGCCCACGAGAAAGTGCTTCGTGCCCACGCGCTCGTAGCCCTGCTTCTCGTAGAAGCGCTGCGCCCGCGCATTCTCCTCGTTGACGCCGAGCCAGATTCCGGCGGCACCACGCGCCCGAGCGGCGTCAAGCGACGCCTCCATGAGCGCGCCCGCCACGCCGGCGCCGTGATATCCAGCGAGCACGTAACACTTGCTGAGCTCCGCAGTGGGGCGGATGCGCAATGCGCCCGCGACATCCGCATCATCCGGTTCGCCGAAATTCACCATGCCGTAGCCCACGATGTTCGCCTCGCTCCGTGCCGCGGTCTCCGCCGCGTCCACGGCCACGAGCACGAGCCGCTCGACATCAGCGACGTACTCGGCGAAGCGCTCCTCCGACAACATCGTGGCAATGAAGTGCGCCTTCGCCTCCTCGGTCGTGTGCGGTGGGCAGGCGAGGGGGAACGTGGCGGCTGCGACCTCGGCGAGCGCCGCGGCATCCGGAAGCTGGGCGGCACGAACGGTGATGGTCATCAGCACAGAATACCGCCGCCCGGCTGGTCGAGTAGCAGCGTGCTCGCGCATGCCGTTACTCGACCAGCGGAACCGTTAGTGCCTGCCCTGGCCGACGAGCGACAGCAGCGAGAACGACACGCTGCCGAGCCCCGTCACATTGTCGTATCGCGGTGCCGTGGTGAGCGAGGTGTCCCTGTCGAGCGTGATCAGGTAGCTGTTGCCACTGGTCTTGCTGGTGTACG
This sequence comes from Leifsonia sp. Root112D2, assembly GCF_001424905.1. NCBI lineage: Bacteria > Bacillati > Actinomycetota > Actinomycetes > Micrococcales > Microbacteriaceae > Leifsonia > Leifsonia sp. Root112D2. Next base: position 454,631 of record NZ_LMCU01000001.1, read on the forward strand.
CGACGGCCTGCGGCGGGTTCGAGGGAACCACGTCGCGGAACGCCGACGGCAGCGCACGGTGCAGCGCGTACAGCGTCGGGTTGGCGAAGCCCACCGTGCTGTGCGTCAACTGCTGCACGATCGCCATCTGCGCGGCGACAAGAGGAGACGCCAGCGAGGTGCCGCCGTAGGTCTCGTTCTCGAAGTCACCCGTCTCGAGCGTCGAATCGTCGATGATCGGGCGGATGCCGATGAGGAACCCGGTGTAGGGATCGGCCAGCGCCGCGATGTCCGGCGACACCCGCTTGCCTTGCGCCAGGGCGTTCGGAACCGTGCCTCGCTGGTAGGCGGGCTGGCCGAACACGGCACTCGTGCCGCCACCGGCCCCGCCCACGAACCGCGTGCCGGGTAGCGGCTGGGTGTAGCTCAGCGCGCCCGAACCGTCGGAGACGATCTGGTCGATCGTGTCACCCCATCCGGTCTCGAACGACGCCTTGCCCTGCTTGTCGATGCCCATGCTGGTTCCGCCGACGGCCGTCACATAGGGCGAGGATGCCGGAAAGTCCGGCGACGCGTAGCCCAGGTTCGCAACCTCGTCGCCGTTGTCTCCGCTGGAGAAGTAGAGCCCGATGCCCTCGCCTGCCGCCTGAATGTGCAGGTTCTGCTCACCGCGCAGCACGTCGGCGGGGATCGCCTCACCGATGTTGCCGTAGCTGTTGCTGACGATGTTCGCCAGCTTGCCATCCAGAATCGTGGACAGCGCCACATCGAGGCCGCCGCCGCAGTTGAAGCCTCCCACGTAGAGGATCTTCGCGGCGGGCGCCACCGCGTGCACCGCCTCGACGTCGAGCGTCTGCTCACCCTGCCAGCCGCTGGGGTACTGGCACGCTTCCTGGTCGACAAACTCACTGGCATCCGGAACGATCTGTGAGTATGCGCCCTTCGACAGCGTCGGCTCACCGAGGCTGGCCGAGTAGGTGTTCACGTCGTTCACGATGCTCGGCGAGGCGTAGGCGTCGATGATCGCTACGGTCTGCCCGGCCCCGTTGAGTCGGCTTTTCGCCGAACTCGATAGCCCATATGCCGTGCGGATCTGCGACGGCGTGTACCCGCAGTTGTAGGTGCTGTACTGGGTCTTGCCGTTGTACGCGGCGGGAACCGTCACCACGTGCTGCCCGATGTACTGCGAACACGGCGTCGTGACAGGCGGGGTGGCCGGCGCGTTCGTGCGCAGCTGCGGCGTGCCGTTCGGGCCGAGGTCGCCCTGCTTGATCGAGTTCGGCTTGGTCAGCAAGCGGGACTGGTCAACGCTGATGCCCGCCACGGATGCGCCGATGGCCTTCGGCAGCGACGGCGCGCTCGAGGGCGCGACGAGCGTGTGATCGGCGTAGCGGTAACTGTGCAGCGACGTGCCGAACGCCGCGCTGACCTGGTCCGCCGTACCGCGGAAGACCACGTACTGCCGGCTCTGCGGCACGGCCGAGATCGTCAGGCCCTGCGCCTTGAGGTAGGCAACGACGCTGTTCACGGATGCCTGGCTCGGCGAGAAGCGCCGAATCCAGTCGCGGGGGTTCAGCGTGTGCCGATAACCGCGCGCGCCGGGCGTCGATGCCGCCGTGGCGAGGGCCGCCGCCTCATCCGCATGCTGCAGGGGCAGGTACACCTCGCCCTCGACCGAGGTATCGTCTGCAGCGACTCCGGCATCGTTGGCCGCCGTCGCCCAGGAGGGCACGGAATCCGCGTAGGAAACGCTGTCGGCAGCCGAGGCAGCCGACACGCCGGTCATCGAGAGCGCGATAACGCACGCGATGCTAGCGAGAGCGCCGAGAGCCTTCTGGTGAGAAGACCGGCGCGAGAGGAACGAACTCATGGATTGTCCTTACTCGTCGTTGAGAAAAGTGCGAACCGCACAGAGGGACTTTATGCCTGTTCACGACCCCCCACAAGGGGGATAGACACATGAGAATATTTCAGTGCGTTAAACGAAAGAGACCCACCCGCTATGGGTGGGTCTCTTCGTGTACGGTGCGTGCTTAGAACACGTTGACGTCCAGCGGGATGCCGGGGCCGAACGTGGTCGACACTGCACCCTTCTGGATGTAACGGCCCTTCGACGACGACGGCTTGAGACGAACGATCTCGTCAAGCGCGGCGGTGATGTTCTCGTGCAACTGCTCCGGCGTGAACGCCGCCTTGCCCACGACGAAGTGCACGTTCGCGTGCTTGTCGACGCGGAACTCGATCTTGCCGCCCTTGATGTCGGAGACGGCCTTCGCGACATCCGGGGTCACCGTGCCGGTCTTCGGGTTGGGCATGAGGCCACGCGGGCCGAGCACCTTGCCGAGACGACCGACCTGGCCCATGAGCTCAGGCGTGGAAACGGCCGAGTCGAAGGCGGTGTAACCGCCGGCGACCTTCTCGATGAGCTCGGCGCCGCCGACCTCATCTGCGCCCGCCGCGATGGCGGCCTCAGCTGCCGGGCCCGTCGCGAAGACGATGACGCGGGCGGTCTTGCCGGTGCCGTGAGGAAGAATCACGGTGCCGCGAACCATCTGGTCAGCCTTGCGGGGATCGACGCCGAGCTTGAGCGCGACCTCGACGGTCGAGTTGAACTTGGCGGAGCCGGTCTCCTTCGCGAGGGTGACGGCTTCCTGGGTGCTGTAGTACTTTCCGGCCTCGATCTTCTCGGCCGCGGCCCGGTAGGCCTTTGACTTCTGTGCCATTTGTTTCTCCTTGAGAGACTGTGGTCATCTGCGCCTGGCAGGCGCTGCCACGTGATGATGTTGTGAACCGGGGGTCTCGATACGCTCGCTGACGCTCGCTACTCGACCACCGGAGGGGGTTATTCGACCGTGATGCCCATGCTGCGGGCGGTGCCGGCGATGATCTTGGATGCCGCGTCGAGGTCGTTCGCGTTGAGGTCGACCATCTTCGCCTCGGCGATCGTGCGCACCTGGTCCTTGGTGAGCTTGGCCACCTTGACGGTGTGTGGCGTGCCGGAACCCTTGGCAACGCCTGCGGCCTTCTTGATGAGCTCGGCAGCGGGCGGGGTCTTCAGGATGAACGTGAACGAGCGGTCCTCGTACACGGTGATCTCAACCGGGATGACGTTGCCGCGCTGCGACTCGGTCGCCGCGTTGTACGCCTTGCAGAATTCCATGATGTTCACGCCGTGCTGACCGAGCGCCGGGCCGATAGGCGGGGCGGGGTTGGCGGCGCCGGCATTGATCTGAAGCTTGATCAGACCAGTTACCTTCTTCTTCGGTGCCATGTTTCTTCCTTTTCTTTGTTCGAACGGCGGCGTGAAACCGCCTGCTCTCCCGCGGGGCCGGCCTTTCCGGCCCGCGGTGGTTTGTGAGTGTTAGAGCTTGGTGACCTGGTCGAAGCTGAGCTCCACCGGGGTCTCGCGCTCGAAGAGTGAAACGAGCACCGTGAGCTTGCCGCTCTCAGGCTTGATCTCGCTGATCGAACCGGGAAGGCCCGCGAACGAACCCTCCTTGATGGTGATGGTCTCGCCGATCTCGAAGTCGACCTCGGCCGGAATGGCACGCGTTGCGGCCTTGCCGCCCTTGCCGCCGGCGGTCTTGGCTGCCGGCACATCCTGAATCTGCACGAGGCTCTTGAGCATCGAGAACGCCTCTTCGAAACGCAGCGGCGTTGGGTTGTGCGAGTTGCCGACGAAGCCCGTCACACCGGGGGTGTGCCGCACGACAGACCAGCTGTCCTCATTGAGATCCATGCGCACCAGCACATAGCCGGGAATGCGCACGCGGGTGACCATCTTGCGCTGGCCGTTCTTGATCTCGACGACGTCCTCCATGGGGACCTCGACCTGGTAGATGTAGTCCTCGACGGCCATCGAGACCATGCGGTTCTCGATGTTCGACTTCACACGACGCTCGAAGCCGGCGTAGGAGTGGATGACGTACCACTTGCCCGGCTTGCTGCGCAGCTCGGCGCGGAACTCGTCGTACGGGTCGACCTCGGCGGCGTCTGCGTCTTCAGTGTTCGCGTCGGCGGCGTCTGCCAGGCCTTCGGACTCCTCAACGGCGCCGGGCTCCCGGGACTCCTCGGCATCCGCCTCTTCGTCTTCCGCAGCCTCGAGTGCAGCCTCGGCCTCGTCGGGGGTGTCGATCTCGAGGGCGTCGTCGACAGCGGCATCCGCTGCGGGGTCGGTGGCTTCGGCCAGGGCGTTGAGTCGCGCTTCGAGGTCGAGCTCGATGTCGTCGTTCGACTCATCGCCGTCTGACTCGGAGTCGTTGCTCTCGCCCGATTCATCGAAGACGTGCAGCGCCTCGTGCTCGGCAGGCTCGACGGATTCTTCCTCGGCCTCGAGCACATTGCCCGTCTGAGCCTCGTCCTCTTCGGAGGACTGCTCCGCCGCGGTTGCCCAATCGACGCTCTGGCGATCTCTGTCAGCCACTGAATACCATTCCATTTCTCTCGTTGCACCGGCGATGTTCCCGCTCGCCAGCCCGATCGCCGGCAAGCCGGTCGACCTCAGTCATCTATTTGGAAACCGCGGGGTTTCCGAATGCCCACACCACACCGAGCCCGAAAACCCAGTCCATGAAGTACACGAGCGCCATGATGAAGACGACGAACACCAACACGACGCCCGTATAGGTGAACAGCTCCGAACGCGTGGGGGTGACGACCTTCTTCAGCTCGGCGACGACCTGCTTGATGAAGTTCGACAAACGCGCAAAAGGCCCACGCTTTGCCGCGCGATCCTTTCTGGCGTTCTCGACGATCTCCTCGCTCGGTTCGTCGATTTCTTTTCCGGCCACCTGGTTACACCTTTCGTGGGCCGGTGCTGACGCACCGACTTGCAGGGCGGACAGGACTTGAACCTGCAACCTGCGGTTTTGGAGACCGCTGCTCTACCAATTGAGCCACCGCCCTATGGACGCTGAACCTGCATAGCTTCGCTACGCGACATAAATGGACGATGAGCATGAAGGTGCTCTGTACGAAAATGGGCGCAAAAAAGCTTGGCAGAATTCAACTACCTCGACCAAGTGTAGGTGACGCCCGAACCCCTGTAAAGCTGGGGCGAACGCACCGCCCACGACAGCCATTCTAGGGGGAGGCGGTGCCGCTAGGCTGGGAGACGTGAGTGAGCAGAACCGCGTCTCCCGACGGATCGCGCAGATAGCGGAATCGGCCACCCTCAAGGTCGACTCGAAGGCAAAGGCGCTGCAGGCGCAGGGTCGGCCGGTGATCAGCTACGCGGCCGGTGAGCCCGACTTTCGCACCCCCGAGAACATCGTCGAGGCCGCCCTGGCCGCCGTGCACGACCCGAAGAATTACCGCTACACGCCCGCAGCCGGCCTGCCCGAGCTGCGTGAGGCGATCGCCGCGAAAACGCTGCGGGATTCAGGATTGGACGTGCCGGCATCCGCTGTCATTGTCACCAACGGTGGCAAGCAGGCGGTCTACCAGTCGTTCGCGACGCTGCTCGACCCGGGCGACGAGGTTATCGTGCCTGCGCCGTACTGGACCACGTATCCCGAGGCCATCAAACTGGCCGGAGGCGTGCAGGTCGACGTTTTCGCCGGGGCAGATCAGGGCTATCTGGTCACCGTTGAGCAACTTGAGGCGGCCCGCACTCCGCGCACCAAGGTGCTGCTGTTCGTGTCACCGTCGAACCCGACCGGCGCGGTGTACTCCCCCGAGCAGACGCGTGCGATCGGCGAATGGGCCGACGAAAATGGCCTGTGGGTGATCACGGACGAGATCTACCAGAACCTCGTCTACGACGGGGTTCGCGCTGTTTCCATCGTGGAGGCGGTGCCGTCGCTTGCCGACCGCACCATCCTGGTCAATGGCGTGGCCAAGACCTATGCCATGACCGGATGGCGACTCGGCTGGATGGTCGGCCCTGCCGATGCCATCAAGGCGGCGGGCAACCTGCAATCGCACCTGACCTCGAATGTGTCGAACATCTCGCAGCGGGCCGCCCTCGAGGCGCTGACCGGCCCGCAGGACGAGGTCGAGCGCATGCGGCAGGCCTTCGACCGGCGCCGGCGCGTCATTGTCGACGAGTTGAACGCCATCCCGGGTATCGTCACGCCCACACCGCAAGGCGCCTTCTACGTGTATCCGGATGTCACGGGGCTGCTCGGACGCGCATGGGGCGGTGTCATCCCCACGACCTCTCTCGAGCTGGCAGACCTGATTCTGGAGCAGGCGGAGGTGGCGACCGTTCCCGGCGAGGCGTTCGGGCCATCCGGCTACCTGCGCCTGTCGTACGCCCTCGGCGACGACGCCCTGCTGGAGGGCGTGCGCCGCCTGCAGCGACTCTTCGCGTAGCTGCCGTTCGCCGCATCCACCGATCGGTGGATGCCGGAATCGACCGGTCAGGGTCTGGTGCGGCGCACAACCGGCTGCGATTCTGAGGACATGACATCAACAGACGCGGTTGTGAGCGTTCGCGAACTGCATAAAAGCTACGGAGACTTCAGAGCCCTCGACGGCGTGAGTTTCGACATCCATCGCGGCGAGACGCTGGCGCTGCTCGGCCCCAACGGCGCCGGCAAGTCCACCACCATCGAGATTCTCGAGGGGTATCGGGACCGCACCAGCGGCGAGGCGCGCGTGCTCGGCGTCGACCCGCAGCACGGAGGTCTCGACTGGAAGGCTCAGCTCGGCATCGTGCTGCAGTCCAGCGGCGAGCCCGGCGACGTGACGGTGCGCGAGCAGCTCAGCCACTTCGCCGGCTTCTACCCCAACCCGCGCGATATCGACGAGGTGATGGCCGCCGTCGGACTCGAAGAGAAGGCGAAGACGCGCATCCGCGCCCTCTCCGGTGGGCAGCGCAGGCGGGTGGATGTCGCGCTCGGCGTGATCGGGCGCCCGCAACTGCTCTTTCTGGACGAGCCCACCACCGGCTTCGACCCCGAGGCACGCCGTGAGTTCTGGGGGCTCATCCGCTCGCTCAAACGCGAGGGCACCACCATTCTGCTCACGACGCACTACCTCGACGAGGCCGCCCAGCTGAGCGACCGCGCCGCCGTGATAGCGGGCGGCCAACTCGTGGAGATAGCCCCGATCACCGAGATCGGCGGGGCGGATGCCCGGGTGCCGGTCGTGCGCTGGCGCGAGGCATCCGAGATGCGCGAGCAGCGCACCACGCAACCCGCGACCTTCGTGGCGGGCCTCGTGGCCCGTCTCGGCAGTGAGCCGGAGGGGCTCGAGGTGATTCGGCCCAGCCTGGAGGATATCTACCTCGGCATGCTGGCGTCGCAGAACGACAGCGACCATACCCAGACCCCGCAAGTGAATCTCGACACGGCCGCCCTTCTGCAGCCTCAGGGAACGGAACAGAACTCATGACCACCGCAATCGCAACCGCCGTACCTGCCCTCGCGGCCGGTCGCAGCATCCGCCTCGGAATCAGTCGCATCGGCTACGAGGTGAAGGTGTACTTTCGGCAGGGCGATACCGTGTTCTTCACCTTCCTGTTCCCCGTCGTGATGCTCACCATCTTCGCCGTGGCGTTCAGTTCGCAGGGCAAGATGGGCGTGCATCCCGACGGCACGGGCGGCATCACCATCGCGGCCTATTACCTGCCGGGCATGGTGGCCGCCGGCGTGCTGCTGAGTGGCCTGCAGAACCTCGCGGTCGACATCGCCGGCGAGAAGAGCGACGGCACACTCAAGCGTCTGAGCGGAACGCCGCTGCCGATGCTCAGCTACTTCATCGGCAAATTCGGCCGGGTGTTCGTGACCGGCGTGCTGCAGGCGGCGCTGTTGCTGCTCGTCGCCCGTGTCGGCTTCAACGTTGCACTGCCCGCGGATGCCGGCAGCTGGCTCACCTTTGTGTGGGTGTTCGTGCTCGGAATCGCGACATCCGCCGTTCTGGGTATCGCACTCTCGGGGCTGCCGCGCAGTGGCAAGAGCGCCTCAGCCGTGATCATTCCCATCGTGCTGGTGCTGCAGTTCATCTCGGGTGTCTACCTGCAATTCACGATGCTGCCGACGTGGCTGCAGAACGTGGCGAGCGTCTTCCCGCTCAAGTGGATGGCCCAGGGCATGCGCGCGGTGTTCCTGCCGAGCGACTTCGCGGCCGCCGAACAGGGTGCCAGCTGGAGTCTCGGCTGGGTCGCGCTCGTGCTGGCCGTCTGGCTGGTCGCCGGCCTCATCCTCTGCCGGGTCACGTTCCGCTGGATTCGCAAGGACAGCTGAGCACAACCCGGCATCGCCGAGTTCGGGATCAACGTGGGTTGCAGCGTCGTGCATCAGCAGCCATCCCGAACTCGGTGAAGCGGCTCGAGAATGAGAGAGTGGTGACGTGAGAGGAAGCAGGCTGTGGGATCTCGCCTTCGGCGGCGCCCTCGTCGTGCTCGCCGTGATAGCCGCGTTCAGCTGGGGCCCGTTCGATTTCTCGCGCTGGGGCGTTTGGGCCACCCTCGCCGCCCTTGCCCTGTGCTACTTCGTCTTCGGCCGGCTCTCGGTTCACGAGGACCGTTTCACTGCGGCATTCATCGTCGTGCTGGTCGTTGGCGCTGGAATTCTGGCCGTATTCCAGCCGACCCAGGCCACATTTCAGGCGATAGCCCTTCCGGTGCTCTGGTGCATCGGCGGAAGCCTGTACCGCACCATCGTGCTCAACGTGCTGCTGGTCACCTCGGTAGCCATCGGCACGACCTTCAGCCTCGGTAGTGGCGCGGATGCCATGCTGCAAGCCGCCATCACTGCAGCCCTTTCACTGATCTTCAGTCTCGCTCTCGGCCTCTGGTTTACCCGCGTAGCCGAATACGGCGACGAGCGAGCACGGCTGCTTAAGGAACTGATCTCGGTGCAGGACAAGCTCGCGGCAGCCAATCGCGAGGCAGGCGTGGCAAGCGAGCGCGAGCGGCTCTCCCGGGAGATTCACGACACCATTGCGCAGAGCCTCACCAGCCTGGTGATGCTCGCCCAACGTGCGCGCGCCGAGCTCTCTCGCGGTGATCTCGGCCGCCACGACATCGAAATTTCTGCCATCGCCGAGAGCGTCGATCTCATCGAGACCACCGCGCGCGACGCGCTGACCGAGGCCCGCTCGCTCGTGGCGGCGCTCGCCCCTCTTCCCGTCGGAGAGTCGTCCCTCGCCGAGGTCATGAACAGACTCACCGCTCGTTTCACTCGTGAGACCGGCATGAGCGTCACCGCATCGGTCGCCGCCGCGGACATCCCGCGCGACTTCGAGGTGGTGCTGTTGCGCTGTGCGCAGGAGGGGCTGGCGAACGTGCGCAAGCATGCGCAGGCATCCGAGGCGCTGGTGTCGGTGAGTCGACAGCAGTCGGGTGTGCGGTTAGAGGTGCATGACAACGGGCGCGGGCTCAGCGGGTATGCCCCGGATGCCGAGCGCGGCTTCGGCCTGAACGGCATGCGCGACCGGGTCGCGCTTGTCGGCGGGGAGCTTGAGATCTCGGACGCACCCGGCGCCGGAACAACGCTCGTCGTGACGATCCCGGTGTCGCAGGAGGTTTCCGTATGAACACAGCAGGGCTCCAGGCCCGCGGCGCCAACCGGAATATCCGCGTGCTCGTCGCGGACGACCATCCCATTGTGCGCAGCGGTATAGCCGGGCTGCTTGCTTCCGCCGACGGCATCGAGGTGGTGGGTGAGGCCATAGACGGGGCGGAGGCGGTGCGGCTCGCAGCCGAACTGATGCCGGATCTCGTACTCATGGACCTGCGGATGCCACAACTCGACGGCGCAGAGGCGACCGCCGCGATCACGGCGTCGCTGCCCGACACCCACGTGCTGATTCTCACGACCTATGAGACCGACGACCACATTCTGGGCGCCATCGAGGCCGGGGCAAGCGGGTACCTGCTCAAGGCTGCGCCGGCCGAGGAGATTCTGGCGGGGGTGCGCTCGGTGGTCGGCGGCGAGACCGTGCTGGCGCCGGCGATAGCCGCCAAGCTGGTGCAGCGGGTGCGCTCCGATGCGGATGTCGGCGCGCAGCCTCCTCGCCCCCGACTCAGCGCCCGCGAACTCGAGGTGCTGCGTCTCGTGGCCGAGGGTCTCAGCAACCCCGACATCGGCCGCCGGTTGTTCATCGGCGACGCCACGGTGAAAACCCACCTTCTGCACGTCTTCGAGAAGCTCGGTGTGAGTGACCGAACCCGCGCGGTGACGCTTGCGTTGGAACTCGGGATTCTGTAGGCGCGGCGGCGGGTCAACCAGCAGAGAACTAGAGCAGGCGGCGTTCCAGTGCCCAGGCGGTGAGCTCATGGCGGGACGAGAGCTGCAGCTTGCGCAGCACGCTCGAGACGTGTGTCTCCACCGTCTTGACGGAGATGAACAACTCGGATGCCACCTCCTTGTACGCGAATCCGCGCGCAATCAAGCGCATCACCTCGCGCTCGCGTGCCGACAGCCGGTCGAGTTCATCGTTCGCCTCGGCCTGCTCCCCCGCGGCCGCACCGAAGGCATCCAGCACGAATCCGGCCAGGCGGGGTGAAAAAACGGCATCGCCACCCGCAACGGCCACGACGGCGCGGCTCACCTCGGCACCCGAACTGCCCTTCGTGATGTATCCGCGAGCGCCGGCGCGGATGACGCCGACGACATCTTCGGCCGAGTCGGAAACGCTGAGGGCCAGGTACCGGGTCTGCGGCGCGGCCGGAGCACTGCGCCGGATCACCTCGGCCCCGCCGCCGCCCTCGCCTCCCGGCAGGTGCACGTCGAGCAGCACCACCTCGGGGCGGGTCGACGCGATGGTCTCGATCGCGGCATCCACGGTCGCCGCCTCGCCCACGACGATCAGCGCCTCGTCGAGGTCGCTGCGCAAACCCGAGCGGAAGATCGAGTGATCGTCGATGATGACGACACGAATTACCGTGCCTTCGGTCGCGGAGCGCGGGCCTGTCGCATCCGTCATTGCTGCTCACTCTCAGTCGTGCGCCCGATCTGGCGGTCGAGGTGCAGGTGCACCTCGGTGCCGACGCCACCCACGCCGGTGTTGACGCGCGCGGTTCCGCCGGCGCGTCGCATCCGCCCCAGAATCGACTCGCGCACCCCCAGTCTGCCCTGCGGCACGGTGGCCGGGTCGAATCCCGGGCCGCGATCGCGCACGAAAACGTCGACTGCCGCCGCCGTGGTCTCGAGGTAGACGGAGATGTCGCCACCGGCATGTCGCGCCGCGTTCAGCATGGCTTCGCGCGCCGCCGCGGCGACCTCACCGTTGCCACGCTCCACGGGCTCGCCCACGGCCACGACCTCAAGACGGGCCGGGTATTCCAGCTCGAGCACCGCCGCGAAGTCGCGCAATTCGGTGCCGAGATCGCTGTCGAGTGGGGCGGAGCCCGCGTAGAGCCAGTCGCGCAATTCGCGTTCCTGCGCGCGGGCGATGCGGGCCACCTCGCTCGAGGCTCCCGCACGGTTTTGAATGAGGGCGAGCGTCTGCAGCACCGAATCGTGCAGATGCGCGGCGATCTCGGCGCGCTGTTCCTCGCGAACGCGCCCGGTGCGCTCGGCTATCAACTCGGTCCACAGCCGCAGCGCCCACGGACCGAACAGCACCGTCGCGGCCACCAGGAGAGTCACCGTGAAGAGCGGCCACGCAAGCCAGGCATCGACGCTCCTCCATGCGAACGGTTCGAGCACGACCATGCACACGAGCAGAACCCCGGATGCGACGCGAATCCCGCGCGACGCCCGCGCCGCTCCGGCACCGGCGAGCGCACCCGCGATATCGCCGGCCGCGACGCTGACCCGCGCACGGCCTTCGATGAGCTGATCCCACGCCACGCTGCCGGCCGCGCAGGCCAGCATCACGAGCATGAGCGGCAGCAACCCACCTCCCGAAATTCCGAAGACGCCACCGAGCGCGAGTACCACTATCGCCAGCACGGCAGCAACGGAGAAGAGCAACCAGGGAACGTTTACGGCGCGGCGCACGGGGCCCGCGGATGCGGCATCCGCGTTATTCATGCGGCTCGCGCCGCCGAGACCGGTGCCGCCCACGCCATTCTCGCCGTCGAGCGGCACGAGCGCCCACAGCCACAGGTACAGCAGGATGCCTGCACCCGCGCCCAGCGCGAGCCCCACCATGATGAGGCGCACGACGACGACCGAGACGCCCAGATGTCGCGCGAGCCCTGCGCACACTCCGCCGAGCAGGCAGGCGCGCGGGCGCGACAGCGGCGGGCGGGTCGGTCCGCTCCGCGCGGTCGTCGTCTGGCTCACTTCAGCATCCAATCAGAGTTGCGGCGGGCGCGGGCGGCAACTCAGGGTGCGTTCAGGGTAGTCCCCCATAGCGGGCAGGCGGCCGACCACGGGAACATCAAAGCATGGCAGCAAAGAAAAATACGCCCCCGACCGATTCGGAACCCATGGATGCACCGGGCGCGACAGCAGACTCAGCGACAGGGCCGCGAACCGGCGGGCAGCGCTTCTTCAGTTGGATGCGCGGGCTCGGCATCGTGCGCCAGGACGGCTGGATCGGCGGCGTTTCCGGCGGCATCGCCATTCGCCTCGGCATCGACGCGCTCATCGTGCGCGGCATCATCGTGGTGATAGCGGTACTCGGCGGCCCCGTCTTTCTTGTCTACGCGGCCGCATGGCTGCTGCTGCCCGACGCGAACGACGACATCCACCTCGAACGCCTCATTCGCGGCGTATTCGAACCTGCCATCGTGGGCATCGGCGTGCTCGTTCTGCTGGCATTCCTACCGCTTGCGCAGGGCGTGTGGTGGGCCGGCGCGCAATTCTGGGGCGAGCCGTACTGGCCGCAATCCCTTGGACGTGGGCTGTGGAGCGTGCTCGTCATTGGCGTCATCGTCGCTTTTGTCATCTGGGCGTCGAGGCGCTCCAATTCAAACTCTCGAAGTGGTGGTGCGGATGCGCGAACGGCTTCCGCGTATCCCACCACCGCTTCGGGCGCGGACACCGGCGCAAAAGGCCCGGTCCCTGAGCCTGCCGAAGGGCCCGGTGGGTTGCCCTCGCTCGCAGGCTCGCTCGGCGCCGGGGTCGCGGAATCGCTGCGCGATTCTCCAAGCTCCACCGCGCCCGGAGCGCCAACGGCACCAGCCGAGGGCGCATCCGCCGAGGAATTCGAGGCCTGGAAGCAGCGCCAGCAGGAGTGGAAGGAGCAGCACAACGCCTGGCGCGCGCAGCAGGATGCCGATGCACGCGCCATCCGCGAACAGCGCTCCGCCGAGATGCGAGCCCAGGCGCAGGCGCTTGCGGCGCAGGCGGCCGAGACGCGGCGCATCCGACGGCTGGCGAACCCGCGCACCAGCGGGGCGTTCGTGGCCATCACTCTTGGCCTCGCGATTGTGGGCGGCGGCATTGCGGCACTAGTGACCGCGAGCACCCCCGACTGGCGCGGATACGAGGTGACCGTAGGCTTCGCCCTCGCGACATTCGTGGTTGGCCTGGCAATGGTCGTTGCCGGAGCCATGCGTCGCCGTAGCGGGTTCCTTGCGTTCGTCGCGATTCTGCTCGCCATCACCACCGTGCTGACGGCGCTGCCGCCGCGCGACAGGGACTTCACCTTCGTTGCCGGGTACCACGGTTCAGACACCTCTACGCGGGTCTTTCAGCCGGTGGGAAGCTACTCGATCTTTCTGCAGAAGCAGGACCTGAGGCCCGACGGCGAGCCGGTCGTGATAGACGTGCTGCAGTGGGCCGGCAGCGTGAACGTCACCGCGCGCGAGGGAATCACCGTGCGGGTCGAGTCGGTGCGCGATGACGGTGGAGTGGCGCTGTGGGGCTCCACCTGGCTTCCTGATGACACGGTCACCAGTCAGGATGCCGCGGTCACCCATCGGTCGAACGGCGCGAGCGACGCGACCCTCAGCTACGGCACCGCGAAGACGCCGGATGTCATCGTGCGCGTCACGCAGACCGCCGGCTCGGTCGGCGTGCAGTACTACAAGGATGCCGCGGCCAGCGATCAGACAGGAACGAACAAATGAGCGACATGACAACCCCTGAGTTCGAGCGGGACGAGGCCGCGAATGCGACCTCCCCCATCGGCGAGGACTTTGCCGAAACTGAGGTGCTCGCCGCGGAAATACACGACGCCTCCGAAGCGGGGCCTGACAAAACCACGACGACCGCTGCGCGACCCCGGACCCGCTGGGCCGGCATCGTGTGGGGCACGGTCTTTGCCGCGGTGGGCCTGGTGACGATGCTCATCGTCACCTCCCCGGATCGCCGGGCCGGCTTCGGCAGCTGGGCGGCCACGCTCACGCCGGGCGGCTTCGTTGTCATGGGCGTGCTGGCCCTCGGATGCCTCATCCTGGTTCTCGGGCTGCTCGCCGCGGTGCGCCGCCTGCAGCGCCGCCGCGTCGCATCCTGAGCCGGCCTCGCCTCCCCCGCCTTCTCGCTGAGGGGCGAACTTTGGCCCTTGATTTTGCGAAATCAGGGGCCAAAGTTCGCCCCTCACGACAGGAGGTTAGAGGGCGAGGCCCACGAGCACGGGCTCGGGCTGCAGGGTGATGCCGAACTCGGATTGCACCCGCAGCTGCACGAAGGTGGCCAACTGCACAATCTCGACCGCCGTCGCGCCGCCTCGGTTCGTGATGGCCAGGGTGTGCTTGCTCGAGATGGCTGCGCGCGAGCCCGGCAGGGCGAATCCACGATGGATGCCCGCCTGCTCGATCAGCCATGCGGCGCTGAGTTTCACGACATAGTCGCCTCCCAAAGACGGGGCTCTTGCCGGCGTGTTCGCATTGAGCGGCGTCACGATGTCGGGCTCGGGGGGTGTCATGGGCCAGCGCGGGGCACCCCCAGGCAAGGTGCGCGCATAATTCTCGCTGACGATCGGGTTCGTGAAGAAGGAGCCGGCGCTTACCGAATCCAGATCCGTCGCATCCAGCACCATGCCCTTGGATGCGCGCAGCGCCAGCACGCTGCGCCGCAGTTCGGCGAGCGGCACCCGTTCCCCGATGCCGACCGCGAGCGAGTCGGCCAGCTGCGCGTAGCGAACCGGCGCACTCGGCGCGCCGCCGGAGAGCTCACTGTCCGCGGCATCCAGCTCGAGTTCGACGGCGAGCACCACACCGAGCAGGCCTCGCTTGAGAGCTGAGGTGCGGTAGCCGAGCCCGAGCTCATCCGCGAAAATGTGCCGCACCTCGCCACTGTCACGATCGAGAAAATCAATCGCCGAGAGCACCGACGAGAGCTCCTGGCCGTATGCACCGATGTTCTGCACGGGCGCTGCGCCCACGCTGCCGGGGATACCCGAGAGTGCCTCGATTCCCGCCCAGCCGGAGCGCACCGCGAGCGCGACAAGCTCATCCCACGGCTCGCCGGCCTGCACGCGCAGTCGCACCCGGCCTGCGGTGGAGGGCAGCTTTTCAACGCCGCGGGTCGCCACGCGGATCACCGTGCCCTCAAAGACCTCGTCGCTCGCAACGGTGTTCGAGCCACCGCCGAGCAGCAGCCACTCGTCGCCGCTGCGCCACACCGCACGCGCCGTCTGCACGAGCTCGGCTTCGGTGGCCGGCTCGACGAGGCGCTCGGGTACGCCGCCGACGCGCATGGTCGTCAGCGTCGACAGCGCGAGCGGCGCGGCGTCGGCGGGAGGGGTCGCGGAATCGGCGGGCACGGGCATCCGGCTATTTCAGGCTGACGCGCGCCTGCGCCTTGCCCAGCACCGTGTCGCCGTTGAAGCGCACGGTCAGGTCGATGCGTGCGATCTGCGCGTCGGCATCGAGCAGGCCGACCGTCGCCACGACGGCGAGTTCGGCTCCATCAGTGGGGTCGACGACGACGGGCCGGGTGAACCGCACCTGGTAGTCGACGACACGCGCGGGGTCGCCGGCCCAGTCGACGACGGGCTGAACCGCCAGCCCCATGGTGAGCATGCCGTGCGCGAGCACGCCGGGCAGGCCGACGGATTCCGCCACATCGTCGCGATAGTGAATGGGGTTGAAGTCTCCGGATGCCCCGGCGTACCTCACGAGCGAATCGCGCGTCATGCCGAACGCGGCCTCGGCGACCACATCGCCGACGCTCAGACTTTCGAAAGCGGGCGCGCTCATGCGTCTCCCCTCACCACGAGGGTGGATATGGCCGTCACGACGTGGGCGCCGGATGCGTCGGTGATCGCCGACTCGGCCGTCACCATGGCGTTGCCCCCGAGGGTCTTCACACTTGTCACGGTGAGCGTGGCCGTCAGCTCGTCTCCGGCGACGATCGGGCGGGTGTAGCTGAAGCGCTGCTCGCCGTGCACGACGCGCGAGAAGTCGATGCCCGCATCCGCGTCGGCGAGCAACTGAGCGAGCGTCGCCTCCTGCACGACCACCGGGAAGGTCGGGGGCGCCACGACGTCGGCGTGACCGGCCGCGCGCGCGGCATCCGCATCGAGGTTGACGGGGTTGGTGGCGAAGACGGCGCGAGCGAACTCGCGAACCTTCTCGCGCCCGACCAGGTATGGGGCGGTGGGCGGGTAGACCCTGCCCTGAATCTCGGGGTTCACTGTCACTCCCCCAGTCTACGGATGCCTGCTGGAGTCCTCTTCCTCGACTCGATCTGCCCGCGCTCCACGAGCGTCAATACTTTTCCACCCACAACGACGGGCTTCGCATGTTTCCTGCTGGCGGTTGGTGGATCGCTCGGAGGTATGGCTCGAGCCGCCGGTCTCCCGTCGGAGTCCCGACGGCATCGATTCGGAGGGATTCAAGGAAGAAGCGCGTGAGGTTGCTGACGCGGGGAGAGCTTCGATCGGCCGCCCACTGAAGTGGGCGCAGGATCCCGGGTCGGACGCGGAGGATGCGCTGGCGGCGTCCGGCGATTCTGAACGCGAGTTCTTCGAGTTCGCGGTATGTGAGAGTGTCGGGGCCGCCGACGTCCCAGCTTGCCGACGGCTCGGCAAGATGCTCGACGATGAACTCTGCGAGATCGGCGCCATGGATCGGGTTGACCTTCGCGGTGCCATCCCCGAGGGTGAACCCGAACCCCTTCTTCGCCATGAGCAGGAAATCGGTGACGTCGGAGAAGTAACCGGACGGGTTGACGATCTGGCCCGCTACGCGGCTGCGGCGCAGCGCCTCGGCGAACGCGTGCTTGGAGCGCATGGTCAGCGACGTGCCGCTCTCCGAGTGCAGGACATTGACGTAGAGGAAGGATGCGAGCCCGTGGCGCTCTGCGTCCTCCAGTAGACGCAAGTTGCCGAGGAAGTCGATGTCCCATGGGCTCGCATTCTGCCGGGTGACTCCCAGAGCAGAGACGAGGCGGCCGGCGCCCTCGCAGACACCCCGCAGCGTTGTCGAGTCAGAATAGTCCACGACCTTCCACTCGGCAACCCGTCCGCGCAACGACGGCGCGCCGAACGGCCCCGGGGCTTCCGCCCGTTCCTGCGAGCGAACCAACGCAAGCACCCGATAGCCGCGCGCGTCGAGCGCCTCGACGACATGTCGTCCGACATAACCGGTGGCTCCCGCGACAACGATTGTCTCGCTCACACATGCCTCATCATTCCTGTACTGACTGGTACACGAATTGAGTCTACGATCAAGAGCGTGTCTCGTCCAGCCCGCCCACTCGCCACGTCCACGGCCACTCGCCTCGCCGCCGCCGCGGCGGACGCATTCGCTCAGAGCGGGCTCGAGGGGGCGTCGCTGAACGGCATCCTGAGGCGGGCGGAGATGGGCAAAGGCTCCTTCTACCACCATTTTGTCGACAAGGCCGCGCTGCACGACTGGGTCACCGAGCGCCTGTCTGTGGACCTGCTCGCGGAGGTCCGCCCGCCGCGACTGGAGACGCTGACCACAGCCACCTTTCGGCCGGAACTGTCGAAAATGCTCGATCGGCTCGGCCGGATCACCACGACGCGCCCCGATTTGATGGACCTCGGCCGCATGTTCCACAACTCCGCCAACGTCGCCGTCGATCGCACGATCGCACGAGTGCGCCGCACCGTGATCGCCTGGGTGACGGATGCTCTCGGAATCGGGCAGGCGCTCGGCGTCGTGCGCCGGGATCTACCCCTCGACCTGCTGACCGCCTGGACCATCGCCTCGCTCACCACGATCGACCAATGGACGCTGACCACAACAACTCCCCTCACGGAGCGCCGCACCGCAGCAGAAACGACACTCGAGAGCCTCTGGCAAATTCTCACCACCACCGGTCCCACGGACGAGAACTCACCCCTGGAAACAGAAAAACATGTCCGACACGATCTGCCGGCAAAGGGACGATAACCGGACGGGGTTATGCCCGATCGCGGGAGAAGCTCGAGACCACTTTTCGACGGAAGAGGGCGCCCGCAAGGGAACGGCGAGAGTATTCGGTGAACGCCGATGGGCGGGCGGCCGCGTCGCATCCATCGCGCGTCGCTGTGTTTGTGCAAGCCAGGGCGCTCGTGCTGCGGTTAACCGCGCGGCGCGTGAGGATCTGCGGCTGTGTCTGGGTGCGGGCGCAGTCCTGCGATGAGGAGTTCGACCATGCGACGTGCGTTGTAGCGGCGATCTGCGCCCGCGCCGATACAGAGATTGCCGACTCCACGCATTAGCTCGTAGGCACCGATGCGTGGCAGAATCTGGCCGGCCGTTGCGGCGGCCTCGAGCAGCCCAGAGCATACCGGGACAAGCCGGTCGAGAAAGTAGGAGTGGAGGTTCTGGAAGGCGGCATCGTCGGAGCGTAGCGCCTCGGCGAGACCTTGCTTGGTGACCAGAAAATCTACGAAGAGATCGATCCACTGCGCCAGGGCTCCGTGCGGTGTGTCGCTCGTGGCCAGGAGCACCGGCCCCGCTTCGGCGCAAGCCTCAACTTGGTGCCGGTACACGGCGACGATCAGATCGGCGCGCGTCGGGAAGTGGCGATAGATCGTTCCAATTCCAACACCAGCCCGCGCCGCGATATCTCGCACGGGCGCATCGACTCCGGATGCGAGGAATGCCGCCCCGGCAGCCTCAAGGAGCGTCTCCTCATTGCGCCGGGCGTCGGCGCGCTTGCGCGGTGGCGGCGGCAGTGGCGGTGATTCAGACTCGCCTTCGTTGCTGACCATAACGCCGAAACCTCCGTGACGTGTCAAACGGATCAAGGTTCCGTATAGTGATTAGCGGAACAAGGATCCACTTGTCATTGTGTCAGACGATGCCGACCGATGCCAGGCTTCACGTCGTGATACAACCCACTTTCAGGTCAGGAACACGCATGCAATACCGCACTCTAGGCCGCACCGGTGTGCAGGTCAGCTCTCTCGCGCTCGGCGCAATGAACTTCGGCAAGCTCGGAGGCACCAGCCAGAACGAGGTCACCGCCCTCGTCGACGCCGCCCTCGACGGGGGGATCAACCTCATTAATACCGCTGACGTATACAGCCAGGGCCAGTCGGAGGAGATGGTCGGCCAGGCTATCGCCGGTCGACGCGACGACATCGTGCTCGCCACGACCGCTGGCCTGCCGATGAGCGACAAGCCGGGCTATCAGGGCAGCTCGCGACGCTGGCTGGTCACCGAGCTGGACAACAGTCTTCGCCGCCTCGGCGTCGACCACATCGATCTCTACCAGATTCACCGGTGGGACCCAACGAGCAGTGACGAGGAAACCCTGTCGGCGCTGACCGATCTGCAGCGTGCGGGAAAGATCCGCTACTTCGGCACCTCGACCTTTCCCGCTTACCGCCTCGTCGAAGCCCAGTGGGCCGCCCGCGAGCACCACCTGGGCCGTTACGTCACCGAACAACCAAGCTATTCAATCCTGCAACGCGGAATCGAGACCCACGTTCTTCCCGTGGCCGAGCAGTATGGGCTCGGCGTGCTGGTGTGGAGTCCGCTGGCCTCGGGCTGGCTGTCGGGCGCGATCCGTGAGGGCCAGGCGATCACCACCAACCGCTCCGCGTTCATGCCGCAACGCTTCGACACATCGATCCCATCCAACCGGGCCAGAATGGACGCCATCGAACAGCTCGCCACGGTCGCCAATGACGCCGGTCTGACGATGATCCAGCTAGCGCTCGGCTTCGTCACCGCACACCCTGCCGTCACCAGCGCCCTCATCGGCCCGCGCACCATTGATCACCTGCACAGTCAATTGGCCGCAGCCGACACCGTACTCAGCGCCGAGGTTCTCGACGCGATCGATGCAATCGTCGCGCCCGGCGTCGACTTGGCATCACAAGAGAAGAACGATACGCCGCCAGCGCTGCTCAACCCGTCAGCGCGACGCCGCTGAGAAGTGTATTGCTGGTGCGAGCCGCACAGAATCCGGATCCATCCGGAGAGCGACCGGCCGCCGCCGTGGGCCACGGTCTTCATCGCGCGCTCGGAACCGGCCCGCTCGAAAAGTGCGGTGGTGCCGACGTAGCCGGAGGTGATGTCGACCCGGACTTCGCCGGTGGCTCCCGACATCTCGATCGGATATCCCTCGACAACGCGCGCGCCGTGCTCGCGAGCGTGGTGAACGGCGCCGTTGAGCAGAGTGTGCATGAGGCCCTGCCCACGGTAGCGAGGCCTGCGATAGGTGGAGCGCGGGGCGATGGAGCACCAGCCGGCCGGAGCACCGTCCACGTATGCGAGCACTCCCGGGCAGGCGCTCGCACTCGGCCTTCATGTACGAGCGTAGAATTTTCGCGTGGAGGTAACGACGCTCGAGGTTGGTGATCGGGTGCGCGTGCGAGCGGGCATCGCGATCATGGTCTCGCTTGGCGTGGCGATCGTGTTCACCCTGCTGACATGGTGGACGAAGGAAGTTGCTGCTTTTGATCTGCGGCAGCCATGGCAGGACGATCCTTTCGACGTGCTGGTCTCCCTCGACTTTGCGATCATTCCCGTCCTGGTAGTGGCGGGGGCGATTCGGACGCTGCTGTGCCGGCGGGACAGGCCGCTGCCGACACGTCGAGTCGCCGATCTGCTTCGACTTAGCCTTGCAGTTCTTCTTGTGCTCGCGGCAACGCAGGCCGGAGAGTGGATCGCCACCGCGCTCGGGCTTCATCGGCTTCAGTGGAATATGGAGACGGGCTGGCAGCTCGCGGCTTTGGCAGCGCTGTCGGCGGCGACCGTTGCGGCCGGAGTGCTTGTCGTCGCGGCGGGCCGGGCTGTGCGGACTCGGGCGCAGATGGGTGATCAGCCAGATTGGCTGGCGGACGCGGTGGAACTGGGCTTGAGGTGCGCGCGGTTCCTGCGATGGCATCCGCGGTCGGCGCATGCAGTCATGCGGTGGGGCGACAAGGCGTTGCTTTCGCGGGTTCGTACGCATCCCGTCGTTGCGGCTGGAGCGCTCTCGTGTGTGCTGGCGATTCCATTCGTCGTCTCGAAGGTCTTTCTTGAGGGCTATCCGCCCTTGCTCGCGCTGCTGGCTTTCGCACTTCCGGCGGCGGGGCTTTTCGCTTTCATTGTGGTGGCCGGCCGTTTCCTGCGCATTGTCCCCCCTCGCGCCGGTCTCAAATCGCTATGGCCGCCTGTTCTTGTTGTGGGCTGTGCCACTGGGCCCGCTCTTTTCGCTTTCCATGACAGTTTGCTCAGCCATCCCAGCCCGCTTGCTGTGGATGGCTTGCTTTTCGGCGGCGGGGTCGCGGGCGCCCTGATCGGCCTCTCATTGCAACTGGGCCTTCGCCATCTTCGGCATCGTGCTCTCGACAGTTGATCCACCGCAGTGCCGACGACGCCCGCTGCATGAACGTTCACCGGACAGTTGGTGATGTCAGCAGGGGATCCGCTTTCGATACAGCGTGGGTGATCGGCGGCGTGCCATCGGTTCGCCCGTTATGCCGGAAAGTCCGGGGGGCCCTGGCCGAGTTGAAGCGCACGTTCCTGGAGCCGGGCGAGTGCTGCTGCACCGTATTGCGAAAACGGTTCGTCGGTGGCTGATTCGATCCATCTGCGGAGCGCGAGGCTGAACGCGAGAATCAGCATCTCTGCTCCGAGGCGAGCGGTCAGATCTTCGACGCCGCGTTCGAGAAGGGATCCGACGACCGAGTTCGCGATCCCTGCCGTTTTCAGAAGACCGCGTTCGCGCACTTCGACGCTCGCCTCGGCAATCCGGTGCCGTTGCGCGGCTCTGCGGCGCTGCTCGGCCGTCATCACGGCGTCCGCCGCCTTCAATGCACCCGCCAGACACGCGGACACGTCGGCGTCGTCGGGAGCCTGACGAATCGCGTCGGCGAAGAGCCCGCTGAGGACCTCCTCGCCTCCGAACAGGATCTCGCGTTTGTCGGCGAAGTGGCGGAAGAACGTGGCGCGATTCAAGTTCGCGCGCTCGGCGATCTGGGCCACAGTCGTGGCCTCGTACCCGTTCTCGGAGAACAGCTCGAGCGCTGCATCCTGCAATCGTTCGCGCGCATCCGGTGCCCATCTGCCCATATTCACACCCTAGACGACGCGACCGGATCGCATCATCGGTTGACGCGACTGCGTTGCATCATTTATTATTGATGCAACGCAGTCGCATCAGATGAGATATCGAAGCCGCGCTGCGGACCGTGAACAAGAACAAGGAGTCTCATTATTCGCATCTTCGTCACCGGCGCGTCTGGCTGGATCGGATCATCCGTCGTCCCGGAACTCATCGCCGCAGGCCATCACGTCGTCGGGCTCGCTCGTTCGGATGCGTCCGCGACCGCGATCGAGCACTCCGGCGCCGAGGTCCGCCGGGGCGGTCTTGCCGACCTCGAGGTCCTGCGCTCTGCTGCGGGCGAAAGCGACGGCGTCATCCACCTCGCCTACGATCACGCCCTGGGCCAGATCGGGGGCGCCCCAGCCGACGCCGCCGCCATCGACGCGTTCACAAGCGCACTCAGCGGCACCGGGAAGCCGCTGCTGATCACGGGAGCGACCCTTTCGGCACCTGGACGCGTTGCGACCGAAGAGGATGAACTTGTGGCCGAGGGCCCGATCGCCGCTCGCATCACGAACATGCAGACGGCCCTGACCGCTGTCGACCGAGACGTCCGCGTCAGCCTGGTGATGATCCCCCGCTCCGTCCACGGCAGCGGCGAACGGCACGGCTTCATACCGCAGCTCATCGCCAGGGCGCGCGCCGAGGGCGTCTCCGGATACGCCGGCGACGGGACCAACCGTTGGCCCGCCGTGCACGTCAAGGACGCCGCGACCCTCTACCGTCTGGCCGTAGAGCACGCCCCCGCCGGCTCCGTCCTCAACGCCGTCGGCGACGAAGGCGTCGCGGTCAAAGACATCGCCGAAGCTATCGGGCGACACCTGAACGTGCCCGCGAAATCCCGCCCCGCCGAAGAATTCGGCATGCCCCTCTCCGCGCTTCTCGGCTCCGACATGCCCGCGTCCAGCGCGATCACCCGACAACTACTCGGTTGGACACCCACCCACCCCGGCCTCCTCGACGACATCGATCAAGGACACTACTTCGACTGAACAGACCACAGAATTGTGAATCCAGGACAGACACCGGTAACCCAGACGACCAACGACATCTACGTCGCTACCTCCACTCGGAGCTCTCTGCAACCGACCTGGAAACGTGGCCAATGCGATCGAGGGACGAGACGACATCCAGCTCAAACCCGCCGGCGACGACATGATCCGCGCTTTCGTGTTTGAAACTGCGAATCCACAACTGAGCGGTCCCATCACAACCGACTCCGCCGAGCGGTGGATCACGCACCCTCATTCGTAGCCGAGAAGCTGCACTCTGAGTTCATACTCTGGGCCGAGCTCCTGGCTGAGTCGTTGGGCCAACACGTGACCGGCCGCTATCCAGACGCGACGATTTTGATCACTATCCCAACCCGGCTCCGTTGGACCAGGCGGATCCGGTTGCAGGTGAGCATCCCAGAAGTCCCACCATGCTCGAAGATCATCGGTCAACTCACGTGACAACGACAGGTCTGTCGGCGTCAGCAATAGCTCGTCCTCAAGAGCAGTGCCCCACAATGGCCACCGATGACCCCAGTCCGGAAAGAAACGGATCTCGCGGCTTGCTACCATCCCGCGATAATACGACCACCCGAAAGGCCGTCGCGTTTGACGAACGGCTTGCGGGAGTGCTTGAGAGCGCCCGGTAGCAGGTCCGCTTGCGGGCAGCAGTGCGCAGTTTTGGTGTAGTCGCATCCCCGTTCCTGGCCCGCAAATGGTATGATTTTGTCATACCAAAGTTGTCGGCTGGGAGACGAAATGGCTGCACGCAAGGTGGCAGTCACACTGCCAGAAGAACTTTTTGAGATCGTCGAGCGAGCACGCGCGGTCGAGCACCGTACCCGCTCAGAAGTGGTGCAGGAAGCGCTACGGACCCATTTCGGCGAGGCCGTCTACGTACCCAGCGACGAGGAGCGACGCCTTCTCGTCGCCGCGCTCGACGAGGTTGGGAATGCTCCCGAGAAGATCCGCGACTGGGACCAGGTGCGTGCCGAGCTGCGGGCTGGCCGGTGACAGTCCGGCTCACCGGACTTGCGGTGAGCGACCTGAGCGAGATCTGCGGCTACTACCGGGCCATGGACGACGACATCGAACATCGGTTCCTCGACCAGTTCGACCTCGTCGTGGAACGGCTCCTCAGCTTCCCCAGGGGCGCACCGCCAGTTGACGGATTCCCCGACGTCAGGCGCGCGCGAATGCGCCCGCTCCCGTTCGGCATTTTCTATCGCCTCGACGGCGACGAGATCCTAATCCTTCGGGTGCTTGCACACCCGCCGTGACGCGTCCGACCTCGAATGATGAGGTCGAGAAAGGCGACTCACCCGCGACCTGTCCTCCTCCCGAAAGCGCATGCAGGCCGACCGGCTTGCGGACGTCCCGTGACGTCACCGATCGTCGATTCGGGAATCGTTTGTCGGGACGAAGAAGCGTCCGATCGGCTTTTCAAAGAGGCGGGAGATGCGGAACGCCAGCGGAAGTGAAGGATCGCGCTTTCCGGTTTCGAGGCGACGTCCGTCTGACGAGACACGTCCAGGTGTTCGACGAGCACCGCCTATGTCCACCCGCGCGCTGCGAGTTCTGAACGGATCAGGTTCTCCATCAGACCTATGCGGGGCGGAAGTGCACGTCAAGGGGGCTCGTGATTTCGCCTGACCGCCGCTGGTGCCTGCTGGAGGAACCTCCGACCGCGCACTCAGCCTTCGGCGTCGGTCGGCGCGTGGAAGATGAGGCGGTTTCCGAATGGGTCGGGGACGGTCAGGTCCTCGCCCCAGGACTGTTGGTCAAGGCCGATCCGCAACGGATAGAGAGAACTCGAAAGTCGATCCTTCAGCGGTCGCCCCGGCGTCGGGCAATAATCGCAGCCTGAGACCGCTGACCAGCAGTTTTCCTGACGTGTGATTCGATCACGTCGAAGCCAGTCGCTGTCAGCTCTTCGCTGAGGGCCTCCACGGACCACCGATATGCCGGCGTGACCGCGTGAGCGAACTCCTCAACCACAGGGCCTTCGAAGAACCCGATCAACAGCGCGCCTCCAGGCTTGAGTACTCGGCTGAACTCCTGAAGCGGAACCCGGATTGCGTCGGGCTCGTGGTGGATCAGGGAATACCAGGAGAGAATCCCGCCAATGGAACCGTCTCTGACGTCGAGGGCGTTGAGGCTGCCGGTTGTGAACGGTACGTCGGGGTAGGTGCTTCGCGCACGCTCGATGAACTCGGGCACTAAATCAATGCCTTGGGCAGAAAGGCCTCGTTCGATAAGGAAGTTCGTCCACTGACCGGGCCCGCAACCTGCATCGATGACGCTGCCCTTGACCTCATTGGCCCACGTTGATACAAGCCGACGATCTGAAGGGTGCACGGCGCTCATCGATCCGAAGAGCTCAATGTATTCAGCTGCACGGCGTGAGTATGCGGCGCTGGCCCCGTCGTCGATCACGCGATCGAGTTTACGCACGGCTGATACACGTGCCCGATAGACGGACGAACAGCGGGCGCTTCCGCTCGAACACCGGGATCCGCTGGTTAATCAAGATGCGGGTGT
Source organism: Leifsonia sp. Root112D2 (assembly GCF_001424905.1). Taxonomy (NCBI): domain Bacteria; kingdom Bacillati; phylum Actinomycetota; class Actinomycetes; order Micrococcales; family Microbacteriaceae; genus Leifsonia; species Leifsonia sp. Root112D2. The sequence continues at coordinate 480,429 of NZ_LMCU01000001.1, forward strand.
CGCATATAGCCCGCCCGTAAGGGATTCTCACTCAGCTACCTCAAACGCAACAGCCTGGAGGCGTGGTTCGGACAGGTATCAACTGGAGGCGAATTTGACAGACGAAGCCCCGGCTCACCATCGCGGTGAGCCGGGGCTTCGAGCAGTTGTTGTTACTGCCGCGAATCAGTGCCTACTGGCAGCTGTCGCACTGCAGCATGTCCATGGGGTCGACGGGAACTGCATAGCCGCCAACACTGTCGTTTTCGTAGTCCATGATGGCCTCCCTGAGAAGTTTTGATGTCGAAACGGTGTCGGCCGCTTCTTCCGCCCTTGCGGTGGTTCTCCACTATATAACGTGAATGACACTCTTGTCATTCCACTACATGTAGTGTTTTGAACTTTTTTCCAACTAATTTCAGATTAGCCCGCACCACCGACATTGACTGAGGATGCGCCGCACCATTTCGCCGCAGGCGACCGCCGCGATTCAGTCTGTTGTGTTGAGCTGAACCATCGCGTCGTAGAGCTGTTCGTCCGTCATCGGCGGCTCGGGGATCGGATGCGCCCGCTCCGTTCGGTACGCATCGAGCATGAGGTGAAGCTGACGTCGCCAGGCGTTGGGCGCAGCAAGACGCGTGGCATCGATCACCCGGCCGTTGAACCAGATGAGGTTGACGATGTCAGCGAGCGTGATGTCGGGGCGCGCCTCGCCGGCCTCTTGCGCACGGGTGAGCACGTGCTCGATTTGTCGACACATCTCGTCATGGATGCGCTCGGTCTCCGCGCTGCCGGGGAAGCGTCGGGAAAGGAAGTCGTTGAAACCCCTGTCGCCTGCCTGTACCCGAAAGAGGTTTTCCAGGTAGTCGGCGAACGCTTCCCAGGGATCGTCGTGCTGCATTGCTTGCGTGGCACCGCCGAGAAATTCCTCGAGCTGGGGCTGAAAGGCGGCCAGAAGCAGATCCATCCGCGTAGGGAAGTGGCGATAGAGCGTTCCGATGGCAACACCCGCGTCGCGAGCGATCTTTTCCAACGAGGCGTCCACTCCGCGAACAGCGAACTCGCGCCGCGCCTCGGCGATGAGCCTGTCATGGCGCTCTTGGGCGCCTCGCCGACGGACGGTCGGCGCTGCTGTGATCCCTCTGATTTCCACCTGGCCAATCTACTCCAAAAGGTGGGAATACCTGAGGCACCCCTCCGGTTGCATCCCACTACCGGAGGGGTGCCTCAGTCATTTGCAAGAAGCAAGCATCCAGAACCCCTCGATGAATCGAAATAGATACGACAAGGAGCACACAATGACCACAATCAGCATCATCGGCGCGGGGAACATGGCCGCGGCCATCGGCACTCGAGCAGTGAAGCACGGCCACACCGTCGAAGTGATGGGCCGCGACGCAGCCAAGGCTCAAGCCCTTGCTGACCAGATCGGCACCGGCGCGACCGTCGGTACGTTCGGCGCACGACCGGCAGGTGACATCGTCTTCCTCGCCGTTCTTTACGCGAGCGCCGTCGACGTCGTCACGCAGTACGGCGACGCGCTGGCCGGCAAGACCCTCGTCGAAATCACCAACCCGTTCAATGCCGATGCAAGCGGTGTTGTCACCACGCCCGGTAACTCGGCGACCGAGCAGATTGCCGCCGCGGCCCCGGAGAGCACAAAGGTCATCAAGGCGTTCAACACGGTCTTCGGCGGTGTGCTCGAAGCCAAGGCGCCGCTGGACGTGTTCTTCGCCGGGGGCGACCCGGCGTCGCGCGCGCAGGTGGCAGCATTCCTGGAGACACTGGACATGCGACCGCTTGACGCCGGCGGGCTTGAGACAACGCACGCCCTGGAGTGGGCGGGCATTCTCCTCATGGGCCTCGCGCGCAACGGCAGCGGCTTCGGAACCTCATTAGGGACGAAGTAAGCACGAGGGGCGCGGCCACCGTGATCTGAGCGAACACCCACGCGACTCGCTCTCGCCTCACACGTCGTACGCGGCGTGCGTCCACAGGTGAAAGACCGCGTAGGCGCGTAGCGGGGACCAGGCGGCGGCCCGTTGCAGAACCGCGGCGGATGTCGCGACGCCCAGCGCACGCCGCAAGACCAGGTCACCGGCCGGGCACGCGTCGCGGTCGCCGAGCGCGCGCAGGGCAAGATAGTCCACCGTCCACGGCCCGATTCCGGGCAGCGCAAGCAGCCGCGCCCGCGTGTCGACATGATCGCCGTCCGGGGCGATGTGCAGTCCGCTCGCGCAGGCCTCGGCGAGCGCGTGCACGGTGCGGGAGCGCGCGCCGGTGAGGCCGATGGCCTTCTGCAGCTGATCGGGGGTGGCAGCCGCGAGGCGGGCCGGCGTCGGGAAGGTGTGCAGGGCATCCGCCCCTGCTCCCGCTCCCGCCGCCGCGTTCGACGGCCGGGCATCGGGCACCGGCGTGCCGTAGGCCGCCACGAGCCTGCCGGCGAAGGTGCGCGCTGCGGCGAGCGAGACCTGCTGGCCGAGCACCGTGGTGACGGCCGTCTCGAAACCGTCGACGCTGCCGAGCACCCGCAGCCCTGGGCGGGCGCGCACGAGCGGCGCGAGCAGCGGGTCAACCGAGAGCGCCGAGCCGATGCGGGCCGGCTCGGCATCCAGGTCGAGCCAGCGGCGCACGACCGAGACTACCTCGGCGAGCGCCATCGCATCCGCCGTATCGACGGACGCGTCGACGCGCTCGGAGGCGATCGAGACCGTCGTCGGCACCGGGCCGCGCGAGGTGGAGATGAGCCGCGTGAGCGTGCCGCGCACGGCATCCGCTCGCTCGAGGCCCGGTACGGCGTGGGCGACGATCGCCGCCAGAACGGATGCCGCGGCGTACGGCCCCGTGAACTCCAGTTGCCGGGTGCTCACGCCGCGTGCTCCAGCGCGAGCAGCAGTTTCTTGGCCTCAGGGCCGCCCGCGTACTGCCCGATCGACCCGTCGCTGCGCACCACGCGGTGGCAGGGCACCACGAGGGGAAGAGGGTTGGTGGCGCACGCCGTTCCCACCGCCCGCACGGCCCGGGGGCTGCCCGCTGCCAGTGCCATGGCGCCGTAACTGGCGGTGGTTCCGTAGGCGATGCTCGGAAGTTTGCTGAGCACCTCGCGCCGGAAACCCTTCGAGAGCCGCCAGTCGAGGGGCAGATCGAACGCCGTGCGTCGTCCGGCGAAGTATTCGTCGAGTTCCCGCGCAACAGCATCGAGGCGCCCCGGCGAGCGCAGCAGGCGTGGGCTGATCCGCTCGCTGAGCAGTTCGAGCACGCGGTCATGGCTCTCTCGTTCGAAGGCGACCCGCACGAGCCCCGCCTCGGTGGCAGCCAGCAGCACCGATCCGACGGGCGTGTCGATGGTTCGATAGGCCACATCGAGAATTCCCGCGGCCTGCGATTCGCGCTCAAGGCGCGCGTGCAGGTGTCGCAGCGTTTCGGCGTCGCGAGTTGGCAGCGAGCCGAAGATCTCGGCGGCGTTGCCGGTCTGGTTCGGGTGTTCGGTGCTGGTCATCATGCGTTCTCTCCCTCGGGATAGCTGCGGCGCAGCGCGGCGATGCCGTCGGCGGATGCCCGTCTCGCGGCATCCGCGGAGCCACCGAGAATGGTGGCCGCCTCGGCATACGGAAGCCCGACGAGGTAGTGATAGGCCACAGCCTCGCGCTGCTTGAGTGGGAGTGCCCTCAGCGCGTTCCACAGGTCGCCGTCCCAGCTGGTACTGGACTCCGGCCCCGCCACCACGCCGCCGCCGACCACACCGGATGCCTCGCCGGCACCATGCGCGCCCACCAGCTCCACGTCGTCAACGGCCACCGGCGCGCGACCGCGCGCCCGTGTCACGTCGATGGCCTTGCGATGCGCGATGGTCACCAGCCAGGCCTGCACGTTGCTGCCGGGTGGCAGCGATGGATACGCGGTCATCGCAGAAAGGAACGTCTCCGACCACGCGTCGTCGGCATCCACCGGCCCGAGAACGGCCCGGCAGACGCGCAGCACCGTTTCACCGTGCTCGGCGACGATGTCTTCGAAGGGTTTCACACTCACATCCTGTAGACGCGCAGCGCGAACGATTCGTGAGGTGCGCAGGCGAAAAGCATCAGAACAGGGCCGGCGCCCTGCGTTCGACCGGTGTCTCGAGGTCGAGCAGGAACCGTTTGCGCGCGAGCCCGCCGCCGTAACCCGTGAGGCTGCCGTCGCTGCCAATGACCCGGTGACACGGCACCACAATGCTGAGCGGATTTCTGCCGTTCGCCGCGGCGGCCGCGCGAATGGCCAGCACGTCACCGTATTGCTCGGCCAGATGCAGATAAGACCAGGTTTCTCCATAGGGGATGCGTGTCAGCAGCTGCCAGATCGCGCGCTGGAACTCGGTGCCGTGCGGCTCAAGCTGCAGCTCGAACTCGGTGCGCTCCCCCGCGAAGTACTCCGCGAGCTGCGCGGTGGCCGCCTCGAAACCGTGAGGGTCGCGTGCGCCGAAGGTCGCGGCATCCGGCTGGTGGCGGTGCTCCTGCATATAGATGGCCGTGAGCGCGCTGCCGTCGCCCACCAGCGTGAGCGGGCCGATGGGCGAGTCGATCACGGTGTGCGTCACCATGGGAGCCTCCAGCTGTCTCCACCTACGCTATCGCCGCCGGCGTAAACGTCGCCAACGTGATCGCTGCGGCGCAACGACTTTGGGCTAGCTGCGCTCGGTGATCGTTTTGACACTCTGCACGAGGCTGTCCCACATGCCCTGTGAATGGGCTGCCGCTTCGGGGCTGCCGTTGTTGTCCTGAGCGAGTGTGAGCCGGGTCGAGTCATCGACCTCCTCGAGCGTCCAGGTGAGTGTGTGGTAGTTCTCCGGAACGTCGTCTTCACCCGTGAGTGGGCTGAAGTGGGTGGCGACTACGGAGGGCGGCTACGAGCTGCTGACCGGGACGTAGCGCTCGGCCCGCACCCCTGAGGCGAATTCGGTGGTCCCGACGAGCTGCAGGTCGAGCGGCTCACCGAGACCCTCGAATAGCCGGGGACCGTGGCCTACGAGTGTCGGGTACACGACGAACTCGTACTCGTCGATGAGACCGGCGTCGGCCAGAGCGCAAGGCAGCGTGACGCCACCGACGTAGAGCCCGTCGCCCGGCTGCTCCTTCAGCTTCCTGACCGCCTCGACGGGGTCACCGTTCAGCGCCTCGGTATTCCAGCCGTCTGGTTCACGTGTGCTCGACACCAGGTACTTCTTGGCCGCGTTGATCGACTCCTCGAACGGCCGCATCCACGGCGGCAGGTCTTTTGCGGTACGCCAGAACTCCATCAACTCGTAGGTGGTGCGGCCGAGGATGATCGCGTCGGCACGGGCAATGGTCTGCGCCGCGTGGTTGTGAGATTCCTCGTCCGGCGTGCCGGCCATGTGGTCGACGCAGCCGTCGAGCGAGACGTTGATCGAATACCGCAGAGGTCGCACCCACCCAGACTGCCACGGCGCCCATGCATCCGCTATGTCTGAAACCCCTCCGACCGTCTGAGCCCGACCGCCGAACCGGATAGCGAAGAAACGGATAACGCGCTTCGCCGGCAGAAGTTGGTGCCCGGGGCAATCTCTACTCAAGTGACTGCATCCCAAGCGTGCCTTTCGAACCTTCTAGACGGCTTGCGGTCCGCCCCAGGATTCGGGCCAGGTGCCAGGGTCGATTTCACTGCGCTGCCCGAGGCAGTTGGTGGCCCACTCGGCCTGCCAAAGGTCGTCGAGGAATGCTGCACGTTCTTCCCGTTTTGCGCGATCATCATCGGGAGCCGGTAGAAGTCCGGCTCGACCAAGGTCCACGGCCGCGCCGACGGCATCCGCAAGGCTTGGCGCGACGGCTCGAGGCCGGTCGGGCCAGCTCGCGTCGATGACGGTGCCCGACCGTTCCGGCACTGCGTCGACCGCTGCCTGGTACCACCCCTCCTGCGCGACCGGGATCCACGCACTACTCCACTGCCACGGTTCCGTCTGCCGGAACAACGCGACGTACTCAACGATCCTGCCCGCGCTCAGAAGCGGACCACAATCGAGCGTTGGCCACCATTCACCATGTGCTGGCTGCCCATCGCGCCAGCGCAGGAGTACCTCGAGCTCGGCTGGGAGCGGCATTGGCCACGCTGCGGCCCGCATGGCTGCAAGAGCCTCGTCGCCGACCGGTCCTCGCAGATTTCCCCACAACGCCGGCGCCAATGACGGCAGTTCCAGTTCGACCCGGCGCAGAGTCTCGGCCATCCGGGCGCCACGATCATCCATGCGTCGATTCACCCACGGAACCGTCACTCGCGACAGCCCCTCTTCACGTCACGTCACGTCACGTCACGTCACGTCACGTCACGGTAGATCGAAAACCGTCTTCTTCTCTACGCCGACGCGCCGACGCGTCGACCGCAACTTCGATCGTGTCCCGCTGAGCGTTGGCTGAGTGGGGCGCTCCCTTGGCGTACGCGTTCCACGCGATCCTGGCCCGATTCGTGCCGGCCCGGATTGCTCTCGCATCCCGACACGGCACGACTCTGGTGTCAGACTTGAACGATGAAAGCGGTAGAGGCGATCACCAACCTGCACACCGACGACGTCGAGCGGGCGAGGGAGTTCTTTGAGTTCCTCGGGCTGACCGAAGAGGGAATGAACCAAGGGTGGGTGGCCCGGTTCACCTCCGCGGATTCGGGCGCGTGCGTCCAGGTCGTGACTCGAGACGCGACAGCTCCGGAGGACTCCGTCATGACCATCAAGGTCGATGACGTCGATGCCGCGTATGAAGAAGCGCAACGACGTGGCTATGAGATCGTTTACCCGATAACCGACGAGCCGTGGGGCATTCGTCGATTCTTCGTCCGGAGCCCTGATGGACACGTGATCAACGTCGCCCGGCATCGCTCGTGATCGAAGGCTGCACTTCGGTCACTGCACTCCCCCACTGAGAGCGACCTCATGCGTCGGCGCCCGGCGGACCAGCCGCTCAGGCGTGCTCGGCCTCGTTCGAGAGCACCTCGAGCCGGTTTGTGGGGTCGAGCGACCGCAACACGGTCTCGGATATCTCGCCCAGCTGCCGCACCTGTTCGTCGCTGAGCACGTCGATGACATGCTGGCGCACCGTGGCGACGTGACCAGGCGCGGTGGCCACCACCTTCTGCCATCCCGTCTCGGTGAGATGCGCCAGCGTGGCTCGCCGGTCGTCGGGGCAGGGCAGCCGTTCCACGAACCCTCGCGACTCGAGGCGAGCCACCACATGGGAGAGGCGCGGCAGGGTGGCGTTGACGTGCGCGGCCAGAGCGGACATGCGCAGGGAGTGCTCTGGGGCCTCGGAGAGCATCGCCATAAGAAAGTACTCGAAGTGGGTGAGATCGGCGTCGCGTTGCAACTGGGTATCGAGCGTGCCCGGCAGCAGTTGCACAACCCCGACCAGGCGCAGCCAGGCGTGCAACTGGTCTGAGGTGAGCCATCGAACGTCGTCCATGCACCAATACTATCGCGGTTACTTGACGCTACAACTAAATGGGGGTATCTTTTAGTTGTCTTTACAACCAATCGGATCGGGTCACCCGATCGAAAGGAATCGAACCTCATGAGCACACTCACCATCATCGGCTCCGGAAACATAGGCACGGCCGTCGCCGGCATCGCTACCGCGGGCGGCAACAGCGTGCAGATCCTCTCCCGTGACCTGCAGCACGCACAGGCCGCCGCCGAGTCTGCGGGCTCCGGTGCCACGGCAGGCACGCTGGGCGATGCCCTCACCGGCGACATCGTCGTGCTCGCCATTCCGCACCCGGCCATCGACGAGGTTCTCGCCACGTACTCGGGCGCACTCGATGGAAAGACCATCGTCGACGTGACCAACCCGCTCGACTTCTCGACGTTCGACAGTCTCGTAACACCGGCGGATGCATCCGCAGCGGCACAGATTCAGGCGACAGTTCCCGGCGCCCGCGTGCTCAAGGCGTTCAACACCACCTTCGCGGCGACCCTGGCCACGCGCTCGGTCGGCGGAGAGAACACCACGACCGTGCTCATCGCCGGTGACGACGCGGAGGCGAAGGCCGAGCTCGCCACCGTCGTGACCGACGGCGGCCTCAACGCGGTCGACGCCGGATCGCTCAAGCGTGCCCGTGAGTTGGAGTCCGTTGGCTTCCTGCAGCTCACCCTCGCGGCCGGCGAGAAGATCCAGTGGACCGGCGGATTCGCACTCGTCAACTAGTCACACCTCATGACTGTGGCCGCCCTGAGCATCTGCTCACGGCGGCCACAGTGGTTCTCACGGCGTCTGGCGTCAGAGCCGCTGTGTGCGCGAGAGCACCGTCTGGATGATCACCACCACCGCCAGGAACACGCCAGAAACCACCGACTGCACCGAGGAGCTCAGCGAGCCCACCTGGTTGATGAGATTCTGAATCACGCTCAGCAGCAGAACACCTGCCACCGTTCCGATGAGATTGCCGCGCCCGCCGGTCAGCAGTGTGCCGCCAATCACCACGGCCGAAATCGCGCTGAGCTCCATGCCGACACCCACTGTCGGCACACCGGATGACGAGTACGCGGCATTAAGCGCGCCGGCAAGCCCCGCGCACAGCCCGCTGATCACGTAGACCGTGAAGTGCACGCGGGCCACCGGCAGACCCATAAGAGTTGCCGCGTTCTCGGATCCACCAATAGCCAGAATCGACTGGCCGCCCGCCGAGCGGGCCAGCAACACGGTTCCGATCACGACGACGACAATCGCTATGACCACCGGCCACCGGATGCCCACGAAGCCGCCCTGCCCGAGGCCATTGAGGGCGGCATCCTTGATCAGCGGGGTGTTCGATCCTCCCGCCGTAATAGCCAGCACGAGCCCGCGCACCCCGAGCAGCCCGGCCAGCGTGACGATGAAGGGGGCCATCTTGCCGTATGCCACGAGGAAGCCCTGGATCGCACCTATCGCGCCGCACACCACCAGCGGCAGCAGCAGCCCGCCGAGCAGGCCCCAGGTGGAGCCGTATGCGGCGAGCACGCCGCCGAGTGCGAACACGGAGCCGACCGAAAGGTCGATGCCGCCCGTGAGAATCACGAATGTCATGCCGACCGCGACGATCAACAGAAAAGAGGATTGCGTGGCGATGTTGGCGAAGTTATACGCGGTAGGGAATGTGGGAAAGGCGATACTGCCCACGACGAGCAGGATGACGAGCACCATTGCCGCGCCGTAGCTCTGGAAGAGCGCCGCGAGCCGCTCTCGTCCAAGCTGACTATTGGTGACGGGCCCGGCCTCGGGCTCTACGGTGACGCTCATCGCACCGACCTCTTTCCGCGTTGGATATATACCGCGACGAGAATGATCACGGCCTGCGCGATCTGCGAATACGCATCCGGCACATTGTGTTTGATGAGGGTGGCGCTGATGAACTGCAGTAGCAGCGCGCCTGCCACCGTGCCGACGACCTTCACCTGGCCGCCCGTCAGGGGCGTGCCACCGATGACGACGGCGGTGATAGCGGAAAGCTCGATGAGATTGCCGAGCGTCGATGGCACGGATGCGCCGAGCCTGGCCGTTCCTATCACCCCGGCGACGGCGGCCAGCCCTGCGGCGAGAACGTATGTGATGAGGAGGATGCGCTTGACCGGCAGCCCGGCCAGCTCCGCCGCCCTGCGGCTGCCGCCTATTGCCATCAGCTGCTTGCCGAAGGTCGTCTTGTTCACCAGGATCGCCACCCCGAGCACCAGCACGAGCGCGATGAGAACGCTGTAGGGAACTCCGGCGATCGAGTCACGGCCGAGCGCCAGGATGCCCGGGTCTATCACCGACTTCAACTGCTCGTTTGCCACGAGCAGTGCGATGCCACGCCCCGCCACCATGAGCGCCAGGGTCGCCACGATCGGCTGCACCCCGATGAAGGCGATCATCGCTCCGTTGATCACGCCTATCACCGCACCGATGGCGATGGCGATGAGCACGGCGGGAACGAATCCGTAGCCGATATAGAGAGGTATGACCGCGGCGGCCAGCGCCATGACGGCGCCCACCGAAAGGTCGATGCCCTCGGTTCCGATCACGAGCGCCATGCCCAGCGCCACGATCAGCACAGGAACGACCTGCACGAACTGGGTGCGGAAGTTGTCGATGGCGAAGAAATTGGGCGTGAACAAAAGGTTGTAGATGAGCAGCAGGGCGAGGGCGAAATACACGCCGTATCGCTGAATGTAGCCACGCACGGCGCCGCGCTGCGGCAGCACCGTCGTCACGGCAGCGGTCTGGCTCATGCCGTCTCCCCCACGTCTTCTCGCGCAGCGTCATCGCTGTGCGGCTCGTTCCTGTCGCCGGCGAGTGCCGCGAGCAGGTGTTCCTCGTCAACGTGCACGCCCGTCAGCTCGGTCTCGACCTGGCCGTCCCGCAGCACTATCACGCGTGCCGATCCTTCGACGACCTCCTCAACCTCCGAGGAGACGAGCACGATGGCGAGCCCCTCGCCGGCGAGTTCGTCGATGAGTGCCTGCACCTCGGCCTTGGCACCGACATCGATGCCGCGGGTCGGTTCGTCCAGCAGCAGCACCTTGGGGCTCATCGCCAGCCAGCGCGCGATCATCACCTTCTGCTGGTTGCCTCCCGAGAGTTCTGAGACGATCTGATCGGCACTGGAGGCCTTGATGTGCAGTCGCTTCATGAACACGTCGACGACGGCATCCTGCTTGGCACGAGAGGTGAAACCGCCGCGCGAGAGCCGCGGCAGCGCGGCCAGCACGATGTTGTCGCGCACCGAGAGATTGGGCACGATGCCCTCGGCCTTGCGATCCTCCGGCAACATCACAATGCCGGCCCGGATGGCGGCGGGCACGCTTCCGCTGCGCACCACGCGGCCACCCACCTTCACCTCGCCCCGATCGAGCTGCATCACGCCAGACATGGCCTTGAGCGTCTCGGAGCGACCCGAGCCGAGGAGCCCGCCGAGGCCGACGATCTCTCCGGGCCTGATCTGCAGATCGATGCCCTCGATCTGGTGTTTGCGGCTCAGCTTCGAGGCGATGAGCACGGGTGGTGCGTCGCTCGAGGTAGCGGCGCTGAACGCGGTGACACCGTTGCGCCCGGCCTTCTCGACAGATCGCCCGAGCATGAGCGAGATCAGCTCCACGCGGGGCAACTCGGCGAGCGAGCCGGTGTGCACAACCTTGCCGTCGCGCAGCACCGTGACGCTGTCGCAAACCCGGTAGATCTCATCCATTCGATGACTCACGTAGACAATCGCTATGCCCTGCTCGCGCAGCATGCCGATGACCGAGAACAGCGTCTCAACCTCGCGGGCCTCGAGGGAGGAGGTGGGCTCGTCCATAATCACGACGCGGGCGTTGATGCTGACCGCGCGGGCGAGGGCCACCATCTGCTGTATGCCGAGCGCCAGGCTGCGCAGCGGCCGACGCACGTCAACCTGGATGCCGTAGGTCGTCAGCAGCGTGCGCGCATCCGCGTACATGCGACGAAAGTCGATGAGGCCAAGCCGCGTCTTCGGTTCGCGGCCCAGAAAGATGTTCTGCGCCACCGACATGAGCGGAACCAGGTTGACCTCCTGGTAAATGGTGCTCACACCGGCGCGCTGCGCGTCGAGCGGCCGGGCGAAGGCAACGGCGTTCCCGCCGAAGCGCAGTTCACCCTCATCGCTCTGATAGACGCCCGTGAGCACCTTGATGAGCGTCGATTTTCCTGCGCCATTCTCGCCCATGAGCGCCAGGCTCGCGCCCGGTGCAAGCGAGAAGTTCACGGAATCGAGGGCGGTGACCCCGGCGAACCGTTTGGTCACCGCTCGCGCCTCCAGTACGGGCACCTGGGCTGCATCGGTTGTGGGCGTGGCTGTCGCAGACATTCCTGCCCCGGCGGAGGTCGTGGACTCCTTCGTCACACTGGGCCTTTCTCATGCAAGTCGTGAACGGTCTGGTCGTGAACGGCGTGGCCGATGAACTGTGTTGTCGATGAAGTGCCGGCGTGCCGGCGACCGTCCCCCGGCGGTCGCCGACACACCGAACCGAGGATGCTAGAACGCGGAGTCGACCTTCGCTGCCGCGTTGGAGGAATCGTACTCGGAGTCTTCGATCACGATGTCCTGACCCACCGGGTCACCGGCGAGGAAGGTCTTCAGCGTGGCGAAGGCGAGCGGTCCGAAACGCGGGTTCGACTCGACGACACCGTTGTATGCGCCGGCGACGATCTGCGAGACGGCATTCTTGGTTCCATCGACAGAGTAGATCTGAATGTCCTTGCCCGGTGCCTTGCCTGCGGCGATGATGGCCGCCTGTGCGCCGAGGCCCATCTCGTCGTTCTCGGCGTAGATCGCCGTGATGTCGGGGTGCGCCTGCAGCAGCTGTTCGGTGACCGACTGGCCCTTGTCACGGGCAAAGTCACCCGTCTGCTGAGCGACGATCTTGATGTCGGGCGCCTTGGCGGCAATCTCGTCCACGAAGCCCTTGGTGCGGTCGGTGGTCACACCGTTACCGGAAGAGCCGAGCAGAATCGCCACGTTGCCTTTGGAATCTGTGCCCTTGATGAGCTGGTCCGCGGCACGCTTGCCCTGCTCCACAAAGTTCGATCCGAGAAAGGAGACATAGTCGGTGCAGGCCGTGGCGTTGAGCTTGCGGTCCACCGTGAGCACCGGAATGTTCTTGTCACGAGCCGCCTTAAGCGCCGGCTCGAGGCCATCCGAGTTGAGCGGGGCGACGATGAGCACCTGCGCGCCCTGGGCGATGAGGTCCTGGATGTCTGAGATCTGCTTGGAGAGCGTCGACTGCGCATTGGTGTGAATGAACTTCTTCACGCCGATCTTCGCGGCCTCGTCGGTGATCGACTGGGTCTCCGCAATGCGGAACGGGTTGTCTTCCTTCTCCGACTGGGAGAAGCCGACGACAGCATTCTTCAGATCGATCTTCTCGCCCTTGTAATCGGCGAGACTGCAGGTGGGACCGTTGGACTGCTTGACCTTCTGCGCCGTGTCGGCCGAGTTGCTGGTCTTGCCGGTCGATGTACCGGTGTTGGTGCACCCGGTGAGGGCGAGGCCGAGAACGGCAACCGACGCGGCTACCCCGAGCAGGTAGCGCGATGTGCGTTTGGTGTTCATGAAGAACCAACTTCCTTGTTGATGCGGTGAGGAGCAATTCGGCAAGCACCGAAACGCTCAAAACATAGCAACGGAATTCAGAAAAGAAACTCCGCCTCAACAGATTGTTGCTAAATCGTGTCCAAAAGTCCAGCGGCGGGCGCAATATGCACCATCACACCCCGGGCAGAGAAGGCGTCGAGCTGTTCGGCGGGGGCCGCGGCATCCGTCACCAGATGCGCTATCGACTCGGTTGCGACGGTTTGAATCGCCGAGCGGATGCCGACCTTCGTGTGGTCGGCCAGCACCACGACGCGGTTGCCTGCCGCCGCCATGGCCCGGTCCGCATCCGCCACCGTCAGGTTGGGCGTCGAGAGTCCGAAATCGGCGACAAGGCCGTTGCCGGAGAGGAAGGTGCTGTCGGCGTGGATGCCCCGCAACGTGCGGTTGGTCGTCTCCCCGACGAGCGCCAGAATCGGCGCACGAAGGGTGCCCCCGGTCATGATCACCTGGTTCTCGACCGAGCCGACGAACGCCTCGGCAACGGGAAGCGAGTTCGTGATGATGGTGAGCCCCGTGCGATCGTGGAGCTGCCCGGCGAGCGCCTCCGTTGTCGTGCCCGGACCCACGATGATGACGTCACCATCGTGCACAAGGCCCGCCGCCAACAGCCCGATGGCCCGCTTCTCGCTCATGGCCTGGCCGGCCTTCTCGGCATATGGGGATTCGCGTGACGGTGGCCCGGCAATCGCCCCGCCATGCGTGCGCGTGAGCAGCCCGGCCGAGTCGAGGTAGTCGAGATCACGACGCACCGTGACGGCGGATGTCTCGAGGCGCCTGGCCAGGGACGTGATGGCGACAGCCCCATCCGCGCGCACGGATTCGAGGATCAACTGACGTCGCTGCGCTGCAATCACAGCCCCATGCTACAAACGGATCGTCAGAAAGTGATCACTTTTGATCAATTCCATCCTGAAGAGCATGCCCCGCTACTCGATCAACGGCATGAAAGCTTGCGCGGAGGGCGAGGCGGCTGCTGAGATCGTTCTCTGGCCGTCATCCGCCGATTTCTCGCTGTTCTCTTCTTCGAGAACACGGTAGATCGTCGCCCGGGACGTGCCGAGTTCCTGGGCGATCTCCCGAACCGTCGCGCCTTGCTCCCGCAAGAGCAGCACGCGCTCAACGTTGGTCTGCGAAAGCGCCCTCGGCCGACCACCGACGCGCCCGCGTGCCCGCGCCGCGTAGACGCCCACCATGGTGCGCTCGCGCACGAGGTTGCGCTCGAGCTGGGTGAACGCGTGCACGATGGTCAGCAATGCCTTGCCGTCGTCTCCCGAGGTGTCCAGCTCCTCGACGATGGATGCGACGCCGACGCCACGACGCCCCAGCAGTTCCAGAAGCGACAGCACATTCGACAGCGTGCTGCCCAGGCGGTCGAGCCGCCACACGACCAGAGTGTCACCCGCCGCGATGGAATCGAGAGCCTCGGTGAGTTGCGGACGGGTCGGCGTTGAGCTGTTGGGGCTGATGTCCTCGAAGACGCGTTCGACCCCATGCTTGCGCAGCAGATCACGCTGAAATTCCGAGCTGTGCTCAAGCGGGTCGACCCAGACGTAACCGACCGTCGTCATTGCGCAGATCACCTCGTCAGAGCATCAAAGGCCCGCTCAGGTGGCGTGGGCCCGAATGCACGAAATGGTATCACCTGCGCTCAAGAGACCACCCTGCCGTCGGCCAGGCGCACGGTGATGTCGGCCAGGGCCTGCAGCTTCGGGTCGTGGGTCGAGACAAGAAGGGTCATCCCTTCGGAACGCACCAGCGAGATCAACAGCTGCATGATCGCGGCGCCGGTGTCGGCATCCAGCTGCCCCGTTGGCTCGTCGGCTATCAGCAGGCGTGGCGAGTTGGCCAGGGATCGCGCTATAGCCACCCGCTGCTGTTGGCCGCCCGAAAGCTCCGCCGGTCGCTGCGCCGCATGGGCCGAGAGACCGACGAGGTCGAGCAGGTCAGCTACCCGCCGCTCGCGTTCGGCGGCATCGACCCTGCGCAGCCGCAGCGGCAGGCCCACGTTCTCAGCCGCCGACAGCATCGGCAGCAGCCCGAAGGTCTGAAAGACGAACGCCAGCTCATCGCGGCGCAACGCCGTGCGTGCACGCTCGTCGAGGGCGCTGACCTCGATTCCGTTCACGCTCACCCGGCCCGAACTCGGCGCATCCAGGCCGCCGATGCAATTGAGCAGTGTGGTCTTGCCCGATCCGCTTCGGCCCACAAGAACCACGAGAGCACCACGCGGCACGGTGAAGGAGACGTCTCTCAGCGCATGCACCTCGCCGGCGGCGGAGGCATAGCTGCGACTCAGATTCTCCACCACGACAACCGGGTCACCGTCGACCGCGGCCGCCCCCGAAAATGTCGCCGCGGCGCCGGATGCCTGTGCCAACGCATCCGCCATCATCGCTCACCGCCCTGCTTGTTCTCTGCCTTCTTCTCGCTCTCGCCCGGCCAGACTCCCACGTGATCCGACTCGAGCTCAAGCCGCACACGATGCTTGAGGCCGAGCGAGGCACGAAAGTCGGCGGGAAGCTGCAGCCGCCCCGCCCGGTCGAGCACCGCGAATTCCTCGGCGACCAACGAGGAGGCGCCGGTCTCGTCGAGCAGGGTGCGTCGGAGCGTCTCAGAGGAAGTGCGGCCGTCGCGGATCGCCACCGTGCGCTGCACCTGACCGGAGACCTCCGCGTCGTGCGTGACTATCACGACGGTCGTGCCGAGCTCGGTGTTCGCCGCACGCAACGCGGCGAACACCTCGTTGCCGGTCGCACTGTCCAACTCGCCGGTCGGCTCGTCGGCAAACAGAACGCGCGGGCGGTTGGCCAGCGCCACGGCTATCGCCACACGCTGCTGTTCGCCACCGGAGAGTTCGCCGGGGCGGCGGTTCGCCTTGGCGCCCATGCCCATCGCGTCGAGAAGGCCTGCCGTGCGCGCACGCCGGTCGTTCGCCCGCACACCGGCGAACGACATCGGAAGCGCGACGTTCTCTGCCGCGGTCAGATAGGGCAGCAGGTTTCGCGACGTTTGCTGCCAGATGAAACCCACGACGTGCCTGCGGTAGTCCAGCCGCTCGGCCGCAGACATGCGCAACAGGTCCCTCCCCGCCACGTGCGCCCGGCCAGCGGTGGGAACATCGAGCCCGGAGAGCACGTTCAGCAGCGTCGATTTTCCCGAGCCGGATGCCCCGATGATCGCGATCATCTCGCCGGGATCGACGAGCAGGTCGAGGCCCTGTAGCGCCTGCACCTCGATCTGGCCCACCTGGTAGATGCGCACGACGTTGTCGCACACAATCAGCGCATTCGCCCCGTATTCGGGGTTTGCCGTCGGCATCCCGCTCGGCGCATCCATCGTCGTCGACTTCGTCATACCGTCTCTCCAACCCGTAGAACCTCACTCAGGCGATCACGCCGATGAATCACGAACTCGGCCAGCATGGCCAGCACAAGCAGCACCGCGGTGCCGCCGACGACGGCCGCTATTACCGCGGGCGAGATGCGCAACGTCGGGGTATCCAGCCCTCCGGCGAGCACATCCAGGCCGAGCGACGGCCCCAGAGCCATGACGGTGCCGATACCGGCGATGATGCCACCGACGACGGCCGCGAGAACCACGGGAGCGACGTCGGCCAAGGCGAGCCATCGGGTCGCTCCCCTCCCCACTCCGAGGGTGCGCAGCAGCGACAACGCACGCACCCGACTTCGGGTACCGGCGATAACGCTCGCCACCAGTGCCATCACCGCGAGCAGCGCGACGGCGCCGACCGAGAGCAGCATCACGTCACCGACCCCTGTCACAAGCGCGAAGTGGCGGCGTTCCTTCAGCCAGTCGACGCGCGTGTGAATGTCGCTTCGGTCAACGTCGAGCATCGCGGCCGCTCGCGGCGCGCCCGGGCCCATCGCCAGCAGACTGTTCGCGGTGAGCGGCTCGGGCATGCGCGCCGAGAGTGCCTGCAGGTCCACATAGAGATACGGGCCGTCCAGATAGCCGTCGGGTGCGGCATCCACGACACCCACCAGCTTCAGTGGTATGTCACTGTCACCGACATGCACGACGAGCTTCGTCGACACGAGCTGGGAGGCCAACTCGGAGTCGACCACCGCGGGCAGCGGTTGCGATGCGGATGCCGCGCCCAACTTGCGCAGGCCGCCCAACTCGGGTGCGGGCACCGTTTTCGATGCCTTCGCGGCGCTCGCGAGCACATCGGCGTATCCGCCGTCCACCGCGAGAAGGGCGCCGATCGCCAGACTCGGGCCGGCCCGAACGTCCACCCGCTTGGCCACGTATGCCGATCCGGCCGCGGTCACTCCGCTCGCGTGGGCAACCCGGGCGACCTCGTTCGGGGTCACCGGCGCCTCGACCCGCACCTCTGCTCCGATGCGCTGCCAGGATGCCTGCTCTTGGCCGGAGCGCACCGTGTCGATGAGCAGACCGCCGCCCACCGCCAGGGCCACGGAGAGCGTCAGGGCCAGCAAGGGCAGCACCGCGAGGCCACCGCCCGCCCGTGCGGCACCGAGAATCCCCAGCGCGCCCCGGGAACGGCGCCCCAGCGCCGCCACCGCGCGCATGACCCCTGGGTACAAGCGCAACACGACGAGACTGATGACGAGGGCGAGCAGGAGGGGGGCCGCGAGCAGCAGTGGATCCACGGCATCCGTACTGGTCTCCAACAGCCCTCGACCGCGCAGCGAGACGAGTGCGCCGGCCGCGAGCGCGACCACACCCAGCTCGATGACGAGGCGCCGGCTCGCGGCGCGTGCCCGAACCTTGGCTCGGTCCTGCCGGTTGGCCGGCTCGCGCCGCCCGCGCCAGAGACCGCGCGCCAGCATGACCGACTGCAGCGGTGTCGCGAGAACCGCGATCAGCAGCACCACGCCGAGCATGAACGCATCCGGCCTGTCGCCGGCAAAGAGTAGCGCGGCCAAGCCGAGTCCAAGCGCCCCGCCGACAATCGTGGCGAGCACGGACTCCACCGCGGCGCGAATCGCCATTGAGGCCAGCGATGCCCCCCGCGCACGTTCCAGCGCAAGCTCGCCCGCCCTGCGCACAACGAGCAGTCGGGAGAAGAGCAGGATGACCGTGGCCGCAGCGCCGAGCACCCCCGCTACCATGAGCGACATCTGCGCGACGGCAGCCCGCGCCTGGCGCGGGTAGTCCGAGAGCGCATCGACGAACTCGGAATTGACGCGCAGCGCCACCGTGGAGTCGCCCGCGAGCCTCGCCGTGTCTGCCGGAAGCCCGGCCACCTCGTCGGAGACGCGCGCCTCGAGTGCGTTCGTGAACGCGCTCGGATCCAGCCGCAGCCGGATGGTCGCATCCAGCGGTTCGATGAAGAGTGCCTCGGAGCGCCCGATTCCCTCGGCAGTGGCGAACAGCGTGAGTGAGTCACGCGAGGGACCGCCGGCCGCGACGCCGTCTGGCGCGGCGAGAATGCCCACGACGATGAAGCGCCGCACGCCGGCCGCTCCGCCGGGCTCGGAGGGCGGGAGGGGCGCCTCGAACACGCTGCCCAGACCGACGGGCGATGTCTTCGCCCCCGCAGCCTGCGCCGCAGCCTGCGCCGCAGCCCGCGCCTCGGCCGCAGAGACGACTACCTCGATGGCGGAGCCGGCGCTCGCGCTCGCGTCTTCAGGCATGCGGCCCGTGACGAGCGGCAGGTGCACCGAGTCGGGCGTGAGCATTCCCAGTTGCACCGTGCGATGCGTGGGTGGCGCATCTCCAGTCGCCAGCGACGTCTCGAGTCGGGGGCTCAGCACCTCAACGCTGGAGGCCGCAAAGACCTGTTTCATCGCGGACGGGAGACGGCTCGGGATGTCGCGCGCCAGCTCGATCACCTGCTCGGGGCTCGCGTATCGCAGGGGGGTGCCGGGCTGCCCCACGGATGCCTGCACCAGAACGTCCGCGCGCGAACCGGCCGCAGACACCGCCTGCCGGGCGCCCTGGTCGACCGTGCCGATGAGTACGCCCGGAACCCCGGCCGTGAGCAGCACCGTGAAGCAGACGAGCAGAATCCAGCCGATGAGTAGCGCGAGGTCGCGGCGCGCACGCCGGCGCACCAGCACGCCGGCGGCAGCGAAGAGTGAGCGCATCAGGGCTCACCTCCCGCGCGCAGAAGCTCGGCGGGTTCGACGAAGCGCTGAACCCGGGCGACGAAGAGCACGACAAGCGCGAGCACGACCGCCACCGTCGCCACCAGCAGGGCGATTCCCGGCCACTCGACGCGCACCACGACGGCGGGCACCGGCGCGACACCGCTGGGCGAGACCGCCACGAGCGGGCCGACCAGCACCACGAGTAGAAGACCGATGGCCAGGCCGAATACGGTGCCGAGCAGGCACATCAGGGCCGATTCCGTCGCCACCAGGCCGACAAGCCCGCGGCGCGAGAACCCCAGCGCCCGCAACTGGGCGAGCTCGAGTCGGCGCGCCCGCAGCGTTGCGGTGCTGTGTACCGCGAAACCAATTGCCGCCAGCAGGGCGCTTGCGAGAATCGCGAGCCATAGTGCGGCCTGTGTCGCCACCCGAAGCGGTGACTGCTGCAGCTGCAGGGCGAGGGTCTCGGCGCTGACCGCCGGCGCGCTGCCGGCCGGCAGGTGCAGCGCGTCGAGGTATGCCTGCGCCGTGCCCGCGGGCACGTCCACCCACCATTCGTCTACCATCGCGCCGGTCACTCCGGCCTCGGCCAGGGCGCGGGCCAGCAGGGACTGATCGAGCACCACCGTGTCGCTGGGTGACACGGCTGCGGATGACACGGCCGACAGATCCGCAGCGCCGGCCGCCCCCGGAACCAACGGCGTCGTGCCGGCCACGCTGACGGTGACCGAGACACCCTGAATGCGCAGGCTCATCAGCGTTCCGGACGAGATGTTCAGTCGCTCGGCGAGCGCGTCGGTGACGACCGCGGGAACCGTGAGCTCGGGCATCCAGCCCACCACGGCGTAGCTCTGCGGAGCGGAATCAATGGTGCGCGGAATGACTGCGGGAACACTCAGCTGCCAGCCGTGGGGAACGCTCGGCGTCGACGCCTGGGAACGGGGATCCTCCGTGCTGAGGGCGTGCCACTGCACACCCGCGGGCACGCTCACCGGCTCGGAGACGAAGGTCGGGTCGACCGGATCATCGCCGACCTCGGCCTTCTGCTGCGCGGGGTCGGGGTGCAGCACCGCCAGGCCGCCCACGAGAATATTCGCCGCAACCGGCGTCGCGGCGGCCCGGTAGTTCTCGGGCGTGACCACAACCACGGATGCCTGCAGGCCGACGATGCGCACCCCTCGCGTCGCCTGCGTGTCACCCGGCGCCCTCGGCATGAGCCCGCGCACCTCATGAGCGCGGCCATCGACGGGCACCCGCCCGAGGCCGATGGTGCTCAGCAAGCCCTCGGCGTTCTCGACCATCGCGCTTACCTCGGCCGCGACGCCGGGGAGCGCATTGGCCTCGTCGCCGATCTGCACCGTCGCCGTCACGCCGCGCACGTCGCCCGGCAGTGTCACACCGCCCGACGCCTTCGCCGTGCTGCTCAGGCCGCTCATGATGCTCGAGCCGCCCTCGTCGCTGAGTCGACCACGGTCGAGCAGTCGCCGGGCCGAGGGTGTCAACGCCAGAATCTGCGTGGGAGCGCCGCCCGAGGCATCCGTCTGGGAATCGTCGCCGGAGACCAGGTGCCCGCTGCGACGCATTACCGGCTGCGGCTGCGCCACGGCGCCGTGCGCGAGCACCGATTCCTG
This sequence comes from Leifsonia sp. Root112D2, assembly GCF_001424905.1. Lineage (NCBI taxonomy): Bacteria > Bacillati > Actinomycetota > Actinomycetes > Micrococcales > Microbacteriaceae > Leifsonia > Leifsonia sp. Root112D2. The sequence goes on from NZ_LMCU01000001.1 coordinate 501,217, forward strand.
CGTGCTCGCCGCACCGGCGACGGCCGGCACGCGCACCGGGGGGCCTACGGCGAGCGAGGCCTGATCCACCTGCGCCTGCCGCCAGGTGGAGAGAAAGGAGATGCCGAAGACGCCGACGGCGAGGGTCAGACTCAGAAGCAATACCGCTGCCGTCGCGCGCTGGGCCCGACGTCCGATCTCCCAGGCAGCCAGCGAAACGCCGATGCCGCGGGCGCGTGCGCCGAGACGCTCGATCAGCCGGGAGGCGGCAGGGATGAGCCGCATGCACACGAGGGTCGCGGCCACCAGAACGAGCGCAGGCCCGGCTGCCAGAACGGGGTCGACGGTCAGCGAGCCGTCGGCGCTGACCGGCGAACGGTACTGCTGCAGCTGCCAGAATGCCACCGCGGCCAGCACGACGAGCACCAGATCGAGCCCCGAACGCATCATTCCGGATGCCGCGCCCTGGCGCCCCTTTGCCTGCTCGCCCTCGACGAAGGTGCGCGAGCGCCGCAGCAGTGGTGCCACAAGCACCCCCACGAGCACTATCGCTATAGCGCCCGCCGTTGCCCAGCTGAACGCGGGCAGGCCTGCCTCGGCGGGCATGCCGGCGGCCACCATCGGCGGCAGCGCCGCGAGAAGACGGTAGACGAGCATCGCGAGCAGGGGGCTGGCCGCCACGGTGACGGCGCCGATCAAACCCGCCTCGAGTGTCGCCAGGCCAAGGATGTGAGCCCGGGAGGCGCCGCGCGAACTCATGAGCCGACGCTCCCCCGCCCGCGCGTCGGTGAACAGGCGTGCCGTCTGGGCCATGGCCGCGATGGCCAGAACGACGAGCAAAAGGCTCACGACCACGACGGTGGAGCGGGTGACGGCCAGGCCGGTGGCGACCGCACCGACGGCATCCGCCACCGCGGAGGCGACGTATACGCCGCCGGCCGAGGTGCCGATGTGACTGGTGACGATGTTGTCGACGGAGGCGAGCCGATGCTGAAGGGACCCCAGCTCATCGACCGTCGCGCGGTCGAAGTGCGGCAGATACTCGATGTCGAGAAACGACGCGGGGATCGAGCCCGCCGCGAGGCCGCCGGATGCCATCACCAGCGGACCGAAAGCATTGGTCGGAACGTAGAAGCTGACGCCCGGTTTCGGAAAGGCGGGATCGCTTCCGGCTCCGCTGAGGGTGTCCCGTGACCAGTAGTGCCCGTGCGGGGCCTTCGCCGCGTAGAGGCCGACGATCTTCACCGTCACCGGAGCCGAGCCTGCGTTCACGGTGACCGTATCGCCGACCGCCAGGGCGAGTCTCTTCGCGGCGGCGGCGGGCAGCGCCACCTGAATCGGAGAGCCCGGAGCGGCCTTCCGGGCCCACACTCCAGCGCTCAGTGTGGCGTGCGACTCGATATCGTCGATCTCGCCGAAGTATGCGAGCGCGGGCAACTGCGGCGTCGACAGCGCGGGAACATCGGACAATTTCGAGAGCGCGATGCCTGCCGAGGTGGCCGTGGCCGCCGGACCGAGCACCGTCTCAATCGCCTTCGTCGCATTGGCCCGGCTGTTCGCTATGGCGCCGTGAGGGCTGAGAATGCGCACCTCAAGCATGCTCTGCGCACTCGGCACTGCCGCGAGCGCGCCACGGACACCGCCCTGTTCGGTCGCCGTCACGAGCAGGCCCAGGCTCACGATGAGCGTGCTCGAGAGCACAGCCACGGCGACCACGGCAATGAGCAGCCGCCACTGTGCCCGTGTGCGGCGCAGCGTCACCGCGACAAGCCACGAGGCAGAGAGTCGGAAGGAGGTGCGGGTGCCGTCAGATTCGGCCCGCGTCGCCTCGTGAGTCACGCGTCTCAGGATAGCCCCACCGGTGCACGCCGCCCGTCAATATCCGTCTTCCACTATGCGGTCAACACGTTGAAACCGGCCTGTGGCAATTCATACACTCCCATCAAGCCACTTCCAACGACGGAACGAGGAGCGAGATGGTCGAGCTGCGCAGTAATTTTCCGGCAGAGTCAGCGTTGGGCATTGCCCGACGCGCACAGTGGGCGGCCCTCGGCATCCCGGCGAGTGATCTCTCCAAGCCCAAGGTCGCGATAGTCAACACCTCCTCAGACCTCGCCGCCTGCTATGCGCACCTCGATGACATTGTGCCGGTGCTCAAGGAGGAGCTGCGGGCCGCCGGCATCCTGCCGTTCGAGATTCGCACGACGGCACCCTCTGACTTCGTGACGAGCGCGGGGCGGGCGGGCAGATACATCCTGCCGAGCCGAGATCTCATCGCGAACGACATCGAGGCCGTGGTCGAGGGCGCCCGCCTCGACGCGATGATCTGCCTCAGTTCGTGCGACAAGACCACCCCGGGGCACCTGATGGCGGCGGGTCGTCTCAACATTCCGACCATCATCATTCCGTGCGGGTACCAGCACAGCGGGCTCGCCGCGGGCGGCGACTCCGATGTCGAGGAGGTCTTCCTTCTCGCCTCGAAGCAGGTGGTGACAGGTGAACACGACGACGATCTGCTGCGCATGGCCGATGAGGCCATCCAGGGGCCGGGCGTCTGCGCGGGCCTCGCAACGGCGAACTCGATGCACATGGCCGCAGAGGCCCTCGGAATGGCCTTGCCCGGCGCGGCCCCCACCCGCGCAAACGGCGAGCGCATGTGGCAGACCGTGCGCAATTCGGTCACGGCGATAGCCGACCTCATCGAGCGCGACATTCGCCCACGCGACATCATCACCAACGGATCGATTCAGAACGCCGTGCGCGTCATGCTCGCGGTGGGCGGGTCGATCAACACGATCAAGCACCTGCAGGCCATCGCCGTCGAGACCGGCCTCTCGGTCAACGTGTGGGAGACGTTCCGGGAGTTCGGGCGGAATACCCCGTTGCTCTGCGCGATCCGTCCGAACGGGCCCTGGCTCATCGAAGACCTGGAAGACGCCGGCGGCGGCGCGACCATCCTGCGTGAGCTGCTGCCCCTGCTCGACGGCGAGCAACTCACCGTCACCGGGCGCACCATTGCCGAGAATGCAGCGGATGCCGCTCCCGCGGACGGAACGATCATCAAGCCGATCACCGATCCGTTCGGCACCGATCCCGCCATCGTTGTTCTGCGCGGAAGTCTCGCCCCGGGGGGAGCCGTCGCCAAGCGCCCCGTTCCCGACCCGGGACCGCGCCGTTTCACGGGGCCGGCCCGCGTTTTCGGTACCCGCGAGGAGGCCATCGAGGGCATCTCCAGCGGCAAGGTGCGCGAGGGCGACGTCGCGGTCATCCGTGGCATCGGGGTCTCCGGTGCACCCGGCATGGGCATGACATCCGCATTCATCTTCGCCCTGCACGCGCGAGGCCTCGCCCAGAGCGTCGCCCTGGTCACCGACGGCCAGTTCAGTGGGTTGGTGAATCAGGGAATGACGGTGGGCGAGGTGTCGCCCGAGGCCGCATCGTCCGGCAGTGCACTGGGCCGGGTCATCGACGACGACATCATCGACATCGACCTGGCCAGCGGCCAGCTCGACCTGCTGGTCGACCCCGAAGTGCTCGCCACCCGTGCGCCGTATGAACCGCCGGCGGATGCCGACACCGGCGGCGGAATGCTCGACCAGTACCGCGAACTGGTGCAGCCGCTCGCCTGCGGCGCCGTGCTGTGCTCGCGCCCGGTGCGCCTCTGCGAGTCGGCAGCCGCCCGATGAGCCGCGCGAGTCTGCACCTTCCCCCCGCTGAGGTCCCGGTGATCGGCGAGTACGACGTGGTGGTGATCGGAGGCGGCCCCGCCGGCCTGATGGCGGCCACCGCTGCCTCACGCGCCGGGCGATCCACCATCCTGATAGAGAGGTACGGATTTCTCGGCGGCGCTGGCACGATGGGCGGGCTGAGTACGTTCTGCGGGCTGCACGCACGCGTGCACGGCGAGGACCGGCTCGTCGTGCACGGTTACGCCGACGAGCTGCTCGATCGTCTGGTTGCGCTGAATGGGCTGAACGATCCGCACCTGACCATTGAAGATCGCATCATGGCGATAGCCTTCGATATCTCGGCCTACAAGATCGCCGCCGACGAACTCGTGCTCGCCGGCGGCGGCACGATGCTGTTCCATGCAATGGCGGTCGGCATCACCAAGGCCGATGACGACACGATCGACGCGGTCATCGTCGAGTCCAAATCGGGGCGCGCGGCCATTCGCGGGCGCTTCTTCATCGACGGCTCGGGCGACGGCGACGTAGCGGCGTGGGCCGGCGTGCCGTTCGATCGCTCGCCCGATCTGCTGTATCCCTCGCTGATGTTCCGCATCAACGGCGTCGATCCCGTCGAAGCGGGAGATGCCTGGCGCACCGTGCGCCGACTCATGGAGGAGGCCGAGGCCGCGGGCACCCATAGTTTTCCGCGCAAGAAACCGATAGTGCGCCCGCAGCGCAACCCGATTGAATGGCGCTCCAACCTCACCCAGCTCAGCAACGACGACGGCTCCGCGGTGGACGGCACCGATGTGCACCAGCTGACGCACGGCGAGATCCAGGGGCGGCAGCAGGTGCGCGATACCTTCGAGTTCATTCGTTCGCGCACGCCGGGCTTCGCCGACTCGTACGTGGTAGACATCGCTCCCCAGATCGGCATCCGTGAGACGCGACGAGTGCACGGTCGGTATCAGCTGACCGAAGACGATGTTCTGAACGCGGTGGACTTCGACGACTCCATCGGGGTGAACGGCTGGCCCGTCGAGGCGCACGTCAGCGGTGACGTCGCGTTCCGCTTTCATCACGCCGCCGATAGTCGCGGATTCAACCAGCTGCCGTATCGCATGATGGTTCCGGTCACGATGAACAATCTGCTCGTCACGGGGCGCTGCGCATCCATGACGCAGGGCGGACAGTCGTCGGCTCGCGTCACCGGTCCCTGCTTCGTGATGGGCCAGGCAGCCGGAACCGCCGCGGATCTCGCCCTCGCGCGGGCGAGCAGCGCTGGCGACGTGGACATCGCCGTTCTGCAGCAGCGTCTGAAGTCAGACGGCGGCTACCTCGGCACCGATCTGGCGGCGGATCGCGTCGCGGTCTGAGCCGACGCGGCCGGGTCCCGACGCTTTGCGGCCTAGTGCCCGCCCGCGGGCAGCTCGACGTGGTCGAGCGTGTACGGCGTCGGTTCGAGCGCCGCGGTCATGATCGCCTCCATCACGGGCTGGGGCACGAGGCAATCGGCGCAGGCATCCGCACCGGCCTCGATCTTCACGATCACGCGGTCGTTGCCGACGGCCGACCAGTTGAGCAGGTAACCGTCTGAGGCGAGCATGTCGCGGAACTGTTGAAGCGCATTATCCACGGCTTCTGGACTTTCCATCGTGTCAGACATCATCCGTCTCCAATCGTGCTGAACGCTGCGGGGCACTCGCGAGGCGAGGCTCTGTGAGTGGATTCAGCTAAGCACGCGGCTCTTCCGTATCTCGTACCGGGTTTCACCCGCCGGAAGACCGGATGCCGGAGCCTTCCATTGGGCGGAAGCACGCGACGGTCGCGCCCAGCGACCGCACGCCGTTACGTCGAGGGAGAATCGTAGATGACCACACTCGCGTGACCGCTCTCCCGCAGCGCGCGGGAGATGCCGTTGGCGGCGATGCGCACCAGGTGAATCATGTTCTTCTCATCGACATCGTCACGCGTGAGCGCCAGTGACAGGGCAGCAACGACCGTTTTATCCGGCGCGAAGATCGGTGCGGCGACACCAACGTGAACGAGATCCGCCTGGCGATCGCTGATCGCATAACCCCGGCTGCGGATGTCGGCGAGCACCCGTTCGAGTACGTCGCGTTGGGTATAGGTATATTCCGTTGTCGCCCGCAGCTCACCCGACAACACCTCCTCCTGCACCTCCTCGGGTGCGTGGGCGAGCAGAACCTGCGCGATGGCCGTCACATGCAGCGGGTACCGGTGGCCGGTGCGGGGCCGTCTGGGCACCTGGCGTGGGCTCTGGAATCTCTCGATCGAGACCAACTCGAGCCCCTCACGAATCGCCAGGTGTGCGGCGTATCCGGTCGTCTCATAAAGGTCTTGCAGGTAGGGGCGCGCAATGCGCTGCAGCCCCACCGATCGCGGGGCGAGGGAGGCCACCTCCCACAGGCGCAGGCCGATGCGATATTTACCTTCGCTGTCGCGCTCGAGGGCGCCCCACTCATTGAGCCGCTGAACGATTCGATAGCACGTGGCAATCGGCAAGCCGGTGTGGCGACTGATATCCGACAGGGACTGCCGCACCCGGCCGCCCTGAAACGTGCCGATGATGGCGAAGGCTCGATCTATCACCGAGCGGGCTCCACCGCCGGGGTCTTCATCGAGCCGCTCTGCCGTCATCTGACTATTATCCCGCGTTCACCTCCGAGCCAGCGGCCGGCTGTTCGCGCGGTATGCGCACGAGCAGGCCTCCACGCTCGAGGCTCACTCGAATCGCGGTCACCTCGCCGAAAGCATCCCCGTCGAGTTCGATCTTCTCCGGCCGCCCGAATGTCGCGTCAAGGCTCTCGCTCGTCTCATACCTGAGCGGCCGGATCGGCTTCGTCTCACCGAGAAGTCGTCGACCCGTGCGGGTGCGCCGAAGGATGCCGTTCTCCCAGGCCACGCGCAGCCAGATGCGCAGCCATCCCAGCGCGCCTTCCGGCCGCAGCATCACGATATCGAGCAGACCGTCGTCGATTTTGGCGTCAGGCATGAGCACCATGTTGGCGGGGAGCGACCCGCAGTTGCCCACGATGAAGGTGTGCACCGTCGCCCGGTGAGGTGCACCCGAGTTCAGGCGGTACCGAACATGAAGCTCGTTACCATCGCGAAGTGACTTGGCGATCGAAGTCACGTAGGCGAGCCAGCCCGCGCGTTTCTTCAGGGCGTCATCGGAGTTCTCGATCATCTGGGCATCGATTCCCAGCCCCGCCATGACCGCGAATGCGCGGCGATCCACCGACGAATCCGGGCGTCGAAGGTCGATGATGCCCACGTCGATCGGCTTGTCGGTACCGGAGAAAGCCGTCTCGAGGCCAGTCTCGAGGTCATCCAGTTGCAGCTCGAGATTGCGGGCCAGCAGGTTTCCCGTTCCGGAAGGAAGGAGAGCGAGAGGGATGCCCGAGCCTCGCAGACCCTCTCCGACTGCCCGAACGGTGCCGTCGCCCCCGGCGGCGATCACGACATCGGCAGACGTCTCGATGGCCTCGCCCGCCTGACCGGCGCCGGGATCTTCCTCGGTCGTCTCGATCCACAGCGACGCATCCCAGCCATGGCGTTTCTCGGCCTCAGCGACGGCGTTTGTGAGAGCATCCAACTCGACCTTGACCGGGTTGTAGATTATGGCAGCGCGCATGCACCCACCATACGATCATTGCTCGGCGTTGCCTCCCGCATCCGGTTTTATCGGATGCGTCTCGAGCTTCACCCAGATCGGCGAGTGCGGCAATCGTCGCTCGCGATAGAGCCGCAGGGCGAGTGGAGCCCAGATGATGACGGCGATGCCGACACCAACGAGCATGCCGCCGATGGTGTCCGAGATCCAGTGGGCGCCAAGATAGGTGCGGCTGAGCATCATCAGGAGGGTGTACACGGTGCCCGTCACCCACACCCAGGTTCGCCAGAAAATGATGCCGAGCGTGGTCGCAATGAGCGCCGCATTCGCGCTGTGGCCGGAAGGGAACGATCCAAAGTCGGGTTGCACGAGGATGTCGGTCGGTCGCGGGCGCCCGACAATGTTCTTGATGATCACCACAACGGTCGCGCTGACAATGGTCGCTATCGCGTAGTACAGGGCTGCCCACGGGCGCCGCCAGAGAAGCAGTCCGCCGATTATCGCGAGCGGCACGATGACGATTGAACTGATGCCGCCGCCGACCCAGTTGAACACCAGCGCCGGTATGGTCCACACCGGGGCGCGCGCCTCAACGAGCTCGCCCATCCACTCGACCTCGAAGCCGAACGGCTTGTCGGCCTCACGGTAGAAGATCACCGCCGCGAGAAGAATGACGAGAAGGAGTGCCCCAACAGCCGAGACAACCCACCACAGCCGGGCAATCCGCACTTCACCGGGAGCATCGCTGTTGACGACGTCACTAATTTTCTCCGCCATTCATCGATCGTAAGCGGAGCGGCGCGGCTATGCTAAGCGCGATGAGCACTCCAGCGGGGCGGGCGGCACGCTCGGCCAAGAACAGCACCGTGATGCACGTGCTCGCGCGCGCGGGCTTCGTGGCGAGCGGTCTTCTCCACCTCATCATCGGATTCATCGCCATCGCACTGGCTACCGGTACGGGCGGCGGCACGGAGGCCGACCAGTCCGGCGCGCTCTCCCAGCTCACCCGGGCTCCCGGCGGCCAACTGCTGCTGTGGTGCGCCACCATCGGTTTCGCCGCCCTCGGCCTGTGGCTGCTGCTCAGTGCCTTTGCCGACCGTTCCTGGCAGGGCAAGCGGTCACGGGCCGCGCACATCGTGCAGAACCTTGCCAAAGGCGTCATCTATCTCGTTCTTGCATTCACCGCCTTCACCTTCGCGCGGGGAGGCACGGACAGTTCGGCGCAATCGACCAGCCAAATCGGGGGAACCCTGCTGCGTGCCCCGGGCGGTGTGTTCGTTGTCGTTGCGATAGGCATCGTTCTACTCGGCATCGCCGGCTACATGGTCTTCAAGGGCGTCAGCAAGCGCTTCGAGCGGGACATCCGCGTGCCGTCCGGCCCGACAGGCCGCGCGATAAGCATCCTCGGCGTTATCGGATACGTGGCTCGTGGGGTCGCCCTCGGCGCCGTCGGGGTGCTGTTTCTCGTCGGGGCCGCAACACACGATGCGAGCAAGACGACCGGGCTGGACGGCGCACTCAGGTCGTTTGTGAGTTTGCCGTTCGGCATGGTCGTGCTCATCGCCATCGGGGTTGGATGGCTCGCCTACGGCATCTACGCGTTCTTCCGCGCCCGCCTCGCCCGCCTCTGATCGCCACTCATTCCAGCGCGGCGGGCGGCCCGACGCGAACAGTGCGCCAGGTGTCGACGGCTATCACGCTGCCGAAGACGATGAGCGAGAGCGAGATGGATGCCAGCACGTCGGTCGGCCAGTGGTAGCCCAGATAGACCCGGCATGCGGCTATGGCTGTCACGAGAGCGGCAGCCACGACGAATGCGACCACGGCCGACACCGGATTCTGGCGGCGCGAAAACACCAGGAACGTCACGATGAGGAGAAAGTCGGTCGCGCCCATCACATGCCCGGAAGGGAATGACGGAGTGTGATCCACATCCAGCAGCATCGCGTCGATCGGTGGCCTCTCCCGGCCGATCACGGGTGCAAGGATCTGCACGATAGCGACGCCAACGATCATGCCCCCAGCCAGCAGCAGCGGTCGCCAGGCATGCCTCGCCGCGAAGCCCCACCACAGTGTTGTGACCAGAATGATGACCGGCATGGCAACGGGCCCGAAGACCATGGCCAGCACCGCCATGACGCCCGTCAATGCCGGCGAGCGCATGCCCTCCAGCCAGCCTTGAACCGGCCTGTCGATCGCTGAGAGCCCGTCGCTTTCGCGCACCGAATCCAGGATGACTAAGAATGCGACCAGCCCGACCACGGCGAGCACGCCGGCGATGAGGTAGAGGTTGCGTCTGGAGGACGCAGGCACCTCTCGCGCCTCAACGATGAACTTCGCGTGGAACCGGCGTAAAGCCCCACGATCTTCGCCCGACGATGTGGCCATCACTCACTACCTCCCGGCGTCGTTTGCGCTGGCGACCACGGAGTTGCTCTGGCGCAACTCGCTCTCGTGCACCAGTAAAGAACCCACAACCTGCTTCAGCATGCGTGTAAGGCTAGCGCGCGATTCGGCACTTCAGTTCTTCCTCTGCCCCGGTAGAGTGCGGTCACTGCATGCATATCGCCATCGCATGCGAAAGGCGGATGCCGGACACGACGTGCCAATTTCGCTCTCGCTCGATGAGTCTTCTTCGAGGCTGTAGGCGACCTATCGCTCCTCGGCGGCGCGGTGCGCGAAGTCGAGGAGCCGCTGCTGCGATTCCGCATAGGAGGTCGCGGTCGGCATCGGACGCCCGTTCTGCACGGCAGTAGCGACGTGAACTGCAGCGTCGATCGCGACACGGTAAGGCAGAGACCCTGTGCTGACGCGCCGCACGCCGAGGTCCTTCAAATCAGCAAGGCTCGGGCCTGGCACGACTAACACGTTGACCGGAAGCGGTATCGATGCGGTCAGTTGCTCCAGTGTCTTCGGGTCGGCCGCACCAGGAACAAAAATGCAATCTGCACCCGCGTCGGCATAGGCCTTCGCCCGGTCGACAACAGCGTCAACGGTGTCGTCCTCATGAAACCAGAAAGAGTCGACCCGGGCGTTGACGAACACCTCAGGGCTGGTCTTCTTGATCGCAGTGATCTTCGACGCGGGAAACGTGGGGTCGACGAGCCTTCCGCCAGCAGAGTCCTCGATGTTTACACCGTCAACGTCGAGACCGGCAACCAGGGCTGCGACCGCCGCGGGGTCGTCACTGTACCCGTCCTCGATGTCGGCGGAGAGATACACAGGAAGCGCGTGAAGCCTCGCTAACAGGGCGACGGTGGCTTCGCGGCTCCCTCCCTCTGCATCGGGGCGTCCGATCGACGCGTTCACCCCGAAACTCGTTGTGCCGACTGCCGCAAATCCGGCTGCCGCGAAAGCGAGCGCCGAACCAACATCCCACGCATTCGGCAGCAGTAGCGGCTCGTCCTCGAAGTGCAGATCACGAAAAGTCATCAACTCTCCTCCACGATCAATCTCCAACGGACAACCACTGTTGATCAGGGACAGGACAGTTGGATCGCGTCAATATATGGTGACACGAGGAGCGTTTCGTGTCAGCCCCGATCTTGGCGATTGCCCGCCCTTGTTGCCGGCCCGTTTGCGCGTCTGCAACGAATTCAGGCTGCGGCGGCAACCCGGATGTCGGCCGAACGTGAGGCGATATTCCGTCGCGTCGCATTGCTTATTAGAGGGCAACTGTCTGGACCCAATACCGCCGAAGCGTCAGAGATCTATTGGTCCACAACTGTCAGAGAAGTCCTGAGACATAACACTTCGCACGGTGATTCCCGAGAGCGGTCACCCTTCACCTGAACGCCGAGCTCGACGAAACATGTCGCGATTTCCCGGGGGATGCGCGCCGCCTAGCGCCCGACCGGGCAAGAGGGCAACTCGGTCAGCTATGCCGAGGGGCGTTACCGTCCGCAGGTACCGCATGAAGCGATCGACAAAATTGCTTGTTCCGTAGTTCGTACCGTTCCGCGCAACACGGAACATGGTACTTTCTGGAACCCAGTCCAACGAGCAGGCCTAAAGTCGCAGCGAGAAGTTCGCCCGCCACCGCGGAACCCTGCTACCGCGCCATGACGCCACCTGCTTCGCCGTCATGGCCGGCGACCCTAGCGGCGCCATTCGATGCCCTTCAATAGCTCGAGCGCGCGGCCATCCTCACGCGGGCGATTCCAGTCAACAAGGTCCGCAATGACCAGCCCCAGACCGACAGGCTCGGGGGGCCGCTTCGCGACGACACGAAGACGGATATTCGGTGACACGGACTCAACCAGCAGATTGTCGCGTAAGAATCCATCCAGATCGGCAGCCGCGATGTAGCCCTCGAACTCGCCTGCGGCCGAGAGCCCTGCACGCGGGTCGCTGATACCGGATGCCGCAACTCTCGAGTCCGCAGCGATCTCGGCGATGTCAGCCACGTTCGCGGCAACATCTACAACGCGGATCTGGCGACCCCGCATCCACGAATAGAGCAGCCGCAGCGGATCATCATTGTTACGAAGACGCTCGACGTACTTACTGAGAAAGAAGCGCTCCTGAGCGTCGATTCCACCGGGTTCATTGCCCGACATCGCGTTGACGAGCAACCCGGCCATCCTAGGACTCAAAGGTCGACGATTCGCCACCCGCTGATTCACCTCGGCCTGCTCGATCACCCACGATCTACCCACACGCTGAGCGACGATCTGACCTGACTTGATCATCGCGAGCGCACGCTGCCGAGACACCCCACGGACCTCAGCAAACTCGGCGACACTCAACTGCATTGAACTATTATTGTCGATTGACAATGGAAACTCAATCGCGCTGTGTCAATCTGAGTCTGAAGGCTGCAGTCTCGGCCCGGCCGGCTGGACGAATCGGCCAGTGCCTGACCATCGAGTCGCGACTAAGGAGGAAATGGCCTGGCCCGACGCTCAGGGACCGAACGCGCCGAGCGGAACTACGTCTACACCGTCGTCACGTCGGTATGCATATTTGGTCGTCGTGATCACGGCGAGGAATTTGGGCTTCCCCACTTTTGAGGTGTCGACCTTTTCGTTGAACCTGAGAAGTGAAGCTGCCGCCTCGTCGACCCGGTTGTCACCAAGTTTGATTTCTATGGCCGCCCAAGACCCATCCCGAAGTGTGACGATGGCATCAACCTCGAGACCAGAGGCATCCCTATAGTGCTTGATCGTTCCGTCTAGTGCCTGCGCGAAGATACGAAGATCGCGGATGACCAGGGACTCAAAGAGGAATCCCAACGTGTTCAGATCCTTGAGCAACATCGCTGGGGACGCCCCAAGTGCCGCAACAGCGAGAGACGGATCCACAAAATGCCGCTTCGGCGATTTGCGTACAACATCGCGAGAACGCAGATGAGTCGCCCAGCTGCCCTGGTTCTCGACCAGCATGAGCCGCTCCAGGGTCGACACGTATTCAGCGGCTGTCTCCGCCTTCATCGAGTCTCCGGCGATGCTCGCGTCTGCGGCAAGTTTGGAATCGGCAACCTCCGTTGCAACGTTTCGCGCCAGCGTCCCCAATAGACGCTGGACCCTCGCCGGGTCACGCCTGGTGGAATCGACGCGCGGGAAGTCGGCCCGCACAACATCACCGAGGTACGACCTCATTGCACGACCCGCGTTCTCTGCAGTCATCGCCTGGAAGCCCGGCCACCCACCAATACAGAGACGTTCGACGGTGTCACTCAGCGACAAGCCCGCTGTCACGCTTTTTGCCGGCTCGCCCTCCATGAGCGCTTTAAACGACACAGAGCCATCCGAGTGGCCCGATTCATACAAACTCATCGGGCGCATTTTCAGCCGCATGATTCGCCCCGCGCCCGTATGCCGGGTTACGTCGTCTGCTGGCACTGATGAGCCGGTGAGAATGAACTGGCCCGGCTCGCGGCGATTGTCGATCTCTTGCCGAACGGCATTCCAAAGACCTGGCTCTAACTGCCATTCGTCGATCACCCTAGGCGTGTCCCCGGCCAGCAATAGAGATGGTTCAACGCCAGCTAATGCGCGTGCCGACGCGTCAGTGTCGAGGCGGACCGAACTGCTCCCGTGCTCCAAGGCTGTCGCTGTTTTCCCGCTCGCCCGCGGACCTTCGATGAGCACTCCGCCGAGAGTTGAGAGCGCTTCCTGAATCTCTGCGTCGATAATTCGAGGTCTGTAGTCGCTGTTGATGGCTGCCACGATTTGATCCCATCTTTGCTTTCTCCGGTCACTTTACCCCGCTACTGATCTTTATCGGGAGATTTGTGGAACTATTAGCGGGAGATTTATGCCTATTTTATCGGGAGATTTGTGGACTATCCATCGGGAGATTTGTAGCAACGATAACCTCAACGACGTTGCGACCCAACTCGACGATGCAGCGCGATTTTCGAGCGTGTCCAAATTGCGTCCAGTTCGGCCGGTGGAGAGTGGCCAAGGCGCGCAGAAAAGCCCCCCGAAACTGGCGAGAGTTTCGAGGGGCTTCGTAGCGGGGGCGGGACTTGAACCCGCGACACCACGATTATGAGCCGTGTGCTCTAACCACCTGAGCTACCCCGCCGCGGCCAGCCGCGACATCCGGCTGGTCGAGCCCCCTGTGGGAATCGGACCCACTACCTCTTCCTTACCAAGGAAGTGCTCTACCAATGAGCTAAGGGGGCGAAGCCGCGCGGCATGATCTGCACACGCTTTTTGGCAACCGTACGAGGATATCATCTGCGCAGGCCCCGCAAATACCCGCATGACGGCGTCAGCGGGTCGCGGCGTCGATCACGCGGTGCAGCACGCCGCGCAACGCATCCAACTCGTCGAGGCTCATGCCCAGTCGCTCCACAATGCGGGGAGGAACGGTGAGCGCCTGCTCGCGCAGGGAGCGGCCGCTCGCCGTCAACTCGACCCGCAGCATCCGCTCGTCATCGGGGTCGCGCTCGCGCCTCACGTAGCCGGTGGATTCAAGCCGCTTCAGCAGCGGCGAGAGCGTCGCCGGCTCCAGCTGCAGTTCGGCGCCGAGGTCTTTGACCGAGCGAGGGCTGCGCTCCCAGAGCGCGAGCATCACCAGATACTGCGGATGCGTGAGCCCCATCGGCTCCAGAATCGGCCGGTAGATCGAGATCACGCTGCGCGAGGCCACCGCCAGGGCATAACAGACCTGATTGCCTATCGCGAGCATGTCCACCTCGGCGGTGGTCGACTGCGCACCGGTATTCGCCATGTCGTCCCCCTTCCCACGCGATGTTACTATTGACGCTAATCATTAGTGTACTAACTAATTTCAACCAACTGATGAGGAGGCACGCGTGGCCGGTCGATTCTGGCGCATCTACGAGACGTTCAACCGCGGCGTGCGCACCTTCACGGGCCCCGCCCAGTTGGGTGCCGGCTACGACGAGGCGCCCGAGGTGCGACCGGCCGACCCGGCCTGCCCAATCTGTCACGCCCCGATGTCATCCCACCAGATTCAGCGCACCGCCGACCAGCGCACGTCCACACGGCTTATCTGCCCCAGACCGTGAACGCCACGCGCCGAGGCGGATGCCCGTCCCCGGCCAGAAGCGCTAGCTCGCGGGCGTCGACCGAATGGGAATCTCGATAAGAGTCGGGGTGTCCGCGGCCAACGCCGCAGCCAGCGACTCCCGCAAAGCCGCAGCAGAGTCCGCCACGCTGGAGCGCACGCCATAGCCGCTCGCGAGCGCGCAGAAGTCCAGCCCCGGCAGATCCATGCCCGGAATGTCGTCGGCGCCGAGCTGTTTCGCGAACGAGCGCAGCCCACCGTATGTGCCGTTCTTCACGATGAGGAAGATGGCCGGAATGCGGTACTGGGCCGCAGTCCACAGCGCGGTGATGCCGTAGTTGGCGCTGCCGTCGCCAATGATCCCGATCACCCTGCGGTGAGCGCTGGCCAGCTGGGCCCCCACGGTGGCCGGCATGCCGAAACCGAGGCCGCCTGCCGCGGGAAACAGGTAGCTGCCAGGATGCTTCATCTCGATGCGATCCCAGAACGCCTCGTTCGTGGTCGTGGCCTCACGCACGTAGATCGCATCCTCCGGCGCCACCTCGTTGACCACGTCGAACAGCGCCTCAAGGCTCAGCGCGCCATCCGCAGAAGCGGAAGCAGAAACAGCTGCCGGTGCGGGCAGCGCCCGGGCAAGCGGCATCTCGCGTGAGGAGACGGAGACGCTCGAGACCAGCGCCTGCAGGGCAAAGCCAACATCCGCTATCAGCGCGTCCCCCATCGGGGCGCGGGCGGCCTCGCCCGCATCCGAGGTGATCTGAATGAGCTCGGCGCCCGACGGCAGGTACCGTCCCGGCTGAAACTGGTGGTACCGGAACACCGGCGCACCGATGACGAGAATGAGATCGTGCCCGGCCAGCCGACCCGACAATCCGGCGATCGAGGAGGGCAGCACTCCCCGAAAGCAGGGGTGGCGAGTGGGGAACGGACAGCGGGATGCGGACGGCGCGACCCAGACCGGCATCCGTTGTCTCTCGGCGAGTTGCACGGCGAGCGCCCCGGCACCGGCCGCGTCGACATCCGCCCCGAGAATCAGCACGGGGTTAGCGGATGCCTCGACGCGGCTGACGATATCGGCGAGCTGCTGCGCAGATGGCGCGCCAGCTGTCACCACGACCCGGGAGGCGAGAAACGCGCTCGACTCCCCTGCGTCTTCGGCCCAGTCGTCCCACGGGATGGAGACGTATACCGGCCCGCGAGGCGCGGCCGTGGCGGTGTGGATGGCCTGCGAGATGGCGCGAGGCACATCGGTCGCGAGCGACGGCTCCAGGCTCACCTTGACGAGTGGACGGGGCAGCTGCGTGGCGTCGACGTTCGAGAGCATCGCCTCGGGCCCGACAAGCGACCGCGCCTGCTGCCCCGCCGAGATGACCAGCGGGCTGTGCGAGTACCAGGCGTTCGCTATCGCCCCCATCGCGTTGCCGGTTCCGGCCGCCGAATGCAGGTTCACGAACACCGGCTCGCCGGTGACCAGACTGTAGCCGTCTGCCATGCCGGCGACGACCGCCTCCTGCAGCCCGAGAATGTAGCGAAAGTCGGCCGGCATGCGGTCGAGAAACGGAAGCTCGTTGGAGCCCGGGTTGCCGAAAATGGTCGTCAACCCGTTCTGGCGCAGGATGTCGTACGTCACGTCCCTCACGGTCGCCATCTGCGACGCCTCAGCTCGCGATTTTCAGATCGGCACGCTCGGCCTTCTTGGTCACCGTCACGACGCCGCGGTCACCGTCGACCACCACCCAGTCGCCGGTCTCGATCACGGCGAGCGGGTCGTCGTCGAACTCGGTGACGGTGGGCACACGCGTCACAATGGCACCCAGAATCGCCTTGGATGTCACCGTCGTGAACACCATCGCCCGCGGGGCCGTGCCGAGCAACCTGGTGCTCTGGAAGAAGCCCGACCACCCCGAGGAACCCTTGGCGCCGGGAAAGACCAGGATCTTGTCGGTAAAACACACGCCCACGAGTTCGTGTCGGCTCTCGATGATGGTGCCCTTGGACGGGTCGATGCCGCCCCACCCGGAGATCGTCTCGTGGGTCACGAGGGCCTCGCCCTCCACAACGCCGCCGACGATGCCGCGACCGTGGAATTCGATGCTCATGCGAGGTGTCCATCCCATGTGCCGGTGACGGCCGCGTCGACACATTCCTCCAGCGTGCCGAACCAGGCCTCGATACCCATGATCGCGGCGAGGTAGTGCGCCTGCTTGGCGGAGTCGGTGGCGAACACCCGGGTGCCGTCGGGTACCGCCTTCGACATGGCCGGGCAGGAATCCGTCAGCACTTTTCCACCCGCCCTCTGGATGATCTCTGTGTAACCGTTGCGGTCGGCCACGCTGCGCAACGCGCGCGGGGTCATGATCCACAGTTCGGTGCCCGAGTTGAGGCTTCTTCCCTCGATCGCTCGGGCGAGCCGGGCAATCTGGTCGAGCGAGGCGTGCGGGCATCCGAGCAGGATGAAGTCGACGTCGGTGGAGGAACCTACGCTGTTGAGCTCCTCGTACACGGCACGACGCTCACGTTCACCGTAGACGATGGGCTCACCGATGCTCTTCCCGCCGAAGGCCGCCTCGACCGTGGGCGCCTCGGGCGTGATGCCGGGAATGTGGAAGAGTTCGACGCCTCCCGAGGTCGCTGCCGCCGCACCGAAGTGCTTGATGTCGGCGAGATCGGGTTGCTGCCAGTCGCCGCGGATGACCGGCCGCTCCTCCTGCATGGCGCCACCGACGAAATAGCCGAACATGCCCCAGTCCTGAAAGCCCTTGACCGGAATTGTCGCATCGATCAGATGCGTGCCGTAGCGGTTCTCGGGGATGTGATTGCCCCAATACGGAATCTTGCCGGTGAGGCCCGCGGCACCCGTGGAGGCCGTTCCCTCACAATTGGTGCGGGCCCCGAGCACGGAGTTGCAGTACACGACGGCGGAGGATTCCATCCAGGCACAGTGCTCGCCGCGCACCGGCAGATTGCCCACCTGGTACGGCGTGCAGGTGGCGAGAATGGTGACGCCGTGTTCGGCGTAGAACGCCTCGCCGTCCTCCTGCATTTCGACCAGATGCGGTGAATACGGCTTGACGGCATCGGCATCCGCCTGGCCGAAGCCCATCTGCAGCTGGCAGGTGGGTACGCGCATCTTCGGCAGCGTGATGTCGTCGTCGCAGTCGAGGTTGATGACGGCAAACGACTTGGTCCAGCCGCCCTCCCGAACGAGCTTCTCCTTCGCGGGCGAGGGCTGGGCCATCGTGCCGGCAACGTTGCGGGTGTCGCAAAGCCGCTCGGCGCCGAGTCCCTCGCCGTAACGGATGAGCAGATTCATGGCCGCGGCGACGGCATCACCCTCGGCGCCGTCGCGCATGGCCTTCTCGTCGTCGGCTAGCTTCATGATCCACCGTTCCTTTCTGTTCCCGGGCGTGCGCCTAGGATTCGATGTTCTCGACAATGCGCTCGCGCAGCTGTGCCGTGTTGATCTCCTGCACACTGCCCGTGCCGGCCAAATCCAGGGCGTGGGCGGCACCTTCACCCATAGCCGCGCACGGACCCATGACCCGCACGCTCGAGAGCGCAGCGGCGTCGCCGTCGACGCAGCGACCGGCGGCCACCAGGTTGTGGGCATCCTTCGGTATCAGGCTGCGCAGCGGAACGTAGTGCGTGTGCTCCGGGCCGAAGGCCTCCCAGACATAGCCCTCGATCCTGTCGTGCAGTTCGATGGGCCACGCCGTGCGGGCCACCGCATCTTCGAAGAGGTGGCCGCTGCGCACCTCGTCGAGGGCGAGCTGGTGTTCCGCCGCAATCCACCGGGTCTGCCGACGGCCGGGAAAGCCATAGAGCCTCACCCTGGCGTCACCGAAGGCCCGCGGAAACTCCGCACGCAGAAAGTCGACGACGCGATCGGCCTGTTGCCGACCGGCCAGCTGCGCGGATGCCGCCCGAACCGCCCCGAGCGGCGCCTCGACATGCGTCATATTCATCACCGCCGTGTTGCGGCCCGGATAGAAGAAGGCCAGACCGTCGCGACGCACGAGCCCGTACTGTGCCGCCTTGGCGTGCACGCGCTCGACCAGCTCACCGGCGGCGGGAGCGAACCGCTCGTCGAGCCCCTCCAGTCGAATCTGCTGGGAGCCCCACACGGTGCGCTCCGGCACGCGGCACGGCAAGCCGGCTTCCCAGGTGAGGGCAGCATCCCCGGTGGCATCCACGAAACCGGATGCTGCAACCCGCACGTCTCCGTACCGCGTCGCGAACGTCGTCGCCGCGATGACACCGTCGCTGAGTTCAACGTCATGCACCGAGGCGCCGAGCACGACCTTGATATTCAGTTCCGAGACCAGGTTCTCGATCCATCGGCCGAGAACCACTTCGTCATAGCTGACGGTCATGGTGTGCCCGCGGTTGAAGTGCACGTCACCGGTCTTGCCCAGATCGTCGAACATGCTGTCGAAGATGCCGTGGGTCAGCTGCCGGTAATCGGGGCCGTTGCCGTACACCCCGCAGAACAGTCCGATCAGTGAATTCACGCACTGTCCACCGAGTACCGGCAGGGCATCCACGAGAACCACCGAGCGGCCGAGCCGAGCCGAGGCGACCGCGGCAGAGAGCCCGGCAATTCCGGCTCCGACGACGCAGACGTCCCCGGTGAGCTGTTCGGCCGCATCCGAAGGGCGCTTGACGACGGTGTTGACAGTGAGTTCGCTCAATTCATGTGGCATTGGTCCTCCCGACCCGAACCGTGCTGACCGATCTCGACGCTGTGCTCCCTAATAACTCACTGGGTCATGTTCGTGGACTCGTGCCACGGGATGGAGATTCTCTTGGCGAACGTCACCAGCGAATAGAGAATGAGGCCGAGCGCCGCGAGCAGCAGAATCACCGCGAAGAGGCCCGGCGCATCCAGCTGATTCAGGGTGTTGACGAGCTGATAGCCCAGCCCTGAGCTGCCGCCGAGATACTCGCCCACGATGGCGCCGATCACGGAGAACACGATGCCGACCTCCATTCCCGCGAAGACGTAGGGCAGCGTGCTCTTGAGCTCCAGGTGACGGAACGTCTGCCACCTGGTTGCGTTCAGGCTGCGCATGACGTCACGCTGCCCGGGGTCGACAGACCTGACTCCGAGCTGCACGTTGAGCATGATCGGAAAGAATCCCATGAGCGCAGCGATGATGATCTTGCTGCTGATTCCAAATCCGAACCAGATGACGAACAGCGGAATGAGCGCGACCTTCGGCACCACCTGTGACGCCACGATGAGCGGTCGCATGCTGAGCTCCAACAGAGGCGACTTGCCCAGCACGACTCCGGTGATCACGCCGACTACCAGAGCGATCAGGAACCCTACGACGGCCTCAATCGTGGTGGTCTGTGCATCCATCCAGATCGAACCGGTGCCCAGCATCCTGAACAGCTTGGCGAAGATCTCCGTCGGTGCCGGCAGAATCAACGGATTGACGTTGAAGAGCTTCACCCCCAGCTCCCAGGCCACAAAAAGCACGACCAGGATGGCAGGTGTGGCGCCCCACTTGAGCACCTTTGCCAGTTTGTCATCCCTCATTTTTTACTCATTCCTCTTTATCAAGCGCTACGCGCAGATTGCCCACGATCTCGACGAATCGCGGCTCGGACTGAGCGGCGACCGATCGGGGGCGGGGGATGTCGACGGTGGTGATGTTTTGAATGCGGCCCGGTCGCGGCGTCAGATGAACCACCCGGCTGCCGAGGAAGACGGCCTCGGTGATGTCGTGGGTGACGAAAACGACGGTCGCCTTGATGGATGTCGCGATGCGCTGAAGTTCCAGGTTCATCCGTTCCCGGGTCAGCGCGTCCAATGCGCCGAAGGGCTCATCCATGAGCAACAACTGGGGGTCGTAGCTCAGGGCGCGTGCGATGGCGGCACGCTGGCGCATCCCGCCCGACAGCTCACGAGGATGCGACTTCTCGAAGCCCCCGAGCCCGACCAGCTCCATCAGCTCGCGGGCTCGCGCGTGACGCTGGGCCTTCGACACCCCTCGCAGCCGCAGCGGCAGCGAGACGTTGTCGATGATGTTGTACCAGGGAAAGAGGTTCGCATCCTGAAACACGATCCCCAGTTGGGTGATGACCGAGGAGTCGATTGTGGAACCCGACCACAACGACTTGCCCCCGATCTTCACCTCACCGGATGTGGGGCGAATCAGACCCGCCATGATGCGCAGAGCCGTCGTCTTTCCGCACCCGGACCGCCCGATCAGCGAGACGAACTCCTGCTCGTAGATGTCCAGGTTGACGTCGGAGAGGGCGCGGGTGGTTCCCCGCGCCGTCACGAAATCCCTGCTGACGCCCTTCATCTCAAGCTTGATCGCGGGCTGACTCGTGACAGCGTCGTGAACTGCACGTTCGGGCACACGATCCTGCGCCGGCGAAGGTGTATTTGCAGCCTCGATGATGGTTACCAACTTTCTGCTCGGCCTGGTGAGTTCTCTACTATTTCGTCAGTCGACGGGTTTACTTGGGAAGGAGGCTCGTGTCGACGATGCTCTCGATCTTCTTACCGCCGGGCACGATCTTCGCATCGACCAGCTCCTTGTACGCGCCCTCGAGCTGCGCCATGTCGGGCCAGCCGGTGCGCCCGTCCTTGCCCGTCCACGCCTCGACGCGTTCCTTGAACGACGCCTTCGCAATCTCTTCGTCATCGAGAGACGCAAAGGTGTATTTGGTCTTCAGCGTCTTGATGGCGTCATCGAAGTTCTTCTCAGCGATGAGACCCTTCTTGACCTCCTGAATGGCGAGGAAGTAATCCTTGAGCTCGTCACTGTGCTTGTCCATCTGCGACTTCGTCGTCATATAGATGTTGATTCCGGTGTCCGACGTCGGTACGAAGATGCGGGCATCCGCATTCTGCTTGGCGACGATCTGCGCCGTATCCGGGCTCACCATGTAGCCGGCGAGCGTGCCGTTCTGCACCAGGTTGAACGTTCCCGGTGACAGCCCGACCAGCTGGCGCTTCACGCTGGCAGGGTCGATGTTCATCTTGCGCAGCGACATGGAGAGCGTCTTGTCGCTCGTACCGTTGACCGACGGAACCCCGATGGTCTTGCCGACCCAGTCGGACGGATTCGGCGACTTGTCGGTTGTCACGATACGGATGCCGACGCGGTACGTGTCGACAGCCGGAATGACGACGGGCTGATTCTGCTCGAACGCGGCGATCAGCGCATCGATGAGACCGTTGCGTGCAACCTGTCCCTTGTCGGCGAGCAGCAGCTGCGTGGCCTGGGCCGATCCCTTGACCGTCTGCAAGGTCATGTCCAGGTGGTTCTTCTTGAAGGCTCCGGTGAGGTCACCGTACATCTCCGGAACGACCGAGAACGAGGTGAGCGGCAGGAAGCTCAGAAAGGTGAAGGGTGCGAGCGCGCCGCCCCCCTTCGCGCCGGCAGAGCCGGCCGGTGCGGGTGCATCCGTCGCGCAGGCCGCCAGGGCAGATGCGCCCAGTGCCCCCAGCAGGATGGTGCCACCCGCGCGGGTGACGAAGCTTCTGCGGCTGAAAACAGGACTGTCATTCAACATAAACCGACTCCCTTGTTGGCTTTACTGTTTCGAGGAAGACGAAGACTGCTGTCCTCCTCGCTGAAGGTAGGCAACCACATGGGTCACCACCGATCAAAGCACCTTTCCGAATATCGGAAAGCCGACCTCCTCGCGCCGCTCTCGCGCTCGAGACTGGCATTCAGGCAGTTTCAGAGGGTCTCCATGTTGGCCCTATAGCCTCGGGCAGAATCGCACACTTGGAGGATCGCCATGCCACGACTCGCAGAGAGCTCGGTCATGGAGAAGGGCTTCCGCATTCTGGGCGCATTCGACGAGAAGCACTACCAGCTCAATCTCTCGGAGATCAGCCGCCGTAGTGGGCTGCCCCTCACCACGACCCATCGCATCGCGGCTCAGCTCGTGGCAAGCGGCGCGCTGGAGCGTGTGGTAGCCAGCGGCGCCTATCAGGTGGGGCTGCGGCTCTGGGAGATCGCTTCACTTGCTCCCCGGTCGGTTGATCTGCAGCGCATCGCCATGCCCTTCATGCAGGACCTCTACGAAACAATGCATTACCCGGTGCACCTCGCGATTCGGGAGGGAAACGAGGTGGTCTTCGTCGCCCGGCTCGTCGACAAGACGCTCACCGACGCGAGGCCTCGCGTCGGTGGCCGATACGCGATCCACGCCACGGCGGTTGGCCATATTCTGCTGGCTTTCGCCCCGCCCGACGTGCAAAACGAGATTCTCGAGGCTCCGCTGAATCGCTTGACGTCGCACACGGAAACCGACCCGGCGGTGCTGCGCGTGACCCTGGGACGGGTGCGCCGTGAAGGACTGGCGATCAGCGACCGCCAGATCGACACCGATCTGGTTTCGATTGCGGCGCCGATCTACGATTCCTCCAACCGGGTGGTTGCGGCGCTGTCGATCATCGTTCCCTTCACCCAGATGCAGGGCCGGGCGTGGGGTTACCCGGTGCAGGCGAGCGCACGTGGCATCTCTCGGGCCAACAGGCCGCGGAGGGCGGAGTAACGCCCCGCAGTGAGAATGACACCGTGAGAATGGAGAAGCGTTGACGTCACCGCAATTCGGTTCAGGGCCGGTCACGACCGGTCTCTTCATCAACGGAGAGGAAATCCCCGGGCACGAGCACCTCACGGTGCGGGATCCGGCGATCCCCTCCTCGATAGTGGGCTATGCCGCCTCTGCATCGAGGCAGCAGGCCCTGGAGGCGGTCGGTGCGGCGCAGGCCGCGTTCCCACGCTGGGCAGCGCTCACCCCGGCGCAGCGTGCCGAGAAGCTCCGCGCGAGCCTCGCCGGCCTTGCCGCTTTCGCGGACGTCGACGCAACGCTCCTCAGTGCGGAGAACGGCAAGATCACGAGGGAGGCCGCGAGGGATGTCAGCGGCTTCGCCCGGCACTTCGCGCTGGCCGATACTCTCACGGATCAGGTCGCGCAAACCAAGACCATCCCCGGGCCGCCCTACGAAACCGTGGTCGGCTATCTTCCCGTCGGAGTGGTGACGATCATTGTGCCGTTCAATTGGCCGATAGGGATCCTCGCCTCAACGTTGTCGTACGCGCTACTGGCGGGAAACACCGTCATCGTGAAGCCGCCGCCCACCGCGCCCCTGGCAACGGTGCGCGTCACACAGCGCATCGCCGAACTGCTGCCTGCCGGCGTGATCAACATCATCACGGGTGAGGACTCCGAGATCGGCACGGCCCTGGTGCAGAACGAGAATGTCGCGATGGTCTCCTTCACCGGCGGCGGGGCCGGCGGGCGCCGAATCGCGTCCATGGCATCCGAGACCCTCACCCGAGTCTCACTGGAACTCGGTGGCAACGATCCCGCGCTCATCCTCGAGGATGCGCTCCTGGACGCGGATGCGACCGACCGGCTCTACCACGCCGCCTTCGACACGACGGGGCAGATCTGCATGGCGATCAAACGCCTGTACGTACACCGCTCGCGGTACACCGAGCTGGTCGAGGCGCTTTCGGCAAGGCTGCGGGAGACGGTTCTGGGGCATGGCCTCGACGAACGCACCACAATGGGCCCGCTCCATTCCGCGCGACAGCGTGAGGCCGTGGCGGGCCTCATCGATGAGGCCCGGGCCGCCGGCGCTGAGGTGCGTGAGTTCGGTGAACTCCCCCGCGATGAGGCGCTGCGCGACGGCAATTTTCTGCGGCCGGCCCTTGTGCTGGATCCGGACGCGTCGCTGCGCATCGTCACCGACGAGCAATTCGGCCCTGCCCTGCCGATCCTTCCCTTCGATACGGACGACGAGGCTGTTGCCGCGGCGAATGACACCTGGGCCGGGCTCGGCGCGTCGGTATGGACTCAGGACACCGAACGGGCACTGCGGATCGGCATGCGGATGGCATGCGGATACGTCTTCATCAACGGTCACGGCACCGCCGCCCTCGACCCGCGAGCGCCATTCGGGGGCATCAAGGGCAGCGGCTCCGGACGAGAGATGGGCATCGAAGGGGTGCGCGAGTTCATGACGACGCGCAGCATTGCGCTGCCGAGCGTTCCGGCGGACTAGCTACGCATCCAGACCGAGCAGCTTCACGACGTTGCCGTGGTAGATCGCCTCCCGCTGCGTGTCGTCGAGGTCGAGGCTCTCCAGGTTCGCGATTGTCGCCCTGGTATAGCCCGCTCCCCCCTCGGGGTCGTAGGGGGTGTCCGACGCGAAGAGCATATGATCGACCCCGAAAAACCCGATGGACGTCTGCATCGCGTCGGCAGCACCGAACAATGCGGTGTCGGAGTAGAACATCTTGAAGTAGTCGATGGGGCGCTTCGTCAACGGGTAGCCCTTGACATCCTCCTTCTGGCTCTCTGGCGTGCGGGCTCCCAACTGATCCAGCCCCGGCCCGATGCGGCCGGCGAAGTGGGGAATTCCGGCGCCACCGTGGTGCATGAGGAACTTGATCTCGGGAAAACGTTCGAATACCCCGGAGAAAACAATCCGGGCCATAAAGGTTGAGAGGTCATGCTCCCAACCGAGCGCCCACCACAATTCAAACTTGGAGCGCTCTTCCGTGGGGTAATCCGCCCAGGCCGACGTGCGGTTCGGGTGCACCTGGATCATCTTGCCGCTCTGGGCCATCTTCTCGTAGAACGGGTCGAGCCTGGCGACGTCCATGGGGGCGCCCTTGATGTGGCACGGGATCTGCACACCTACGGCGCCGAGGTCGTTGATTGCTCGGTCGACCTCTTCCAGCGCGGTGTCGACGTCATCGAGTGACACCGCGGCACAAAAGCCGACGAACCGGTCGGGATGATCCTGCACGAGCTGAGCAAGGCCGTCGTTTGCAATGCGGGCCATCTCGGCGTTGCGCTTGGCATCGCCCAGATCCTCGATCGGAGGGGTGGTGAGGTTGATGATCTGCTTGTAGTCGCCAAACTCGTCCATGGCGCGAAAGCGGATGTCCATGTCTCGCAGTGCCGGAATCCCCCCTGTTCGCTCCTGGAGGTTCTTCAACGCCGGACTATCGGCGATGGAGAAAAATCGCTGTGCGTAGGCCTCGGGCAAGACATGGCAAAACGCGTCTATTTTCATTCGTTGGGCTCCTGTATCGGTGAAGGGATAATGACGTCATCTGGTCCAAAGTCCTGCCATTCGCGAGCGCCCGGCATGTGCGAGGTGTCATCGAAATCGATGATCGCCTGCTCCTCCATGCTGTTTGTGACAGCCTGCATTCCGTGGTTTCGACCGAGCCCGCTCTGTTTCATGCCACCGAACGGCACCTGCATCGGTGACGCACCCACCCGGTGCACATTGATGAAGACATTGCCTGCCTGCACCCTGCGAGCCACGTCGCGCGCACGGTCGACATCCGACGACCAGACGGATGCGGCCAGACCGTACTCGGTGTCGTTGGCTGCCGCGATGGCATCCTCAACGTTCGAAAACGGCAGGATCGGAATGACGGGGCCGAACTGTTCGCCCGTGACCAGATCGTCACGGGCGTCGATCGAGGTGACGATGGTCGGCAGCATGAAATACCCGTCGTCCCAGCCACCGGCATCCAGCTTGTGCCCGACCGGGGTCACCGTAGCGCCGCGCGATTCCGCAGACTCCCGCAACGCGACGAGCCTGTCGAAGCCAGCCTTGGTGGTCAGGGGTCCGATCGTGGACCTCGGGTCGAGCCCGTTGCCCACCACGATCCTCGACGCCTTTTCGCTGAACGCTTCGACGAACTCCTTATATAGAGGTTGCTCCACGTAAATCCGCTTCACGTTGAAGCAAATCTGGCCGCTGGAACTGAACACGCCTGCCATGAATTCCGAGAGCAAGGGCTCCGTGATCTTGGTGTCCGCCAGCACAATCGCCGGATCGTTGCCGCCGAGCTCCATACCCAGGGTCTTGAGGTTCATCGATGCGCCGCGCATGACGCTCTTGCCCGTTTCGATGCTGCCCGTGAAAGACAGGTGTCGAATATCCGGATGCAACGCCAGGGCAGCTCCCGCCACCTCACCCAGCCCCGGCACGGCGGAGACGACGCCGGTGGGAAGCACGTCTGCGAGCAGTCTCAACGTCTCGCTCAGCGCAAGCGGCACCTCTTCCGGCAACTTGACGACGACGGTGTTGCCGGCGATCAGCGCGGGAGCGATTGCGCCGAAGGCAAGGTAGACCGGCGTGTTCCACGGGGTGATGATGCCGACCGGGCCAACCGGAACGTAGCGCAGCACCGCGTTACCGCGGGCCGTTGTCACGGCCGCCTCTGTCAGGCGGTCCGTCTCTTCAGCCAGTCCCGCGAAGTACCGCAACATCATGGGCGCGCCACCGACATCCAGCTTCGATTCCCACAGCACCTTGCCTTGTTCCCGGGTGAGCAGGGCCGCCCGGTCCTCAAGGCCAACCTCGATCAGGTCAGCCGCGCGCAGCATATATTCGGCTCGCTCGCCTGCCGTGAGAGCGGACCACTGCGGAAATGCGGCCACGGCGGCTGCGACGGCGAGGTCGATGTGGTGCGCCGTTCCGAGTGCGTATTGGCCAACAATTTCGCTCGTGCGCGCCGGATTCACAACCGGTGCGAAATCACTGGGCACCTCCTCACCCGCGATGAGAACGGGCGCGATTACCTTCGCCGCGTGGCCATCTGTTGTCGTCATCTCTATTCCTCCTGAACTGTGCGCGAATGCCGTCATGGCCTGAGCTGCTCCGTGTCGGTCATGACCTCGATCAACACCGGATGCTCGACACCGTCCGCGGCGTCGATGGCACTCCTCAAATCCTCCAGCGTGTCGACCCGTTGCCCCGGAACGCCGAAGGCCGAACTGACCTCGGCGATGTTCACACCGGCGATATCGGTACCCGGATACACCTGCCGCTCTGCTGCCTTGCCGTGGTACCGCTGCAATGCCGCACCGACCGCCGCATAGCGCTGGTTGTTGATCACGACGTAGGTGACCGGGATGTTCTGCCGCGCGGCACTCCACAGAGCGGGAATGCCGAACTGGAAGACGCCGTCGCCGAGGATGGCGGCGACCCGTCGTTGCGGCAGGCCCATTTTGATGCCCAGCGCCGCACCCATGCCCCAGCCGAGCGAACCGGAACTCGACACGAAATAGTCGTTACCGGAATGCTGGTGCGCCCGCGTCTGCAGAACTCCGCCTGCGGTGGTCGCGTCGCCGACGATTACCGCCCCGCGCAGCGCATCGGTGATGGTATCGACCACGTCCAGCGCCTTCAAGGCGCCACCATCGGTCGTGCTCGCCCGCGGCGCCGGATCCGCCTCGCGTTCCGGGAGCACGAATTCGTGCTGGGGCGGCCGCTCAGACAACGCGGCCAGCAGCTCCTGGGCAATAAGCCCCTGGTCTCCGACCAGCCCGACATCCACGCCGTGGATGAGTGCGATCTGCCGCGCATCCGTGTGGCTGTGGATGATCTTGACGCCAGCTGGCAACTGCGGACTGGTGGGCGGCTCGAACTCGTTGAACAGGCGCGCGCCCAGAAACACGAGCAGGTCGGCTCCCTGCACGAGCGGATGCGCCGGCTCGTACTGCCCGCGAAAGTTCGGATGATCGGTCGGGAATCCGGGGCGCTCCAACGCACGCCTGTCCTCGTGCAGAACCGGGACTCGCAGTGTCTCGCTGAGACGAATGACATCGTCAATCGCGCCGGACCGCGCGACCTCGCTTCCAGCAACGATGACCGGATGCCGGGACTGCGCAATCACGTCCGCCGCGGCGCGAATGGCCGAGGCGGAGGGCACCGTGCGGGAGTCGAAAGTGAATCCGTCTGCGCCTGGTGCCGGTGCACTGCTGGGCGACTCCAGCAAGTCCTGACTCAGCCCCACCCATACCGGGCCGGTCGGCTCAATCATGGCCGTGCGGAAGGCCCGATTGACGTCTTCTGCGATCGCCTCTGAGCTCAGGCACTGCCAATCATCCTTGACGTATTGGTGCACGAAGTCACGCATGCGACGAGCCGTCGTGAACCCGGCGCGAGACTGAATGGACCTCGGCTTCAGTCCGTTCAAGACGACGACCGGAGAGTAGGCAAGTTGCGCGGCCGCCAGGTTGGCCAGGCCGTTGGTGAGCCCCCCGTTGGCGTGGAGGTAGACCACACTCGGAGCACCCGTTGCCCGCGAATAGCCGTCGGCTATGGATACTGCCGCGCTCTCGTGCGTTGTCAGAAACAGCTCCATGTCGTCCCGATCCATCAAGGCATCAAGGATGGCGGCCTCCGTGCTGCCCGGACAGCTGAACACTTTCGATACACCCCAGCTGGCGAGCACGTCGAGGAGGTCGTCTGCGGCAGTTCGTTTCATGTCGTTCATCTCCTATCGAGCTCGCACTCTTGTTGTAGAGCCCTATTCCGTCACAAGCTTCAGGAGCTCTGTTCGCAGCCTTCCAAACTGCTCGCTGGAGCGGGTGACCAGCTGATTGCGTGGGCGCTCCATGGGGATATCCAGAATGGTGCGCAGCCGACTGGGCGAATTCGACAGCACGACGACACGGTCGGCCAGATACAGCGCTTCATCGATGTCGTGCGTGACCAGAACGACCGTCACGTCGTATTCCACCTTGACCTTGAGAATGAGATCCTCCAGGTCGAAACGCGTTTGTGCATCCACCGAGGCGAACGGCTCGTCCATCAACAACAATTCCGGCTGATGCGCGAGAGAGCGTGCTATCGCCACACGTTGCTGCATGCCGCCCGAGAGCTGCCACGGATATTGCCTGCCGACTGCCCCAAGGCCGACGGCGTGCAACACCTCGTCGATGCGGGCCTTACGCGCAGCATCCTTGAGTCCCGCAACCTTGAGCGGTACGGCAATGTTGCCCGCAACGGTCAGCCAGGGGAACAGCGAACGACTGTAATCCTGAAAGACGACGCTGAGCCGGTCGGGCACCTTGTCCAGGCTGCGGCCCTCGAAGAGCACCTCGCCCTCAGTCGGCCTTAAGAGTCCGCTCAGGCAGCGCAGCAAAGTGGTCTTGCCTGCGCCACTGGGCCCAACGACGCAGACGAACTCGCCCTTCTCAACAGAGAAGGAGATGTCGTGAATCGCCTCCCGTTCGGCCGGCCTCCCGACGTTGTACACCTGTCGGAGGTCCCGAACTGCCAGCACCGCACCCTGTTGCTGCGCGTCTTCGCGATTGTTGGCCACCGCTGTCATTGCTTTGTCTCCCACCCGTTGTGCCTGCACCATGGGTTGTTCCTAACTGTTCTTCTCGACGGCTCGGGACTCGATATACCAGCGGAGCACCACACGCTCGATGGCGATGAAAATCAGGGTCAACGCGCATCCAATGAGCCCGAGCACAATGACGCCGGTCCACATCTCCGTGATGGCGAAACGCTGTTGCGCATCCAGGATGAAGAACCCGATTCCGGATGTCGATGCGATCAACTCGCTCACCACCATCATGATGATGGCGACCTGAAGACTGTTGCGGAGCCCGGCCATGATTTGAGGCAGGGCATTGGGAAAGACCACCGAACGCACGGTTTGGAATCCCGACATATGCAGAACCTTCGCCGTGTCCATACGCACCGGATCGATGCTGCGCATTCCGTCGAGGGTGTTCAGCAAGGTCGGCCAGATCGCCGCGAGAACGATGATCGTCACCTTCATCTCCGCGCCGTACCCCATGAGGGCAGCAACGGCGGGGAGGATAGCTACCGCTGGAAGAACGTAAATGAAGTAGAGCAGCGGTGAGACGGCGGTGGACGTGCGCGGCAGCCGCCACAGCAGCACACCGATCAGGATGCCGCCAACACCAGAAATCGTGTATCCGATGGCGAAATGGATGAGGCTGGGAACCACGGTGCTGGCCGCGTCGCCCACGATCCAGAGAGTGTAGAACGTCGACATGATCTTGCTCAGCGGCGGAAAGAACGTCGAGGTGCTGTTCAGCGAGACGAACCACCACACGACGATGAGAGCCACGAAGAACCAGGCTCGCCACGCCGATTTGGCGATACGGGCGATTGCGAGCCCACGGTGTGAAGCAGGCCGACGCGTGCCTTGTGCGAGTACCTTCTCAGTCGTCATGATCTACGCGCCAACCTCTCTGAGGTTGCGCTGGCTCTCGTGCCAATGCAGCATCCGCCTCTCGAGCACCGTGAACAACGCCGTGACGGCAATGCCGACCAGACCTGTCATCAGGATGTACACGTACATGGAGGGCAATTCCGTCGGTCCAGCATTGACCGACACCAGAATGTTCAGCCCGAGCCCGGCGGCGCCGCCGATCATCTCGGCGATCACGGCCAGAATCATGCCGACGGCCGCCGCAACGCGCATACCTGTTGCCACATACGGCGCGGCGCTGGGTAACGTCACCGTGGTGAACAGTCGCCAGCCACGTAACTGCAGAATCCGCGCATTGTCCCGAACGACCGGGTCGACAGCGCGCACGCCGTAGATGACCTGAATCGTCAAGGCCCAGAAGATGCCCCACGCCACCAGGAAAACCTTCATCTGCATCGTCGGACCCAGCACCACTATCACCAGTGGCAAGATCGCGATTGTGGGGACTGTCTTCAAGAACTCGACTACCGGGATGCCGCTGGCGTACGCGAACCGGCTGCGCCCCAGCAGGGTGCCTACGGCGATGGCGAGAACCGCGCCGACGCCAACGCCCATGGCCCAACCCGCGAACGTCTGACCGACGGCTATCCACAGGTACGAGGACTGTATGAGTTCGACAAATTTGGTCGCGATCTCCCAAGCGGAAGGGAAGGATGTGCGCGACAGCAGGCCGGTCAGACTGGCCAGTTCCCACACAATGACTGCACCGGCGAACACCGCGATCTGAGTGGACAGCTTGAATAACCGGCTGGTCCCCCAGCGTGTGATCTGTTGTGACTTCGTACTCTCTCACCTCATCGTGTCGGAGAATAACGCCAATCCTCGGGTTCCCGCATCCGCCGATGCGGGCTCGGGAACCCGAGGACTTGCGGCGTCGGACTACTTACCGTCCCAGACCAATTCCCCAATGGGCACGGTGGTTTTGATCCAGTCCTGCTTCTTCATCTCGTCCTGAATGGCGCCGATTGATTTGTCATTGATTTCCGGCACGTAGTTGCTCGGAATGACCTGCTTTGACGCGACCTCCGGGGTCAGCTTGAGGTGCTCGACAAGAGACTTCAGCACTTCCTGTTCGTGATCCTTGGTGTAGAGGATCGATTCCTTCATCGCAGCCTGGAAGGCCGCGGCCACCTTGGCATTTTTCTGAAGGTACTGCGCGGTGGCCGCGTAGCAGTAGATCGTGCCGTTCGGCCAGGTGTCGGAACTCGGGTGCGCAAGCACCTTCGCTCCCGCGGCTATTGCGGTACCAGAGAACGGCGAGGTGATGACCGCGCCGTCGACCCTGCCGTCAGCCAGCGCCTGGGGCATCTGCGGGAATGGAATCGCGACGTACTCGACCTTCTTGACTCCCGCATCATCGAAGAGCTTCTGTGCACCGAGGCGGTTGATGCTGCCCAGTTGCACCACGGCGAATTTCTTGCCGGCGAAACCCTCCAATGAGGTGATCCCGCTCTTCTTGGAGGCGACCAACGCACTCGCATCACGGTCAGAACTGAGTTCTCCGTCGATCGGTGACACACACTTGAGGCTCGTGCCGGCGATTGCCGCATTGATCAACACCGGCGTGGTGATGAAGCCGAACTGCTGCGTTCCGCTGAGCATCGCCGCGGAGACTTCGATGGGGGAAGCCGCCGGCTGGGTCGTCACGTTCAGGCCGTGCTTCTTGAAAATTCCGCTATCCATTGCATGGAACAGGATCGCGTTCGGCGAGAACGGCACGATCCCCACCGTCACGTCGGTCAGCTTGGCCGACCCTGATGAACCAGTGTCGCTGGAGTTGCTTGCTGGTGCGGCGGTACATCCGGCCATCGCACCCACCAAGAGCCCAACCAGGCCCAATTTCACTAATGTTCGCATCCTCATAGTCCTCTCAATGACAGCATCGACTTCTGCGTCGAGCTGTTGCTGCGATATGGGTGCCTGCGTTCGGGCCACAGGCAAATTGCGTAAAACACACGTTCCGGGCCGAGTCGTTCCGAACCCGTTTCGCCGATGCTAGACCCGGAATCCCGCCATGCGGGAGGAAAATGTGAGAACGTTCTACTGTGCAGAATGAAGAGCCCGTCGGGCCCCCTCCCCCCTACCTGATCGGTTCCGTCGACAACGCGCTCCAATTGCTGCTCCTGTTGAACGAGAACAGCGAGCTTCGCGTTCGCGACGTCGCCAGGGAATTGGATGTGGCGCAATCCACGGCGCATCGCATATTGGCGACGCTGGCGTGGCGCGGCTTCGTGGTGCAGGACAGGGGCAGCAAGACCTACCGCGCGGGGCGGGTGCTGGTCGAGATCGCGCTGGAATCGATCAAGGAACTGGATGTGCGCCGTAAAGCTCGCGGACACATGGAGCGGCTCTCTCGCAAGGTGCACGAGACCGTGAACCTGATAGTGCTGGAAGACGACGGCGCCCGGTTCATCGATGGCGTCGAAGGCGACCAGATGGTGCGCGTCGCCGCGCGAACCGGAACTCTCCTGCCGGCCTACGCAACGTCGGGAGGCAAGATCCTTCTCGCCCAGCTACCGCTGGGACAACTGCGGGCGCTTTATCCGAATGGCCTTCGCAAGCTCACCAAGCACACCACGCCCGACCTGGCCACTCTTGAGGCCGAGCTGAAGACGATCCGCAAACGTGGTTACGCCGTGAACATCGGCGAAACCCAGATTGGGCTGTGGGCGGTTGCAGTGGCGATCCGGGATAAAGCCGGTCGGCCCATCGCCGGATTGGCAATCGCGACACCGACGAGCCGAATGGAACCATCGGACATCGCGGTACGAGTGCAGGCCCTGCGCGAGTCCGCCGAAGCCCTCAGCGCAGACCTGCTCTAGCCTTCCGCGTTCCGCCTCGCGGAATTATTCACGCCGATGATTGCGTATATTGCCAGCCCGGAGCCACTGTTGTCGTGCGCAGGCAGAGCCCCGTGCAATCGGGTCTCGTGCCCTGAACGGCAAGCGGAAAAGGACGAACAATGACGTTGAATACCGAAGAAGCGCCTCAGGCCGAACTGGCCACAGGAGGGGCCCAGGGATACCTCCGCATCGCCACCGAGGAGGCGTACGCACCGCCCGAGATGTTCGAGCTCTATCGCAAGCTACTGCGCGACGGCACGAACGAGAACATTGGCTTCAATGTCTTCGAGGGCTATCTGCTGAACAACACTGACCCCTGGCCACGCAGCATCGTTGAACGCATCCAGGACCTCGGCGAACGACGCCTCGCCGACATGGATGCCACGGGAATCGATCATCAGATACTCTCGCTTACCTCGCCCGGCACCCAAGTGCTCGGCATCGAAGACGCCAAACGAATCGCGACCATCGCGAACGACAATATCGCGCAGGCCTGCCGCGACCATCCGACCCGGTATTCCGGCCTCGCAGCTGTCGGCTTCGACGACGCCGACAGTGCGGTTGCCGAGTTGCACCGCGCGATAACCGGCCTCGGTCTCAAGGGACTGATCTGCAACTCCCACATCAACGGAAACTATCTTGACGACCCCCGGTACTTTCCCATCCTGGAAGCCCTCCAAGAACTGGATGTACCGCTGTACCTCCATCCCAACCTGCCCAACAACCGCATGATCGGGCCGCTCACCGAGGCGGGACTGGACGGTGCGATCTTCGGGTTCGGAGTCGAAACCGGAATGCACCTGTTGCGCATCATCACGTCTGGACTATTGGATCGCTTGCCCCGTCTCAAGATCGTGGTCGGTCATCTCGGCGAAGCCCTGCCATTCTGGCTTTCTCGTATCGACTTCATGCACGCCGGTCAGGTGCGTACCAAACGGTATGAGGCGATCAAGCCGCTGGAACTGGCGCCCAGCGAGTACTTCAAGCGCAACATCTGGTTGACCACATCGGGCATGGCCTGGGAGCCGGCCATCACGTTCTCCCGCAACGCGGTCGGCGCCGATCGAGTCATGTACGCGATGGATTATCCATACCAATACCAGGCAGACGAGGTGCGTACGCAAGACGCGTTGCCGTATTCCGCTGCCGAGAAGAAGGCGTTTTTCGAGACGATCGCGAGGGACGTGTTCAAACTGGACACCATCTGAACACCGAATTATTTCGAGGGAGCGGAAGATGCCAGCATGGACGTGATCGTCGCCGGGGGCGGGATCGGCGGCCTGGCGGCGGCCGCAGCGCTCGCGGCGCGTGGCGTGAACGTGACGGTTCACGAGCGTCGTCGCGAACTCATCGACGCTGAGGGTGGCGCGATAGTGCTGGGCGAGAACCTGCTCCTCGCCCTCGACTCACTCGGCGCTACCGATGAAGCCACGCGCAAGGGCGACGCCAAAAGCTTCTTCTCCTACGCTGACAGTCACGGCAGAGCGCACACCCCGCCGCACACGAACCTGTCGGGCGGCCGATATTTTTACGTCTCCCGGTATGAGCTCCACCACGCTTTGCTTCACACGGCGCAGCGACTGGGGGCGACGGTTGTGGCGGCGTCCGGAGTCCGATCCGCCCGAGCGGATGGAACCGTGGTGTTCGACACAGGGGACGAAGCTCACGCCGACCTGGTGATCGGAGCGGATGGCGTGGGCTCGGCCATCCGGCCCTCAATGGATATCACCGTGCACGTCACACCCCAACGCCACTTCGGCATCCTCACCGCCCTCGACTACCTGCTACCGGAAATCGATACGGGGCACATGCGGGAGAGGTGGAACGGCACGCTGCGGATGGGGTATGGCCGGCTCGGGAATGGGGCATCCGGCGTGTATCTGTCCTGCAACGAAGACGGCCTCACCGCGGACCATCGCCACCTCGACATCGAACGGTGGGTCTCTGCCTACCCCGACCAGCAGGCCGTTATCCGCGCCGTCGCCGCGTCGAATCCGAAAATCTCCCCGCTGTCCGAGGTGGTGTGTTCGTCGTGGTCCGACGGTCGAGTGGCACTGCTTGGCGACGCGGCACACGCGATGCCGCCACACCGGGGGCAGGGCGCTGCGATGGCCGTGCTCGGGGCCGTTCATCTCGGCCAGGTGCTGAGCCGGGGGCCGGACTTCCCGAAGACTGACTCTGGCGTGCACACACTACTTCGCCAGTGGGAAGCCGAAGTGCGGCCGGTCATCCGGCGCACCCAGCGCAACGCTGTTCTCTACTGCCGGGCACAATCGAGATGGCCTACCGCCCTGCTGCCGCTTCGACCCTGGTTCTTCCGGGTCACCGCCAAGCGCATCCGCCACCTCGACCTGAGCCTCCTCACAGACCTGAGCCCCGCGCCCGCCAGGTGACGGTCTGAGCCCTCCAGGGAATCATGCCTGCGGGGCGGCCTCGACCTTGCTGTAGGAGTACGGGAGCTCGCGCGGCGGGTTCAGCGTGAAGATCTCGACCACGGCAGAGACACCCGCGTTGTTGGCCCCCGCGACCATGATCTGCACCGAGGTCGGGTAGCTGAGCACCCGAACGGTGTCCGGCTCGTCAGAGCCG
The DNA here is from genome assembly GCF_001424905.1 of Leifsonia sp. Root112D2. Taxonomy (NCBI): domain Bacteria; kingdom Bacillati; phylum Actinomycetota; class Actinomycetes; order Micrococcales; family Microbacteriaceae; genus Leifsonia; species Leifsonia sp. Root112D2. The sequence goes on from NZ_LMCU01000001.1 coordinate 537,470, forward strand.
TTGGCGGTGTCAGGCATGGAATCGGGGTGCTCCGACGGCAGCCGCCAGCGCGTCTTGTGCGAGAGCGCATCCTTGCCGACGGCGACGAGTTCTGAACGCGGACGCGTGGCGTGCTCGAACACGAAGTTGCGCAAGTCATCCTTGCTCCAGCCCGCCGCAGCGAAGACCTCGGCGTGCTCGGGCACCAGCACCAACAGCGCGCTCGTGTACTCGTGAATCAGTGCGCCGGTGCGCCGGATGCTGTCCACGAAGTCGAGAGCGAGCTGCTCGGCATCCATCGTGTGGCGTGCCTCGATGTGCATCACCGAACGAATCACATACGCCGTCACGACGCTCTCCGACGCATCGAAGCCGTACTCGGTGTGCAGCGGAGGCCACGGAGATTGCTCCTCGTTCTCAGCGATGCACGCCGAGTACTTCGCGGGCGTGCCCTGGGTGGCCTGGTCGAGCTTGTGCGGGTGCAGGCCGAAGACGTTGATGCAGCCGAGCCGAATCGCACGCCCGATGGTGGCGTTCGCCCGAAAACCCGAGCCGAAGATGTTGCCCTGGCTGTTGAGACCTATCTCGTTGCGCACGGGGCCGTTCACGACGAGGAATGGTGCCGTGCCCGTCGTGCTCTGCCAGATGCCGCGCGCCGGGTGCGGCTCCTTGGCGATCCCCTCCCAGGCTGCCACGACGACGGGAAAGTATTCCGGTCGGCATCCTGCCATCGCCGCGTTGATCGCGGCGAGGCGAACGGTGAGGTGACGGTTCAGGTGGGTGATGGTGAAGAGCACCTCGTCGGGCTCACGATCGACCGTGGCCAGAAATTTGGCGACGTAGCCTTCCGTTGCCGGAACCACGGGAAGCCCATCGGTCCACTCCTTGTCCCAGTAGTGTTCCAAGACCTCGCGCATGCGATCGGCCTCAGCCTCGGGCAGCACTGTTTCATTCACAGTCGTTGTCATCTCAGCCCTCAACTCCCAGAATCCGCAGTACCTCGGGCAACGCTGTCAGCGCGCGCTCGCGCACCTCGTCGGCACTCAGGCTCGCCATCGGGTGCTGCACCGCGTAGAAGTCGAAGCCGGGGAAGCCCTGCACCGTGGCCATCGCCTGCCCCGACATCAGGAACGAGTCGGATGTGATGCTCACGGTCGGCATGCCGGCCCGCTCGAACAGGATGCCGTCGGCCACGGTTGCAGCGCTGCACGAGCCGCAGTCGCCCACCGCCGTGATCACCACATCGCACTCGGCGACGATCTGCTCGAGCAGCGGCTGCTTGACGGGGGTGCCGAAATAGTCTTTGGTGTACAACCGCGCTTCACCTGCGCCGTGATGCTGCTGCAGTTGCTTCGCAATCTCATCGAGCAGCATCGTTGCGTTCGGTTTGGTGTTGTCGAGAAGACCGATCGTCAGCCCTTTCAGGCTGACCGGTCGCGGAGAAAGCGTACTGTTCGTCTCCTGCTCCTCCATTCCTGTCGGATCGAGCAAGGTTGCCTGAACTGCCATCTCGAGACGCTCCTTCATCGTTAGCTCTGTCTGCGCACTCAATATGACACGCGGCGATTTGCCCGACCCAGCCCTGATTCCACTCAGCGAAAAAGCTCCTTTCTCACGTGCACGAACCGCGAGAGGCTTATCGGTATCGTCGCGGTTGACGATTCGAGGGCAACGACGCACTGGAGGAACTTGTATGACGGCTTCACCCGCGGTCTCATCGATCGAGCAGATCACCGAGCTGGTCGGCGCCGAGTTCGGCCCATCATCGTGGCGGCAGATCACGCAGGCAGACATCGAGGCTTACGCAGACATCACGGGCGATGACAATCCGATTCACGTCAACGCGGAGGTCGCCGCGAAGTCTCCGTACGGCGGCACTATCGCCCACGGGATGCTCACGCTCAGCATGGTGGTGAGGCATCTGCGGGAGATCTACCGCATCACCGGTGCCAGCATGGGCATCGTCTACGGATTCAATCGCATCCGGTTTCCACACGCGGTTCCGTCGGGCGCGCGCATCCGGGTTCGCGGGCGCGTGGCATCCGTCACCGAGGTCGAGGGAGGCTGGCAGGTTGCGCTTGCCCTGACCTTCGAGCTCGAGGGCGTCGAGAAGCCCGCCTGCATTGCCGAGCTCATCCTGCGGCACTACCGGTGAGCGCCCCCATGACGGCCGTGCATTACAGCGACCTCTGGCAGGGCATCGCCCGCGAAGACCCCGACCGGCTCGCGATCATCACCCGCGATGAGAGTGTGACCTACGGCCGTCTCGCCGCCCAGGCCGGTGCTCTGGCCCGTCACCTCGTCGAGCGCGGTCTGCGTTCGGGCGACGCGGCGGCGATGCTGCTCTACAACCGCCCCGAGTACCTCTCTTTCATGTGGGCATGCCTGTCGATCGGCGTCTCGCCGGTGGCCCTCAACTACCGGTACCGCGCCGGCGAGGTGCGCGCGCTGCTCGTCGACTCCGACTCGCGGGTGCTGCTCGCTCCGACCTCGCTCGGTGATGTTGCCCGCGAGGCCACGACGGGGCTTGAGCCGCCGGTCGAGATCATCACCGTCGATGACGGGGGCGATGCGGTACCGGATGCGACGGCATTCGCCGACGTCATTGCCGGCGGAGGAACAATACCGGCGGCGGCACCACGGGGCGCCGAACTGAGGCTCTACACGGGGGGCACAACCGGCATGCCGAAGGCCGTGGTCTGGGATCTGGACACGCTGCTCGTCGCCCGGCAGCAGTCCACCTGGGGTCTGATCAACCTCACGCCACCCGCCGATCTCGAGGGTGCGATCCGCATCGCCGTCGACCCGGCGACGCCCCGCGTCATCACCCTCCCGCTCGCCCCTCTGCTGCACGGAACGGCCCAGTCCACGACAATGGGCACCCTCGCTCTCGGGGGCACCGTCGTTCTGCATGCCTCCGCGCGTATGGACATCGACGAGGCACTTCGACTGGCGAGCCTGCACCGCGCCACCCGCCTCGTCGTCGCGGGCGACGCACTCGCGCTGCCCCTGGTGGAGGCGGCCGAGCGCGCAGGCGGAGGCCTGCCTCACGTCAACTCGATTCTCAGTTCGGGGATGCGATTCAGCGACGACGTGAAACGACGCCTGCACTTGCTGGGCACTCTCTCGATCATCGATCTGCTCGCCTCGAGCGAGGGCGGGCCTTACGCATTCGGCATCACAAACGCCGTCGAGGATCTTCCCGCCCGACTGATGATCACCCCGGGCACCGTCCTGCTCGACGAGAATCTCAACGAGATTCAGGCCGAAGCCGGAGCGCTGGGCATCCTGGCATTTCGTGGCATCCTGCCCACGGGTTACTACGGGGATCCTGAGAAGACGGCGCAGAACTTTCCCACGATTCGGGGCCAGCGCTACGTGATGCCGGGCGACTGGGCCCGTGCCCGCGGGGACGGCTCAGTCGAACTACTCGGCAGGCTCAGCGCAGTGGTGAACACCGGCGGCGAGAAGGTGTTTCCGGCCGAGGTCGAGAAGGCGCTGCTCGAGCATCCGTCGGTCGACGACGCGATCGTCTACGGCCTGCCCGATGCGCGATACGGAGAGGTGGTCAGCGCGACCCTCGCACCGACCGCCGGCATGAGCATCGATGTGCCCGAGCTGTTGAGCTACCTCGATGAGCGCCTGGCCGGCTACAAGAAGCCCCGCCACATCTTCGTGCGCGAATCGCTGCAGCGCACCCTGACCGGCAAGGTCGAACTCGACCGTGTCAAGGCGGATGCCGCACGCGAACTCGCTAGGTTGAGTGCATGACGAATCTTGCACCGACGGATCTGTTCGGGTACGCCGAGGTGCTCTCCGAGGCCGAGCGTGCCAAGCTTGAATCGCTGCGCGAGCTGCTTGAGGAGAGGGCGCGGCCGCAGCTCTCCGGCTGGTGGGAACGCGCCGAGTCGCCGGCCCATCTGCGGGCCGAGATCGCCGGCCTGCATCTCGAAGACGATCCCACCCTGCTCGACGAGACCGGCCGGTTGAGCCCCATGTACATCGGGTTCAAGCACTTCGAGATGGCCCGATTCGACATGTCCATCGGCACTCTCTACGGCGGTCAGACCGGAATGTTCCGAACCGTGGTGCGCGAGGGCGGTTCGCCCGAGCAGGTTGCCCGACTGGACCCGCTGATCTCCTCTTTCGAGCTCACCGGATGCTTCGCCCTCACCGAGCCCGACCATGGCTCCGATGTCGCCGGCGGAATGGAGACGACCGCGACGCGTGACGGGGATGGCTGGAGCATCACCGGCCACAAGAGGTGGATCGGCAACGCCGCGATCTCGGATGTCATGCTCATCGTCGCCAAAGACGCCGCGGATGGGCGCGCCAAGATCTTCATCGTTCCCCGCGACGCACCCGGGGTATCACTCACCGACATCGGCGGAAAGATCAGCCTGCGCATGGTGCGCAACGCGGACATCGTTCTCACGGATGTGCGGGTGGACGAATCGCAGCGGCTGCAGCGCATCGACTCCTTCCGCGATATCTCCGCGATCCTGGCCCAGCTGCGTTTCGTGGTGGGCTGGAACGCTGCGGGCCTGCAGGCCGGCGCGTACGAGGCCGCACTTTCTTACGCGAAGAAGCGGGAGCAGTTCGGGCGCCCCATCGCCGGTTTCCAGTTGATTCAGGAGAAGCTCACTCGCATGCTCGGCAACGCCACCGCGACCCTGGCGATGGCCGTTCGACTCACCGAACTGGCACACAGGGGCACCCTGGGCGACGAACACGCCGCACTCACCAAGACCTGGTCGGCGGATCGCGCGCGGGAGACCGTGGCACTCGGGCGCGAGATCTGCGGTGCCGAGGGCATCCGCGTCGACAATGACGTTGCGCGATTCTTCGCGGACTGCGAGGCCCTGTACACCTTCGAGGGCACCCATGAGATGAACTCGCTCATCGTGGGCCGGGCCATCACCGGGCTGAGCGCGTTCACGCGTTGATGGCGCTCACTCGCTGATTTCTCCGAAACCCGCGGCGGCGAGCGCGCGCGCAATCGAGGTGGCGGTGACGCGCACCAGGTGCACCATGTTCTTTCCGTCCACGTCCTGCCTCGTGAGGGCAACAGAGACCGCGGCAACGACCGTTCCATCAGGACCGCGCACCGGCGCGGCCACCGAAACGTGCACGTTGTCGACCTCACGGTCGCTGACGGCATAGCCGTTGTGGTGAACGGATGACAGGAGCCGATCGAGCACGTGCGGGTCGGTGACGGTGCGTGTGGTGAACGATTCGAGCGCGCCTGACAACACCTCCTCTTGAACCTCTCGAGGGGCATTGGCGAGCAGCACCTGCCCGATGGCCGTGGCGTGCATGGGGTAGCGATGACCGACCACCGGGCGTCGCGCCGAACGCCGCGGGCTCTGAAAGCGCTCGATCGACACGAGCTCGGTACCCTCGCGAATGGCCAGGTGGGTCGCGTATCCGGTCGTCTCATAGAGATCCTGCAGGTACGGTCGTGCCAGGCGCTGCAGCCCGACGGATCGGGGCGCCAGCGCCGCCGCCTCCCACAACCGAAGGCCGATGCGATACTTGCCCTCGGTGTCACGCTCGAGCGCGCCCCACGCGGTCAGGCGCTGCACAATGCGAAAACACGTGGCGATAGGCAGGCCCGTACCGCGACTGATGTCGGAGAGCGACTGCCGCAGTCGGGCGCCCCGAAAGGTACCGAGAATCGCGAAGGCGCGATCAATCACGGATCGTGACGCACCATCGTCAGGCGCGACGTCGGCGCGTTCCACCACCACATCGCCCATGATCACCGCCCGCTCGAACGGTTCAAATCTATGCGCGAAGACCGCCGGAACCAAGCTGCTCGGTGAAGTTCGGCACCGCCACACCCGCCAGCTGCCACGCGGTGAACGATGGCCCAGCGCCGGCGAGGCGGATGCCGGCATCCGTCACGGTGAGGCTCGCGTCACCGGCCAGCTGCTGAACGGCGGATGCCTCGATCGCGCCAGTCGGCAGCGTCACGTCAAACCCGCTCCTCGCCGCAACGACAAGCACGGATTCCTGCGCCGACTCGCGCACGTACACGAGCACGTCGTCGCCGACGTGCAGCCAGCGCATGCCGCCGCCGTTCAGGGCAGGATGCTCGGTGCGCAGGTGAATGAGCGAGGCATACAACTCGATCGAGCCGGGCACAGTATCCGCTGCAGCCCACGGCATCGGCGTGCGCGATGCCTCGCCATCCTCGCCGACAAGACCGAACTCATCGCCGGCGAAGACCACGGGGATTCCGGGCAGCGTCACCGACATGCCGAGCGCCACGGGCACGGTGCCCGGCAGCGCATGCGTGAGAAAGCGCGGGGTGTCATGGGTGTCGAGCGCATTCATCGTGCCGAGGCGCGTGCGCCACGGAAAGCCCGCCGCGAACGCCGTGTGCGCGCGAAAGAACTGCTCACCGGTGTACTCGGGAATCGTGCCGAACGGCAGCCCGAAATACGACGACGCGCTGCCCGGCTGCGAGAGCCAGCCCCACAGCGGCCGGGTGAAGTTCGCGTACGTCATGGCCCCGTGCCAGGCATCGCCCTGAAAGTCACTCGCGGCATCGTTGGTCGATTCGCCGAGCAGAATCGTGTCGGGGTTGACCTCCACCATCGTGCGCCGAATCGTCTGGCGCACCTCGGCGTTGAGGTCGTCCGTGAGGTGACGGCCTGTCATGTTCGCCACGTCGATGCGCCAGCCGTCCAGGTTGTACGGCGCTTTCAGCCACGTTGCGACGACCGAGTCGGCGCCCTCGATGAAGCGCCGACGCAGCTCGGTCGAGTTCCAGTTGAACTTGGGCAGGCTTGGAACTCCGAGCCACGAGGCGTAGCTCTCATTCTGCTCGTCGAGCCAGTAGTAGAAGGCGCTCTCCGGCGCATCCGGATGCCGGTGCCCGGCCAGAAACCACTCGTGGCGGTCCCCCGAATGGTTGCTTGTCAGGTCACCGATCACCTTGAGACCGCGCTTATGCGCCGCCTGCACAAGTCGCACGAGTGCCTCGTTTCCGCCGAGCAGCGGGTCGACCTCGCCGAAGCTCGAGGCATCGTAACGATGGTTGGACCGCCCGGGAAAAACCGGAGTGAGGTAGATCATGGTCACGCCGAGCCGCACGATGTGGTCGAGGTGTTCGACGATGCCGTCGAGGTCGCCACCGAAGAACTGCTGCGAGCGCCCGGGCGGCTCGGTGTCAACCGGGGCGCTCCACGCCGCCGGGATCGCCCACTCCGGGGTCGGTCGCGCATCCGCCGCCGCCGACCGCGCGAAGCGATCGGGAAACACCTGGTACAACACCGTCGAGGCAACCCACTCGGGCGGTACCTCGTAGGCGACGAGCTTGAAGTCTTCGCTATCGAGCGTCTCGGTATCGTGCAGTCCGGTGGCGTTCAGCCACAGCTGGCGGCCGCCGGCGAGGGAGATGAGAAAGCGGTAGCCGTGCACGGGGTTCTCCACCGTGACGGAAGCCTCCCACCAGTCCCACCCGTCGAGACGGCCGCCGGCGGCCTCCTCAGGGAGCGGACGGGGAACAGCCTCGGTGAACCGCGGTTCGTGGTCGGGATTCGAGCGGGTGCGCACCGCGGTGATCTCACCGAAGCCGTGCGGTATCCGCACGCGTACACGAACGGTCTCCCCCAGCGTCGGCGACTGGGTGGAGACATAGAGCGGGGATCCGTCGTGGTGCGGCTGCAGCATGGTTAGAGGCTACGCGAGCCGCGCCTACTTGACCGAGCCCGAAATGAGCCCACCCACGATGAACCGCTGCAGCGCGAGAAAGACGGCCATGACCGGAAGCGCAGCGAGCACGGCGCCCGCGGAGAAGATGGCCCAGTTGTTGGAGAACTGCTGCGAGACGAAGGTATACAGCCCGACGGCCAGCGTCTGCACACTCGGGTCGGTGAGCACGATGCTCGCAATCACGTATTCGCCCGTCGTGGCGATGAACGAGAGCAGCCCGACCACCGCCAGAACCGGGGCGACCAGACGCAGGATGATCGTGAAGAAGATCTGCGCGTGACTCGCGCCGTCGATCTTCGCGGCCTCGTCGATCGACGTCGGGATGGTGCTGAAGAAGCCGTACATCAGGTAGGTGTTCACGCCGAGCGCACCGCCGAGATATACCAGAATGAGCCCGAGCTGAGAGCCGAGCCCGAGCACGGGGAACACGTCTCCGATCGCCGAGAGCAGCAGGAAGATCGCCACAATGGCGAGAAACTGCGGAAACATCTGGATGAGCATGAGCGAGAGCAGCCCGGCCCGCCGCCCCGTGAAGCGCATGCGCGAGAAGGCATACGCCGCCATCGCCCCGAGAAAGACCGTGGCAGCCGCGGTAGTGAAACCGATGACGAGCGTGTTGATGAACCACAGGCCGAAGGGCTGGTCTGGATTCTGGAAGAGGGCAACGTAGTTGGAGAAGTCCACGGTGGCGAACAGTCGGTTCGAGCCCACGAGCGTTCCCGCCGGGTTGAGCGAGGCCGAAACCACATAGAGCAGAGGAAACACTGCGAAGACCACGAGCACAACGCCGACCACGTGTCGCCAGCCGGTGTCACGGAACCAGCGCCCGAAGCTGAAGGGTCGCTTGCGACGCGCCAGCGGGGCTGACATCCGGGCGGCGCGCGTGGATGCCTGGGTCGATTCCTGGGTGGACATCAGTTGATCTCCTCGAGTGCCTTGGTGCGCCGGAACGCAATGATCGAGATGATGGCGACGAGCACGAAGATGAGGATCGACAGTGCGCTCGCGAGGCCGTAATCTCTCGCGCCGCCCTGACCGAACGCCACCTTGTAGACCATGGTGATCAAGAGGTCGGTCGAACCGATGTCAAAGGTGGTGTCCGTGAATCTCGGCCAGCCCTTGGTGAGCATGTAGATCACGTTGAAGTTGTTGAAGTTGAAGGCGAAGGATGCGATCAGCAGCGGCGCAACCGACACCAGCAAGAGCGGCAACTTGACCGAACGGAAGATGCGCCACGGGCTGGCACCGTCAACACGGGCTGCCTCATCCACCTCTTCGGGCAACGATTGCAGCGCTCCCGTGCAGACCAGGAACATATAGGGGTAGCCGAGCCACAGGTTCACCACCAGCACGCTGATCTTCGCCAGCCAGGTGTCGGTGAGCCACGGAATCTCTGCGCCGCCGAACAACACCTGGTTGACGAAGCCGAACTGCGGGTTCAGCAGACCGGCCCAGAGCAGACCGGAGAGGAAAACCGGGAAGGCATAGGGCAGGATCACCAGCACGCGATAGATCTTCTTGCCGCGCAATCGCGGATGATTGAGCACCGTCGCCAGGAACAGCCCGAGAGCGAAGGTGGTGAGTACCGACAGGATCGCGAAGGTGAAGGTCCACAGAATCACTCGCCAGAGCGGCCCGGCCAGCTGGTCGCTGGTGAAGGCCTTGACGAAGTTGGCGACGCCGACGTTGATCTTCCAGCCCGGGCTCAGTGCCTTGCCGCCGTCGGCCGTGGCGAACTCGCCGTTGCCGTTGTCGGTGTAGACCGTGCCGTTTGTGGACGTGAAGGCGTCGCTCGTGGCGTCGTAGACGACATCCGCCTTGTAGACGTATGCGGTGCTCGCATCGTCGGTGCGCAGTTGGCCGTCGGCGGGGTTGCTGGAGACGGGCACGAGTAGGCCGGTGATGGCGGACTGGTTGTCGAGAATGGTGGAGAGATCGAGGGTCGTATAGCCGGGGAGTCCGCTGGCCAGGCCGACCGAGTTGGCCTTGAAATCCGTCACGGCCTTGAGCGGTTCACCGGTGGTTCCGACCGCGACGACGCCGTCGGGGGCGGTGGTGAGCATGTAGAAGGTGCCATCCTTCTGCAGGATGCTCAGCTGATACGCCGGTGAGTTCGGCACACGCTTCTGACCGGACTGGCTGATGGCCGCTATCGCGTCCTGCTTCGTGCTGTTGTGGCCGTCGCCGTAGTTGGTGAAGGCGATGTAGCCGCTGAACAGCACCACGAAGACCTGAAAGACAAGCAAAAAGGCGACGCCGGGGGTGAGGTATTTGGCGGGCAGGCGTTTGCCGCGGCCCAGGTAGATCCAGTTGATGACGCCGGTGATGAGCACCGTGATCACGACGGGCACCCACATGCCCAGGCCGATCATCACGATGACGGCCCACACGGCAACCGCGTCGAGCAGACCCAGCAGGATGATCTTGGCGACCAGCCCGCCGATGCCACTGCGGCTCAGAGCGGAAGACCTATCCCGCCGCGGCGAATTCTCGGGCGCCGTCTGACGTGCCGCGCGCTTCGCCGTGGATGTTTCTGGCGCCATTGTCCGGATACTCCTTCGTGCCGGTCGACCAGTCTCGACCTCATTGTGGGTCTGAGGGCTCGGAACCGACGCGTCGTACGCGCCGGCTCCGAGCCGACAAGAATCGCTGGCTGTTAGCCCTTGATCTTCGCCTGGACGTTGGCGACGGCTTTGTTCCAGACCGTGGCCGGGTCGCCGTTGCCCTTGGTGAGCTGCAATTCAGCAGCACCCCAGTCGGCCCACACGGAGCCCATCTCGGGGATGGCCGGCATCGGAACGCCGTTGAGGCCGATGTCGCCGAACGACTTGATGTCGGCATCCGTCTTGGAGACCTTGTCGTAGGCGCTGGTCAGCGCCGGCGGCCGACCGCCGACTTTGTACAACTGCTCCTGCACCGCGTCGGTGCCGAGGTAGTTGACCAGGAACTTGGTCGCGGCAAGCTTGTTCGTGCTCTTCGCGCTGATGAAGAAGGCGTTGACACCAAGGAACGGCTGGGCCTTCTCGCCACCGGCGGAAGGCAGCGGGTCGATGGCGTACTTGATGCCGGCCTTCTTGATGTTCGGGATGTTCCACGGCCCGGTCAGGTAGTACGGCGACTGGCCCTTGTCGAAAGCGTCGAGCGCGATGTCACCGGTGATGTTGGCGTTGAGCACGCCCTCCTGGCCCCACTTCTTGATGGCCGCGGCGAACTTCAGGCCGGCGGCGTCACCGAGGGTGAGCTTGGTCGAGTCATAGGTTCCGTCGGCCTTCTGCGCGAAGACGGAGGAGCCGAACGAGGTCTGCAGCGGGTACATGTGGTACGGATCGCCCTGCTTCGGGTCGAGACCCAGCAGGAAGGGGTACTTGACCGTTGCCTTGTTGGCGGCCACGGCAGCCTTGCCCTTGGCGATGACGTCGTCGAAGGAGGTGGAGGCATCCGGCACCAGCGCGGTGTTGCGAATGAGCGCCACGTTCTCGATCGAGTACGGCAGCCCGTAGACGCTGCCATCGTAGGTGACCGCCTGAACGGCCACCTTGGCGAAGTCCTTGGCCTTGTCACCGAGCTGCAGCGGGGCGACGACGCCGTTCTGCACGTAGGCGCCCAGCTTGTCGTGTGGACTCACGATCATGTCGGGGCCTTTGCCGGTCGGCACCTGGCTGATGAAGTCCTGGTCGACGGTGGCGAAGTCCTTGACGACGAGCTTGACGGTGACGCCGGTGTCCTTCTTGAACTGCGCCGCGACATCCTTGAGGGCGGGCGCCCGCTGCGTGTCAACCCACAGGGTGAGCGTCTTGCCGCCCTTGGTGAGGTCGCCACCCTTGTCACCTGAGGATGCGGAGCATCCGGCGAGGGCTGTGGCCGACAGAGCAACTGCGGCAATCGCCGCAACGGGCATCCAGGACCGTTTGGTCACCTTCATTGGTGTGCCTTTCTTATTGACGTGTGTGGAAGGGGCCGCGAATCACGCCGGAATGGTGGCGGGAGGCCCCTCTCCCCGAGCTCATGATGCAAGCGCTTTCATTTATAGCAACCGCAACCGCCCCGTGCAAGATCTGCACCCAATCGTTATATCGCGCAGATGAGCGCCCGTTAGTCGGTGGGCAAATCACCCCAGCGCACCAATTGTTGGAAGCGTTTCCATATTCGGCCTAAGGTATGGATACCGTCCTGTGCAGGCGCCCCGCCGCCGCAGACCATCGACGACGGCCGCGCCGAATCGACGACATGTGAGGATTGAACAGTGCCGCCCACCCCCACCACGCCCACGCCAGCGACGACCGTCACGCCCGAATGGTGGCGCTCCGCCGTCATTTACCAGGTGTATCCGCGCTCCTTTGCGGATGCGAATGGTGACGGTCTCGGAGACCTGCCCGGCATCACGCATCGGCTCGGCACGCTGCGCCACCTGGGCGTCGATGCCGTCTGGCTCTCCCCGTTCCAGACCTCTCCGCAGCGCGACGGCGGCTACGACGTTGCCGACTACTGCGACGTCGATCCGATCTTTGGCACCCTCGATGATTTCGCCGCGTTGCAGCAGAAAGCGCACGAGCTCGGCCTGCGCGTCATCGTCGACATCGTTCCCAATCACACCTCCAGCGATCACCTCTGGTTCCAGGAGGCGCTCGCCGCCGCCGAAGGCAGCGAGGCGCGCGACCACTACCTGTTCCGCGAGGGCAAGGGCGTCGACGGGTCGCTGCCGCCGAACAACTGGGAATCCGTCTTCGGCGGCCCCGCCTGGACGCGCGTCACGCGCCCCGACGGCACCCCCGGCCAGTGGTATCTGCACCTCTTCGACACGAGCCAGCCCGACCTCAATTGGGAGAGCGAGTGGGTGCGCGAGCAGTTCCGCGGCATCCTGCGCTTCTGGCTGGACCGTGGAGTCGACGGCTTTCGAGTGGATGTCGCACACGGCATGATCAAGGCGCCCGGCCTGCCCGACTACACGCCTCCCGCGGAGGCCGGCAGCATGGGCGGTGGAGCCGGCGCCCAGGACGCCGAGAACGAGCCGGCCAGCCCGCCGTACTGGGGCCAGGACGGCGTGCACGAGATCTACCGCGACTGGCGCAGCATCCTCAATTCTTACGAGGGCGAGCGGGTTCTCGTGGCCGAGGCCTGGGTCGAGCCGCTCTCCCGCCTGGCCGAATGGGTGCGCCCCGACGAAATGCACCAGGCCTTCAACTTCGCCTACCTCGAGACGCCATGGCAGGCCGCGCCGCTGCGTGCAGTGATCGACGAATCGCTCGCGGCATTCGCATCCGTGGGCGCCCCGAGCACGTGGGTGCTCTCCAACCACGACGTGGTGCGGCACGCCAGCCGGCTCGCGCTGACGGCCGAGAACCTGCAGGGTCACGGCCTCGGGCCGAACAGCCCCGGCAAGCCCGACCCCGTGCTCGGCCTGCGTCGCGCCCGCGCAGCGACGTCGCTCATGCTGGCCCTCCCCGGCTCGAGCTACCTCTACCAGGGCGAGGAGCTCGGCCTGCCCGAGGACATCGAATTGCCCGATTCCGCCCGACAGGATCCCACCTGGTTCCGCACGCACGGCGAACGCTACGGGCGCGACGGATGCCGCGTTCCGATTCCGTGGGAGGCATCCGCTCCCGCATTCGGATTCAATGACACGGGCGCGAGCTGGCTGCCGCAACCAGACGAATGGGCGCCGCTGTCGCGCGATGTCGAGACCGGCGTGCCGGGCTCGACGCTCTCGCTCTACCGGCGCCTGCTGGCGGTGCGCAGTGAATACGCGCTGGGCACGGGTTCGCTCGAATGGCTCGAGGGCTTCGGCACGGATGTCCTGGCACTCCGAAACGGAGCGGTCACCGTCGTCGCCAATCTGGGTGCCGAGCCGGTCGAACTGCCGGCGGGCGACATCCTGCTGTCCAGCGAAAACCTCGACGGTCGCATCCTGCCCTCAGACACGACGGCCTGGCTGGCGTAGCTCCTGGCGGTTCGCGTCAGTTGGCGTGGGCCGTCAGCCAGGCGAACGGGTCGACCGGCGTCGTGCCGCCTTGCAAAATCTCGAAGTGCAGGTGCGGCCCGGTCGAAATGCCGGTGCTGCCGACCTCGCCGACGATGTCCGCGACCTTCACCTTCTGCCCCTGCACCACTCGAATCGAGCCCGGCGCCATGTGACCATAGAGGCTCGACACGAGCTTGCCATCGATCAGGTGGTCGATGATGACGTGCACACCCAGAGCGCTGTCGTTGTACGGATGCACCTCACGCACCGTGCCGTCGGCAATGATCTGGATGGGCGTTCCATACCCGGGGTCGAAGTCGACGCCCTGATGGAAGCTCGATGCACCCTCGGTCGGAGCGGAACGGGGGCCGTAGTAATCGGCGATGGGAACGCCGACGGGGAACGGCCACTGGATCGTGCCGCGTGCGTCGTTCGTGAAGGTGTCTGCGATGCGCATGTGGCTGAGCACCACGAGTTGCTCGAGCGAGGTCACCTCGTAGCTATCGCGGGTGACGGGCGCCGCGATCACGTCTCCGCCGCTGGTGATGCTCTGCGGGTCGACCTTCGCGGCCGGCACCTCACGGGCTGCCGTGGCCTGGGCGAGAACCGTCTCATGAGAGACGAGCGCGTTGGCGGGAATGGAAGTCGCGATGGCCATTGCCACCGCAAAGGTCATGGCAAGCAGGCTTACTCCGCGGGCGAACCAGACGCGCTTGCGGTGACGGCGAGGCACGGTCGCCGGCGCCGATGCAGCTGGGCTGCCCAACGGCGGCATGCGATGGGTCAGTGCGCGCACGAGCGCGGGAGCGTCGGCGGTCGGTCTGGCCGTGGCGGGTGATGCGGCGACGGATGCGCCAGCACCGTGCGACGAAGCCGGGGGCGCGACAGCCGCGACGGGCCTAATCGCCGTGTTCGCTGCAGCTTCGGCGGCCCGCTCACGTTCGCGAAGCTCACGCCGGGTCAGCGGGCGATCCGCAGCCGCGGCATCCGGATTGACCGAAATCGGGGTCACTCGCCCGGGGTCGGCGCTAACGATGGCGTCGGACTCCACGGGGTTTTCAGGCACAGGCTGAGGGGCTTTCGGCTTCTACTTCGGGTTCGAACGTTCGTGTCGTGTTCACTTGCCGGGGGACAAATGTAACGAACTCATAAAGACTAGCGGGTGCACTCTGGGAACACCATGACCTTTTTGGGTGTCGTGGGCAGCCGTACTGTCACGCATCAGGCGTCGAGCACATTAAGCCCGTCGAGCACCGGCGCGAGCTGTTCGAACAAGCCGGGTTCGGCTGCAATTGTGAGCGCATTGCTGGCGGCTGCGCCATTGAGCCCCTGCACTCGGGCGCCCGCTTCCTGCGCAACGAGTGCGCCGGCCGCGTGATCCCACGGCTTGAGGCCCTTCTCGTAATACGCGTCGAGGCGACCGGCGGCCACCCCACACAGGTCGAGCGAAGCAGCGCCGATCCGGCGGATATCGCGCACCTGCTCGATCAGGCCCTGCACCACGGCGGCCTGCTTGCGTCGGCGGGCCGAGTTATAGGAGAAGCCTGTGCCGACCAGAGCGAGCGGCAGTTGCACCGCTGCCGCGACCTGCAGTCGGCGCTCTCCCAGAAACGCGCCGGCACCGGCTGCCGCGGTGAAGAGTTCGTCTGCTGCGGGGTTGTACACGGCCGCGGCGAGCGCGCTCCACGTGTTCGGATCGGGCTCACCCTCCACCACGGCGATGCTCACCGCGTAGGCGGGAATGCCATAGAGATAGTTGACGGTGCCGTCGATCGGATCGACAACCCAGGTGAGCCCGCTCGAGCCACTCGTCGCATCCGATTCTTCGCCGAAGAAGCCGTCGTTCGGCCGCGCTTCGGCGAGCAGCGAACGAATGAGCGCCTCCGACTCCTGGTCGGCGTGCGTGACGATGTCTTCCGGCGCGGACTTGGTCTGGGCGACCTCGACGCCCTCCGCCCGGCGCTGCTTGATCAGCGCCCCGGCACGCAGGGAGATGTCACGGGCAAGAGTCAGCAGTTCGGCATTCGCATGGGTCACCCCTCAACCCTGTCACAGCCGGGGCGGATGCCGTGCGCCCGGGTATTGCTGCCGCATCGTCTCGACGTATGATCACGTCATGCCAGAGAAGCAGCCACCACCGAGCGGGCAGACCGGGGCCGACCAGGTGCTGGGTCACCCGATCGACCCGGCAACGGCAACCGCGCCTGCCGTGGACCCCGCACCGTAACAGAGACAGGCATTTCGCTTCATTGTCAACCCCTGACCCCCACTCAAGAGGCCGTATAGCTTGTGCGCATTAGGTCGTGCGTGCGCGCTGGACTGTATGGTGCAGGCAGCTGAGCGCATCACTGATCTGATGGGGTAGGGTCGCTCGCCCGGCTTCGCGCGCGGCCCTACCTCCGGCGAGATCCTCAGCAGCTACAACATCGAGTCCACCAAAAGCTACTGACGCAACGAAATGAAAGAGCCCGGCCGATGGCCGGGCTCTTCATAAATATCAACAATGTCCCGACACATCTATCAACGATGTCCCGACTCATCACATGGTGGCGAGTGAGGGATTCGAACCCCCGAATGCTGAGCAGTCTGATTTACAGTCAGATCCCTTTGGCCGCTTGGGTAACTCGCCAGGCGCCCTCGACCACATGTATTCATCTGACCGAACGCGCTCGTCAAGGATACCGGGCCGCGGGCTCTGACGTAAATCGAAGCTAGCGGATGCGTTCGGCCGCCTGTGCTCGCGTCCTTTCCCTGCGCCGATTCAGGCCAGGAATCGCCAAAACAAGCGCCCCCAACACCACGAGAGCGGCCGCACCAAAGCCCCACGGAGCGATGTCCGCACCGGTGGCTGCGAGCGTCAGTTCCGGTGTGATTGAAGCGGTCGGTGTCGGCGACGGTGTGGTGGGAGGCGAGGTCGGCGGAGGCGTCACCACGGGCGGTGCGACCACAACGACTGGAGGCGCGGCGACCGTCGCCCTATTCGCCACCACCGTCACCGGCGCGGGCGCCGTATAGCCCGGAGGCGGGTCGATCGCGATCTGATAGCTCGGCCGCTGCTCCGTCGTAAAGGTATATGTGCCATCCGGCTGCACCGGTACGGTGACCGGCGTCTCGTCGATCGCGAGCACGGGAGTTCCATCGGCGTTGTTCAGGTCGGCGACCGTTCCCGCAGGCACCGCGGTTCCCGGGGGCGCATCCTCGATAGCAACGGTGCCGGTGATCGTCGTGGCTGCCGCCGGAGAGGCGACCCACAGTTGGTAGACCGGACTGCCCGCCAGAGCACCGTAGATGATCGTCACCTTACGGACGTTCGCATCCGGCTTGAACCAGATATAGGCGCCGGACGTGTCGTTGACGTTTCCCACGATCGTGCCGGGCGCCCAAGAGATCGCGTAACCCGCGTACGTGCGATCAAGAGTTCCCGGCCCTGGAACCCAAGTCGGCACATCGAACGGGGCGGCGGTTCCGCTACACACCGAGGGCTTCGGCGAAGCATTGTCGCAATAGTTTCCCGGCGCCTGCGCTCCAAGGACTCCGGTGGGAAGGAGCGTGCCGTTCTGGTCGTACGCCTGAATGAACGCCCAGTCTGCGTCGATGTCGCCCAGCGCGAAGCCCCATCCAGCGACCGGCTGCTGTGAGCCGAAGTCAATGGTCGTCGTTGACTGAGGCGGAGTCGACAAAGACGGGGGTGTGGGCGCCGGGCTTGCACTTTGTGGGCGAAGCGTCAGGTACGGCTGCCTGCGGGTTGAGCCGAACTCCTGCCCGAAGGCGGTCGAAGCTCCAAGATATGCGGATTCTCCACTGGGGTTCCGTACCGACACCGAGTCAGATGTGATGTCCGGGCTCGGCACGGTCGAGCTCGCGAAGCTGGCGGTGCCCGTAAATGATCCCGCGCTTCCGGCCATGGTCCACGTCGGAAAGACGCCTACCTCGTTCGCGCCGACCGCACCGGCTGCAGACGACCCCGCGAGCGCGAGCGCACTCGCAACGGCAATGGTCAGGATGGCCCCCGCGGCCCGACGAAACGCACCCACGATCACCGACGCTACCCCGATTGCACGTCCCTGAACAGAGCGAGGCCGCGTCTTACGGCCCCATCACTAGGATTGCCACGAGACGATATAAGCGGTTGCGAGGGAGCCATGGGCGGTATCGACGAGGTCGCGCGCCTTGCGGGCGTCTCCACCGCCACGGTCTCTCGCGCGCTGAGCGGCAACGGCCATGTCTCCCCCGCCACACGCATCAAGGTGACGGATGCCGCCGGTCAACTCGGGTACGTTGTCTCGTCGAATGCGTCGGGCCTGGCATCCGGTCGCACGAAGAACATCGGCGCCGTGGTGCCGTTTCTCAACCGCTGGTTCTTCGCATCCGTCATCGAGGGCGCCGAACGCGCGCTGCTGCGCCACGGCTACGACCTCACCCTCTACAACCTGTCTGGGGGCGGCGAGGAGCGTCGCAGTGTCTTCGAACACTTTCTGCTGCGCAAGCGAGTGGATGCCGTGATTGCCATTTCGCTGGAACTCACGGAAGACGAGGTGAGTCGGCTTCTTGCTCTGGGCAAGCCCATCGTGGGCGTCGGCGGCCCGCTGGCCGGGGTGCGCACCCTCACGATCGACGACGTTGCCGTGGCCAGGCTGGCCACCGAACACCTGCTCTCGCTCGGCCACACCCGCATCGGGCATATCGGTGGCGACAAGGAGAGCGACCAGGATTTCCATCTGCCCACCAACCGGCGCATCGGCTTCGAGCAGGCGCTGGCCGCGGCAGGCCTCGCGGGCACCCCGGCGCCATTCCAGGCGGCGGATTTCACTATCAAGGGCGGTTACCAGGCGGCGAAGCAACTCTTGGGTGACCCGCGCGAGCGGCCCACGGCCATCTTCGCGGCGTCCGATGAGATGGCGATCGGCAGCATTCTGGCCGCCCGCGATCTCGGGCTCGTCGTGCCGCGCGACGTCTCCATCGTCGGCATCGACGACCACGAGCTTGCCGACTTCTTCGGGCTCACGACGGTGGCACAGTATCCCAGCGGACAGGGAGAGAAGGCCGTCGAAATTCTCATGGATCTACTGCATCCCGCCACCCGCGACCAGAACGCGGAGAACATTCCGCTGCCCTACGAACTCATCGTACGTTCGAGCACGACGACCCCCACGGCCTAGCCCCGCTGGCTACACTCGAGGCATGGCAGATTCAACATTTGACGTCGTGAGCAAGGTCGATCAGATGGAGGCGGACAACGCCCTCCACCAGGCGCAGAAGGAGATTGCGCAGCGGTACGACTTCAAGAATGTCGGGGCATCCGTGGAGCAAAGCGGCGAGAAGGTGCTCATCAAGGCCAACAGCGAGGAGCGCGCGAAGGCCGTGCTCGAGGTCTACGAGTCGAAGCTGATCAAGCGCGGCATCTCCCTGCGCAGCCTCGACGCCGGCGAACCGTACGCCTCGGGCAAGGAGTACCGCATCGAAACCTCCCTGAAGAGCGGCATCGAGCAGGATGCCGCCAAGAAGATCAGCAAGCTGATCCGCGACGAGGCGCCCAAGAGCGTCAAGAGCCAGATTCAGGGCGACGAATTGCGGGTCTCATCGAAGAGCCGCGACGACCTTCAGGCCACGATGGCGCTTCTCAAGGGCGCCGATCTGGATGTCGCGCTGCAGTTCGTGAACTTGCGCTGAGTCAGGCGTTGATTGAGGAGCGGTCGAGGAACGAGGCCGTGTCTCGAAATCTGCCGCGCGGGTAGGTTTCGAGACGGACCCTCCTTCGTCGAGTCCTCCTCAACCAGCGGAGGGGCCGTCGTTGGAGACGCGCACCATCTCGTCGCGGGGCACGACCTTGATGCGGGTGCGGCCCTCGGCCTCGCCGAGCGCCAGCTCGTGCTGGTCGAGGTTGTGCCAGCCGTCGAGGTTCGTGTACTCGATGCCGCGTGAACGCAGCAGCTCCACGACCGACTCCTCCGAGGGCGACTCCGGGTTCCACCAGCTGCCCTGGCCGTTGATCACGCGCTTGATGGTCTCCATGGCATCCGATTTGGTGTGCCCGATCAGGCCGACGGGGCCGCGCTTGATCCAGCCCGTTGCGTAGACCCCCGACATGACCTCGTGGCCCTGTGACGAATCGCTCGACGACGAGCCGCGGTGCAGCACCTGGCCCTCGCGGTTGGGAATCGTGCCCCGCTTCTTGTCGAAGGGCACCCCGGGCAGCGGCGTTCCGAAGTATCCAACGGCGCGATACACGGCCTGCACGTCGACGGTGCGGGTCTCACCGGTACCGCGCACCCCACCCTCGCCATCCGGCTCGGTTCGTTCGTAGCGGATGCCCGCGACCCG
Organism: Leifsonia sp. Root112D2; assembly: GCF_001424905.1. NCBI lineage: Bacteria > Bacillati > Actinomycetota > Actinomycetes > Micrococcales > Microbacteriaceae > Leifsonia > Leifsonia sp. Root112D2. The sequence continues at coordinate 557,451 of NZ_LMCU01000001.1, forward strand.
GCCGTTCTCGTCGCCCACGATCTCGAGCGGCTTGGCATAGAAGTGCAGGTGCAGCCGGCGCGATGCTTGGCCGCCCTGCCCGTTGACCGAAGGGCGCTCGCGCCACTTCTGCAGCACGCGATCGATCACCATCACCTGCTTGTTGCTGGCGATGGCCGCCTTCGAGGCCTCGTCGTAGTCGAAGTCCTCGTCGTAGAGCACCATGTCCACGTCGCGCAGCTCGCCCAGCTCGCGCAGCTCCAGCGGGGTGAACTTCACCTGCGCCGGCCCGCGGCGACCGAAGACATGCACATCGGTGACGGCCGAGTTCTTGAGCACTTCATAGACATTCGCGGGAATCTCGGTGGGGAGCAGGTCGTCGGCGTGCTTGGCAAGCATGCGCGAGACATCCAGCGCCACGTTGCCGTTGCCGATCACGGCAACCGAGGCGGCCTCAAGCGGCCAGGTGCGCGGCACATCCGGATGCCCGTCGAACCAGCTCACGAAGTCGGCGGCGCCGTACGACCCCTCCAACTCGACGCCCGGGATATCGAGCCCGGCGTCACGCACCGCACCCGTGGCAAAGATGACCGCGTTGTAGTGCTTCTTCAGGTCGTCAAGAGTGATGTCCTCGCCAAAGCGCACATTGCCGAAGAGGCGAATGTCACCGCGGTCGATCACCTCGCGCAGCGCCGTGATAATGCCCTTGATGCGCGGATGGTCGGGGGCGACGCCATAGCGCACCAGCCCGTACGGCGCCGGCAACTGGTCGAACAGGTCGATGGAGACCTCGAAGCCGCGCTCGGCCTTCAGCAGGATGTCGGCGGCGTAGATGCCCGCCGGGCCCGCCCCGACGATGGCCAGTCGAAGCTTGGTCATGCGTTGTGTCCTTTCGCGCGCGTCAACTCGAGCGCTCGACGATGGTCTCTGCAAAGCGCGTGAGCGCCTTCTTCACGGGGCCGCTCGGCAGCGGGGCAAGCGCCTCCACGGCCTCGCGGGCCCAGCGGTGCGCCTCCGTGAGCGTCTGCGCGGTCACGTCGTGCTCGCGCAGCGCCGTGATCGCCGACTCCGCAGCCTGGGCATCGCCCGTGCCCTCCGCGATGCCAATCACGTCGCGTTCGAGACGGGCGAGCAAGTCAGCGGATGCGGCATCCGTCGGTGCCTGCGCCCGCAGGCGAAGCAGCGGCAGCGTCGCAACGCCCGCACGAAGGTCTGTACCGGGCGTCTTACCGGTCTGCTCGCCTGCGGCGGAGAGGTCAATCACGTCGTCGATGAGCTGAAAGGCTATGCCGATCTTCTCGCCGAAGATCACGACGGGCTGCTCGTATTCCGCCGGGGCATTCGAGAAGATGACGCCGAGCTGTGCCGCCGCCGCAATGAGCGAGCCCGTCTTGTCGGAGAGCACCTGGATGTACTGGTCGATCGGGTCTTCGTCGTCCCGCGGGCCAATAGTCTCGTGCAGCTGGCCCAGGCAGAGCCGCTCGAAGGTGTCGGTCTGCAGCTTAATGGCCCGCTCACCGAGCGACGCCACGAGCTTGCTGGCGCGGGCGAAAAGCAGGTCTCCCGTGAGCACGGCAACCGAATTTCCCCACACGTACTGGGCGCTGGGAACGCCACGGCGCATCTGCGCTTCGTCCATGACGTCATCGTGATAGAGCGAGGCAAGGTGGGTGATCTCGATGGCCTGCGCCGCGGTGATCACCTGAGGGTTGTTGCCTGTACCCAATTGCGCCGCGAGCAGGGTGAGCATGGGGCGCACACGCTTGCCGCCAGCCTCGAGCAGGTAGCGAGCCGTCACATCCGCCAGATTGTCGGCGAAGCGCATCTCGGCATGCAATCCCTCTTCGACCAGGTCGAGCCCCGCCTCGACGGCCGCGGCGAAGTGCTTGTCTTCGCTCGACGCGAAGATGCGCTCGCTGACACCGAGGTGGCTGGAGAGGGAGGCGCGCCTCGCCACGGGGACGCCGGAGGCCGCCACTAGTTCTTCTCCCTGTCAGGGGCTGCCGCGAGCGGCTTGACACCGAACGGCTTGATACCGCGGTGCAGCGCCACAATGCCGGCCGTGAGGTTGCGGTACGCCACCTGTTCGTACCCGGCCTCGCGCAGCCATGCACTCAGCCTCTGCTGGGTGGGCCAGTCGCGAATCGAGTCCATGAGGTACTCGTACGCCACCGGGTTCGAGCTGGCCAGCTTGACGAGCACGGGCATGCCATAGCGCAGATAGGCGAAATAGCCGCTGCGAATGAGGGCGAGCGGCGGCGTGGAGAACTCACAGATCACAACGCGGCCGCCGGGCCTGGTAACCCGGTAGAACTCGGCGAGCGCCTTCTCGGGGTTCACCACGTTGCGCAGGCCGAACGAGATGGTAACGGCGTCGAAGTGAGCGTCGTCGAAAGGCAGCTTCGTGGCATCCGCCTCAACGAACTCCACGAAGGCGTTGTCGGCGTTGCGCTTTCTGCCCACCTCGATCATGCCGGCGGAGAAATCGGCGGCCACAACGCGCGCGCCCGTCTTGGTGAGAGCAACGCTTGAGGTGCCCGTGCCGGCCGCGACGTCGAGAATGCGCTCACCGGATGCGGGGTCGACCGCACGGGTCGTCGCGATTCGCCACAGTGTCGAATTTCCCATCGACAGCACCGTGTTGGTGCGGTCGTAATGAGTGGACACGTCGTCGAACATCGCGGCGACCTGATCAGGTTGCTTGGTCAGATCGGCCTTGCTCACATCTCAAGTCTATTCGGCGTTGCTTACGATCGGAGCCAGAGGGCTGCGATCGTCGAGTAACGAGAAACGAGAAACGAGCGTATCGAGACCTCCGTGCAGCATGCTCTCACCCGCGCGAAGTAGGCTGATGAAGTGACTGCAACAGCAACCGCGGTTCGCACGAGCGGCATCACCGCGCTGCACGTTGAAACCGTTCCTCTCGACGACGTCGGCCGACTCATCCCCCTGCTCGATTCGCGTACTCCCCTGCTCTGGGTGCGCCGCGGCGAGGGCATCGCCGGCATCGGCGAGGCGGTGCGCCTCGAATTCTCCGGCCCCACCCGGATCACGGATGCCGCCGCCGCGTGGCAGCAGCTCGTCGCCGCCGCAGACGTCACAGACCCCATCTCCGCCCCGGGCACCGGCCTCGTCGCCTTCGGCGCCTTCTCCTTCTCACCCGCGAGCGCTGTCACCAGCGTTCTCATCGTTCCCGAGATCATCGTGGGCCGACACAACGGTCGCAGCTGGATCACACGCGTCTCCCGCAAGCAGGGTGACGGCGGCGCCACTCCCGCGCCCCACCCCACCCCGCGCCCCACCCCGCTCGGCGCCGAGTACCGGCTCTCACTGTTGCCCGGTGCGATGCCGCCCGACGCGTACCGCGAGGCCGTCGCGAAGGCGGTGGAACGCATCCGCCATCAGGAGCTGAACAAGGTGGTGCTCGCCCGCGACCTCGTGGGCCACCTGCCGCAGGAGTCCGACCTACGCCGTGCGCTCATGGAGCTCGCGCTCGGCTACCCCGAATGCTGGACGTATGCCGTCGACGGCCTTATCGGCTCCAGCCCTGAGACGCTCGTGCGCGTGCACGACGGCGAGGTGAGTGCCCGAGTGCTGGCCGGCACCATCTCTCGGGGGCCGGATGCCGCATCCGACCACGATCACGCTGTCACCCTCGCCGCGAACCCCAAAGACCAGAACGAGCACGCCCTGGCCGTGACCAGCGTGCTCGACGCGCTGCGGCCGCACAGCCCCAACCTCGCCAGCAGCGAGATTCCGTTCACGCTCAAGCTGCCCAACCTGTGGCATCTGGCCACGGATGTTGCCGGCACGCTCAGCGACGGATCGACCTCCCTTGATCTCGTGGCCGCGCTGCACCCCACGGCCGCCGTCGCCGGCACCCCCACCGCGGATGCGCTGCGCCTCATCGCCGAACTCGAACCGTTCGACCGCGGTCGCTATGCCGGGCCTGTCGGCTGGGTGGGCGCCGATGGCGACGGCGAGTGGGCCATCGCGCTGCGTGGCGCGCAGGTGTCGCCGACCGGCGACATCACGGCATATGCCGGATGCGGCATAGTTGCAGACTCGGAGCCGCAGAACGAGCTTGTCGAGTCGAAGATGAAGATGCGCCCCATCGTCGAAGCCTTCGGCTGAGCGACAGGACTTATGTGGCGGAGAGCCGCTTCTTCTCGCCCTCGACGTCGTAGTCGGCCGTCGGCCAGGCCAGGTTCATGCGCTCGATCGCATCGATCACGAGGTGCTGTACGGCCAGCCGTGCGTACCACTTCCTGTCGGCCGGAACCACGAACCACGGGGCTGCCTCTGTCGAGGTGCGGTCGAAGACGGCCTGGTACGCCTCCTGGTAGTCGGCCCACAGCATCCGCTCGTCGACGTCGCCCGGCTTGTACTTCCAGTGCTTGTCCGGCTCATCCAGCCGAGCCTGCAGTCTGGCCTTCTGCTCGGCCGAACTGATGTGCAGCATCACCTTGACGATGCTGGTTCCGGATGCCGCCAGCTCGGTCTCGAAATCGTTGATGGCGCCATAGCGGCGCTCGATTTCCTGCGCATCGGCGAGCGAGCGCACCTTGCCGATGAGCACGTCTTCGTAGTGCGAGCGATCGAAGACGCCGATCATGCCAGCGCCAGGTACCGCGGAACGCACCCGCCACAGAAAATCGTGCGCGAGCTCTTCTTTTGTGGGCTTCTTGAACGCTGTGTAATGCACGCCCTGCGGGTTGACCGCGCCCACGACGTGGCCGACAATGCCGCCCTTGCCCGCCGTGTCCATCGCCTGCAGCACGAGCAGCACGCTTCGGGTGTCGCCCGCCGTGCTCGCGGCGAAGAGGCGCTCCTGCTGCTCGGCGAGAATGCCGGCGCCGACGGCCAGCGCGCGCCGGCCGTCTTTCTTGTCGCCGTCGAAACCCGGATGCGCATCCGTCTGCTGATCGGCGAGGACGAAGCCGCTGCCCGCCCGCAACAGCGCGGCGGGATCTTCTGCCCAGAATCCTTCGTGACCGGCCACAATGCCTCCCCCTCAACGCGTACCCTCATCTTGGCACGCGCGCGCCTCCGCAGGTTGAGGATCAGCGGGTGAGGGACACCTCGACGATGCTGGGGCCTTCCGCCGGCGCCGACAGCGCCTGGTCGAGCTCGCCGTGAGTGGTGGCCTTCGTGTAGCCCCAGCCGTATGCGGATGCCAGCGCCGCGACATCCGCCCGCTGCGGTGTGAACATGACCCGGTCGAAAGCGGCGGGGGACGCCGTGAAGGCGACCTCGAGGGCGTCGAAGATGGTGCCGCCGCCATCGTTGCCGACGACCACCTGGATGTTGGGGCGAGCCTCGCCCTCGCCGAACAGCAGCGCACCCGCGTCGTGCAGCAGGGCGAGGTCGCCGAGCAGAACGCGGGTAACCCCGGGCGCGGCGGCGCCATCCAGGGAATTCTGGCTGGCGAGCGCGATGCCTATCGCGGTGGAGACCGTGCCGTCGATGCCGGCAAGTCCCCGGTTGGAGTGCACGCGGATCTTCTTGCCCGGCACGGCACGGTCGGCGTCACGAATGAGCCGGGATGCCCCGAACACGAGCCTGTCGTGCGGCCAGGTGAAGCGCCAGAGCGCCTCCACGAGCATGTCGCGGGTGACGGCCGCGCGCACGGCGGCGAACTCGGCACGGGCGAAAGCGATGCGGTCGGCGGGTACGTGCGAGCGGGAGGCATCGACGTCGGGAGCGATGTGGTCGGGGCCGGCCGCGGCATCCGCCTTCTCGCGAAGCGATCTGCTGGTGAGAACCCAGCTGCCGAGCCAGGCGCGCGCGTCGTCGGGCGCCGGCGAATCGGGGTCGATCGAGACCGCGCTCACGGCCGCGGCGACACGGCGGCCGGGATTGTAGAACTCGGCACCGCTCGGCGCCACGACCATCACCTCGACGTCGTCGCGTGTGAGCAGGGCAGGTATTTCGCGGCTGAGCGTCGGATGCCCGAACACTATTGCGCGCTCGACGCGGCCCCCGAATTGCGGGTCGGCCAGCAGTTCGCGGTAGGCCACGATGAGGTTGCGGCCGAAGCGGGCGCCGCTGGAGACCTCGGCGATGAGCGGCCAGCCGCCCATGTGCGCGAGCTCTTCGGCGTCGGGACCGGCCCCATGGCCCGCGATGACGACGGTGCGCGGGCCGCGCGGAATGGAAATGCTGGTTGAGGAGCGAGGAACGAGCGTCTCGAAACCGAGACCGCGCGCAGCTGGTTTCGAGACGCTCGTTCCTCGCTCCTCAACCAGCGAGATCACGGAAGACAGCGGCTCACGGAACGCGAGGTTCAGCTGCACCGGGCCGGGCTCGTGTGACACGGTGCCGAGCGCCGCATCCAGCGCCCGGCGCGCGAGCTCGACCGCGGCATCCGCCTCACGGGCATCACCGACGGGTGCGGGCACGTCCTCGCAGAGCCGCACAGCCTCGCCATACATGCCGGGCTGCACGGTGGTCTGATTCGAGCGGATGCCTCGCAATTCGGTCGGCCGGTCGGCCGTCAGCAGGATCATGGGCACACCCGAGTGGTGCGCCTCGAGCACGGCGGGGTGCAGATTGGCGGTGGCGGTGCCACTCGTCGTGATGACGAGGGCAGGCAGGCGTGATTCGACGGCGAGTCCAAGGGCAAGAAAGCCTGCGACCCGTTCGTCGATGCGTACATGCAGACGCACGGCGCCGGCACTTTCCAGCTCGGCGGCCACGAGGGCGAGCGCCTGCGAGCGCGAACCCGGGCTGAGCACGATGTCGTGCACACCGAGGCGAACGAAACTCGTCAGCAGCGCCGCGGAGAAGTCAGAAGCGGGGCTCACAGCTGGGGCGTCAGGCATCCTTGCGGCCGGGTTTGTCGGGGTCGCCGCCCTTGTCGTCCAGCTCGGCGAGTTCGCGCTCAAGGCGGCGGATGCGCTCCTCCTGCTGCGTGTCACGACCGAGGCTGCCCAGGAACGCGGGGTCGTCATCCGGAGCAATCGTGCGCGCTCCGCCCCGGTCGTTGCCGCGGCGGGCCCGACCGAAGAAGAACCAGAGAAGCCCACCGAGAACCGGGATGAGAACTATCAGCACCCAACTGGTCTTGGAGAGTGTGCGCACCCGATTGCCGTCGGAGAGTGCGCAGTCCACTATCGAGAAGACGTAGAAGGCGACTGCTGCGACGACCAGCACCACCAATAACCGAGGCATACAGTCATCTTAATCCCAGCAAGCCGTGCCTAGACTGAAGACCGTGAAACCCCGCTCCCCCTTCCTCTTGTTCACGGTGCTGCGCCTGTTGCTTTTCGTGCTGCCGCTCGTGGCCCTGATGCTGCTCGGAGTGATCTATTGGGTGGCGATCATCGCCGCGGCGGTCATCGGCATGTGTCTCTCGTTCCTGCTGCTGGGCAAGCCGCGCGACGCCGTGGCCCGTGACATCTACGACCGCCGACACCGCGAGAAGCCCCTGCCGAACGATGACGACGAGGCCGAAGACGCGGCGACGGATGCGACGGCTCCGGTCGAGCCCGCCCGTCACGATCCGACGGCCTGACCCCGCGCTAGAAGTTCAGCGCGAAGGCCACGCCCAGGAAGACTCCGACCGCGAGGCCGACGAGACTCGTCAGCTGCAGCACCAGAATCAACTCTTTCGACGTCTTCGCCGTGATCATGATCAGCACGGCAGGCACCGCAGCGAGCAGGGTGAAGAAACCCAGCCACGCGAAGGGATAGAACAGCGCGAAAAAGGCCAGAATCAGGTAGGCCAAAACCAGCAGCACGCAGTACAGCACGCGGGTTGCGGTGGCACCGATCAGCACCGTGAGGGTACGTTTGCCCGATTGGCGGTCTGAATCGATGTCGCGCAGGTTGTTCGCCAGCAGCACCGCGCAGGCGATGAAGCCGGCGGCCACCCCGCCCAGCCAACCCTCCAGGTTGACCCGGCCGGCTATCACGAAGGTGGTACCGGCGGTGGCGACGAGCCCGAAGAAGACGAAGACGAAGAGCTCACCGAGCGCGTTGTAGCCGTAGGGGCGCTTGCCGCCCGTGTAGAACCAGGCGGCCAGAATGGCGGCGGCACCCACCGCCAGCAGCCACCACTGCTGCGTGCGGATCACCAGCGCCAGCCCCGCGAGCGCCGCGAGAGCGAAGAACACGAGGGCGACGATCAAGACGGTGCGCGCCTTCGCCTTGCCCGAGCCGGTGAGGCGGGAGGGGCCCACGCGCGCGGCATCCGTGCCGCGCACGCCGTCGGAGTAGTCGTTGGCATAGTTCACGCCGACCTGCAGAAACAGCGCGACGGCCAGACAGGCAAGCCCGAGCACCCAGTGCAACTTTCCACCGCCGACGGCCACGACGGATGCGCCCGTGCCTATGACGACGGGGGCTATCGCCAGCGGCAGCGTGCGCAGACGCGCCCCGGCGATCCAGTCGGATGCCGTGGCCGGCTTCACCTTCGCCTTCGGGGGGACGGGGCGACCTCGCCGGGCGCCCGATCGTGCCGAAGAGCGCTTCGTGCGGTTCTGACTCATCACAGCCGCATTCTATCGAGGCCCGCGAGCGCGGCGATCGCCAGACGGTCGGGCTTGCCCGATGGCAGCTGCGGCAGCTCGGGCACGGTCACGATGCGCGCGGGGGCCGCGGCTCGGCCCAGCACCGCCGTCACTCGGGCGCGCAGTTCAGCCAGAGACACGGATGCTTCGCCCGCCGTCACGACGACCGGCACCTGCCCCCACTCGTCGCTGACCGCGCCGACGACCACCGCCTCCTCGAAACCCGCACGCTCCCGCACCGCCCGCTCGACGGCATCGAGCAGCACCTTCTCGCCGCCGGAGATGATCACATTATCGGCGCGACCGAGCACGCTCACGGTGCCATCGTCAGCAACGGCGCCGAGGTCACCCGTGCGGTACCAGCGGGTTCCGTCTGCGTCGTGGAAGGCGGCATCCGTGCGTTCGGGGTCGCCCAGATAGCCCTCGGCCAGCATCGGTCCGCCGAGCTCGAGCTGCCCGTCGGCCAGCCGCGCGCGGGCGGTGCCGATGGGCACGCCGTCGTACACGCATCCGCCGCAGGTCTCGCTGGAACCGTAGGTGCGCGTGACCCGCACCCCGGCGGCGAGCGAGCGCTCCCGCAGCGTGGGCGGCAGCGCCTGGCCCCCCACGAGAATGCCGTCGAAGCGTTGCAGCGTCGCCCGCAGTGCCGCATCGTTCACTGCGGCGTCCAGCAGCCGGGCGAGTTGCACCGGAACCAGCGAGACGAAGCGGGCGTCGCCGGTCATCGCCTGCGCCGCCCGGGCGAAGGCGGTCGGGTCGAAATGACCAGCTGGCAGCAGCACCGGCTCTGTGCCGGCAACGATGGAACGCACGAGCACCTGAACTCCGGCAATGTAGTGCGCGGGCAGCGCGAGCAGCCATTGGCCCTGCCCGCCCAGTGCGCCCGCGGATGCCGCGGCGCTGGCCAGCAGCGCATCCGTCGACAGCGCAACCCGCTTGGGCACCCCGGTCGATCCGGATGTCTCGATCACGAGCGAGACGCCCGCGCTCACCTCGGCGGGCAGCGGCGCTGCGAATGCCTCGGCGCTCGTGGGCGACGCCTGCCGCGGCAGCAACGCCGGGCCGTCACCGGAGAGCGCCGCGCGCAGTCGGGGAACGAGGGCGGCAGCATCCATCGCCGCAATCGCTTCGAGCCGCCGAGTCATGACTCAACTCTACGAGCCGGAAAGGTGCCACACCGGCGACGGCCGACCACGAGACCGACCTCGAAGACGACGGGGGTGAGCGCGCTAGGTGTGTCTCCCCCGCCGTCCGCTCGGGCACGAGGCGGATCGTGGTTCTGTTGTCACTTACGGCCACAGTGCCACGCGAGGCGACGGTACCGCTATTATCACTTGTGCTGACGCCCGGCAAGGGGTCAACTCTCACGCATCGTCCCGGGATGCGTGTTTTGCGGATCGTCAAAGGAGCGCACGTGGCCACGGTCGACACGAGCAAGGCCCCGAACGACCCCCTGCGCATCGCGCTCGTGGAGGACCACAAGCTCGTGGCTCTCGGCTTCGCCGATCTGGTCTCGGCGAGCGCCGAACTGCGCCTGGTGTGCAGCGTCGGGGCCGTCTCCGAGATTGCGGATGACGCGTGGCCGCTTGATCTTGTCGTGCTCGATCTGCGCCTGGAAGACGGCTCGTCCCCCGCCGAGAACGTTCGCGCCATCCATGCCCACGGCAGCGCGGTGCTCGTGCTGACCGGCGGCGAGAATGCCGCCCTTGCACGCTCGGCGGCGGCGGCTGGCGTGCTCGGCATTGTGCGCAAGTCGGAGCCACTTCCCACCATCATGCAGGCCATCGTCGCGGCGGCGCGCGGCGAGACGATACCCACCACCGAGTGGGCCGCCGCGCTCGATGCGGACGAACATCTGGGCGATGCCGGACTGAGTGCCCGGGAGCGTCAGATTCTCGCCCTCTATGCCTCGGGTGAGAAGGCGCAGGCCGTGGCGTTTCAGACCGGCTTGTCCCGGGCGACCGTCAGCCAGTATGTGAGCCGCATCCGCACCAAGTATTCGCGGGTGGGCCGGCCTGCCCCGACCAAGATCGAGTTGAACGCGCGGGCTCGCGAAGACGGTCTGCTTCTCGAATGAGCACGTCACGGCACGAGCGCGCCCCCCTGGCGTCGGAACGCATCGACCGCGTGCTCTACATCGCCGTCGGTTTCGGCGGCCTGATCTTCATCGCACTCGCGCTCGGTACCGCAACGTCCCAGTACCCGCTGCTGCATGTGGCCGAGGGCGCTCCCCTGCTTGTGCTGCTCGCGGTGATCTGCGCGATGTTCGTGGTGATCCCCTCTTTCTTGCCGATTCCCGTGCTGCGCGTGGTCGCATCCGTGTATATCGTGATCTTCACGGTGGCTCTCGCCGCCTGGCTGCCGCTGCAGACCTCGACGACGCTGCCCAATCAGGCCTCGCCGTGGCTGCTCACGATCATCGCCGTCGCCACCTCATGCGCGGCCATCGCCTGGAGCCAGCGCTGGGCCTGGAGCTACATCATCGCCGTGTGCGTGGGGGCCGCCTTCGTGCGCTTTTTCGCCGATGCAAAGGTCACCGTCATCGTGGCGACCGAGGAATTCTTTTACATGCTGCTGATCTGCACCGTGTTCGCCTCGCTGATCCAGGTGATACGCACGGCTGGCAGACGACAGGATGTCGCGGCCCGCGCCGCTCACGCCGACGCGGCCCTCGCCGGCGAATCCCGCGCTCGAATCGAGCAGCGTGCCCGCTTCGGCGCGCTTGTGCACGACGACGTGATTTCCACCCTTCTCGTCGCCTCCCGCGGCGAACCGGGCATGCGCGAGAGTGTGCGCGAGTACGCGAAGCGAGCCCTCACCCGCATCGCCGCCATCCGCGAACCGCAGGCACCCAACGAAGACGTGCCGCCCTCCGAATGCGCGGCCCGGTTGCGTGCGGCGTCTGATCTGCCCGGCGCGCCCGCACTTGCTGTGACCATCAAGACAACACGTCCCGTGCCCGCCTCCGTGGTGCAGTCGCTGGGCGAGGCGCTCGGCGAGGCGCTGCGCAACAGCATGCGGCACGCGGCACCTGACGGGCGGCAGGTGCACCGCACGGCAAGCGCGATCATCGATCGGGACGGCATCCTCATCGATATCGGCGACGACGGTGTCGGCTTTTCCCTGCAGCGCATTCCCCCCGAGCGGCTGGGCCTGCGCGTGAGCGTGATAGGCCGCATGACGGCGGTCTCGGGTGGCAGCGCACGCGTGACATCGCGGCCACACGAGGGCACACAGGTCACGCTCGTCTGGTCACGCCCGAGGGAGGCCGCTCGTGCGCGTTAGAGCCTCGGATGCGACGGACCTGCTTCAGCTCACCAGCTTTCGCGCGCGTCTCGTGCTGCTGCTCTTCATCGCCACCCAGGTTCTGCTCACCATCGTGGCTCTGAATCTGGTGACGACGCCATGGCGCTCGATTCTCGCACTCGTTCTCGTCTCGTTCGCTGCCGCCCTGCTCACCGTGCGGGTTGCGGATGCCTACCCGCTGTCCCTGGTACTGGTGATCTTCGCGATAGTGGTTACGAGCACGCTGCTCGTCACTTGGAATCTGCCCGACAGCGGCCCGTTGGGCTACGCGGGCTGGCACTGGGGCGCCATCACCTTCGTGCTCTTCGTACTGGCTCTGCGCGAGCGCATCCTCTGGGCCTGGGCCAGCTTCGCCGCCATGGCCGCCCTGTCAATTGCGTGGGCCGTTTCCGTCGGTCGCGGTCTTGGCGGGGGAATCGATCTCATCGACCGTCACGCCGGGCTGCTGCTGATCGCCACGCTCTTCGCCCTCGCGCTGCGCCGCACGAGCCGGCGCATCGATGCGCTCGCCGCAACCCAGATCGAGGTTGCCGAACGCGAGGCCGCCTCGCGCACCATCCTCGCGGAGCAGGCCGAGCAGACCGCCACTCTCGATACCCTCGCCCGGCCGGCGCTCGAGGCCATCGCCTCGGATGCGCCGCTCACCGAGTCGGACCGCCGCGACTTCGTGCTGCTGGAGGCGCTGCTGCGTGACCGGCTGCGCGCCGCGGCCCTGTTGACACCCGCCATCACCAGGGCAGTTCAGGATGCCCGGCGCAACGGCGTGGAGGTCGTGCTGCTCGACGACCGCGGAGACGTCGAGATCTCTGCCGGTGCGCTCGGCGAGGTGGAGGCTGCGGTGCTCGACGCAGTACGGCAGCCGCATATCGAGGGACTCACCGTGCGGCTGCTGCCCGCGGGGCGAGAGGATGTCGCAACCGTCGTTGCCCAACACCGCGGCGAAACCCGTCGAACGACGATCGTCGCCTAGCGAACGTCAGTACTGCCAGGGAAACGGCGACCAGTCCGGCTCACGCTTTTCGAGGAATGCTTCCTTGCCCTCGACCGCCTCATCGGTGCCGTAGGCGAGGCGCGTCGCCTCCCCAGCGAACAGTTGTTGGCCCACCAGGCCGTCGTCCACCGCGTTGAAGGCGTACTTAAGCATGCGGATGGCCGTTGGCGACTTCGTGAGAATCGTGCGGGCCCATTCGAGCGCCGTCGCCTCGAGCTCGGCGTGCGGCACCACCGCGTTCACGGCGCCCATCTCGTAGGCGCGCTCGGCGCTGTACTCCTGCGCGAGAAAGAAGACCTCGCGCGCGAACTTCTGCCCGATCTGGCGGGCGAAGTACGCGCTGCCGTAACCGGCGTCGAAGGAGCCGACATCGGCATCCGTCTGCTTGAAGCGCCCGTGCTCGGCGGATGCGATGCTCAGGTCACACACGACGTGCAGCGAGTGCCCGCCGCCGGCCGCCCAGCCGGGAACGACGGCTATGACCACCTTCGGCATGAAACGAATGAGCCGCTGCACCTCGAGGATGTGGAGGCGCCCGAGGCTTGCACCCACTCCCGCACCCGTAGGTTGAGGAGAGGTCGAGGAACGAGGCCTCGTCTCGAAACCCCCGGCCGCGTCTGGTTTCGAGACGCTCGTTCCTCGCTCCTCAATCAGCGAGGGGGTCGCCTCGTACTGGTACCCATCGCGCCCGCGGATGCGCTGGTCGCCGCCCGAGCAGAACGCCCAGCCGCCGTCTTTCGGGCTCGGGCCATTACCCGTGAGCAGCACCACGCCGATGCGCGGGTTGGTGCGCGCATTCTCGAGCACCGCATAGAGCTCGTCGACCGTGTGTGGCCGAAACGCGTTGCGCACTTCGGGCCGGTTGAAGGCCACACGCGCGATGCGGCCGTCGAGACTGTGGTGGTAGGTGACGTCGCTCAGGGCTTCATAGCCGGCAACATCCGCCCATTGACTCGCATCGAAGATCTCGGAAACCTGTGTGGTCATGAAGCAAGCCTATGACCGCCGGGCCGCCCGATTCGCGGCGACGACGATCGGGGCGGGTGACAGACTGGGGGCATGCTGCCACCACTGGATGCCCTGCTCGAGACCGCGCACGTCGTCGCGCTGCCCCTCGTCACGCGGTTTCGCGGCATCGAGACGCGCGAGGCGCTCGTGATGCAGGGGCCGCAGGGCTGGACCGAGTTCTCGCCGTTCACCGAATACGACGACGAGGAGGCGAGCGCCTGGCTGCGTGCCGCGATCGACTTCGGCTGGCACCAACTGCCGGCGCCGCTGCGCACCTCGATTCCCGTCAACGCCACGGTGCCTGCGGTGAACGCCGATCAGGTCGCCGGAATACTCGGCCGCTTTCCTGGCTGCCGCACCGCCAAGGTAAAGGTGGCCGACCCCGGCCAGAGTCTCGCCGACGACGTCGCCCGTGTGCGCGCCGTGCGCGATGCGCTCGGACCGGAGGGGCGCATCCGCGTCGATGCGAATGGGCTCTGGAATGTCGACGAGGCCGAGCACGCGATTCACGCGCTGGCCGAGTTCGACCTCGAGTACGTGGAACAGCCGTGCGCCACCGTCGACGAGCTGGCCGAGATTCGCAGGCGGGTCAAATACATGAGCGTTCCGATCGCCGCCGACGAGAGCGTGCGCAAGGCCGAAGATCCGCTCGCGGTGGCTCGAGCGAAGGCGGCAGACCTGCTCGTCATCAAGACACAGCCGCTCGGCGGAATCACCGCCGCAGCGCGGATCGTCGCGCAGGCCGGGCTGCCGGTAGTGGTCTCCAGCGCGCTCGACACCTCCATCGGGCTCTCGATGGGGGCCTACCTTGCCGCGTCCATTCCCGAATTGGAATATGACTGCGGGCTCGGCACGGCCGCGCTGCTCGCCGCCGATGTCACAAACGACCGGATGCTGCCGGAAGCCGGAGCCGTCACGGTGCGCCGCGTGGACGCCGACCCCGCGCTGCTGAGCGAACACGCCGCCGACACCGCGCGCCGCGACTGGTGGCTGGCGCGGCTGGCCCGCTGCTATGCGCTCGTTGAGGCCAACCCGGGTCTGTAAGGCTCCACCAACTCGGGCTCGCCCGGACCCGCCGTCACCTCGACGTCGGCGTCGGCAACCACCTCGCCGGATTCCGTGACGAACGCCACCCGGAGGGGTTCGCCCGTTGCCGCATTGCGATAGATACGGGACGGGCCGAATTCGCTCGCCCGATAGCTGTCCCCCCACTGCACGAGTGCCCCCAGCACGGGCAGAAGCGCGCGCCCCGCCTCCGTGAGGTGATACCCGAAACGCTCCCGGCCGCCCTCGTCACGATACGGGCGACGTTCGAACACGTTCGAATCGACGAGCTTCGTCAAACGCGTCGTCAGAATGTCGGAGGGTATCCCTAACCTCGACTTGAAGTCGGAGAAGCGGGTCACGCCGCGAAACGCGTCGCGCACTATTAGCACCGACCACCTGTCCGCCAGTATTCGCGCGCTACGGGCAATAGAACAACGCAGCTCAGACTGAGCCCCGCGAGTCACTTCGACTTTTTCTGCCACAAACGCAGTGTACCTCAAGATCACTTTGATAATCCAACTCAGCGTGCTACGGTGGTCACTTCACGCGGGAGCAACGGCGCTTTCGGAACGAAAGCATTCTCCGAAAGGCCGTTCTCATGAGAACACTCAGCAACCGTGCCAGCTTTCTGACCGCTGCAGCGATCGTCGTCATAGCGCTCTGGGCCAGTGGTTCGCCGGCAATGGTCTACCCGCTGTACGAACAGGCATGGTCACTCACCGCCACCACCATCACCGAGGTCTTCGCCGTCTACCCCGTCGTGATGGTGCTCACACTCGTTATCTTCGGCAGCCTCTCCGACTCGATCGGCCGTCGAGCGGCCATGCTCGCGGGTCTGGTCTCGATCATTGTCGGCGTGCTGGTCTTCGCCATCGCCCCGGATGTCACGTGGCTCTTCATCGGTCGCTTCTTTCAGGGGCTCGGCGTCGGGCTCGCACTGAGCCCGGCCGGCGCTGCCCTGGTGGAGTACGGCGGCAGCCAGTCTCGGGCGAGTTCGGCCAACACCGTGGCGATCTCCATCGGGCTCTCGCTGGCCACGATCGTCGGCGGCGGGTTGCTGGAATATGCTCCGTGGCCGCGCGAACTCACCTTTTGGGTGCTCATCGTCGCGGCGGCCGTTGTCACCGCGTTCGCCGTCTTCCTTCCCCGCCAGCCACGAGCCGCCGCGTCAACCGAGCGGTGGCGCCCCCGCCCGATACGCGTACCGCGTGAGTTGCGTGTAACCGTCATCACCGCGGCGCTCGGCATCACGTCAACGTTCGCACTTGGCGCCGTTCTCATCTCGCTCGGCTCACAGTTGGTGAAAGACGTGCTGCACACTGACAATGCATTCCTTGCCGGGCTCGTGCTTGCCATCGGCACCGTCGCCAGCGCCGTGGTTTCGCTTGTCGCAGGGCGCATCGGTCTGCGCAGTGCCGTCTCGATCGGCGGGCTTGTCAGCGCGCTCGCGGTCGCACTCCTTGTCGTCTCGGCCTCTCTGTCGTCGCTGCCGATCTTCGTTCTCGCATCCGTGGCATTCGGCGCCTCCTCCGGGCTGCTGTTTCTTGGCAGCTTCGGTCTGGTCAACCGCAATGCTCCGGCACATCACCGCGCGGCAACGCTCTCGGTGGTCTATCTGGTCGCATACGTCGGCCAGGGCGTCGTGGCCGTTGGGCTCGGCCTTCTTACGACGGCACTCGGGCTGCGCGTCGCCCTCGATCTCGTAGGCCCGATACTCGTGCTGCTCGCCCTGACCACGACGACCTTCGCGCTCAGCACGGGGCGGATGCGCCGCGTCGCGGTCACGGATGCCTCGCCCGAGCTCGTCACGGCCGGCAAATAGCCGCCCCCACGCAGGTTGAGGAGCGACGAAGGAGCGTCTCGAAACCCGCCTGTGCGGCCTCTGGTTTCGAGACGCGCTCGTTCCTCGCGCTCCTCAACCAGCGGAAGGGCTTACAGCCCCGAGTACGCGTGCAGGCCGTGGAAGAAGACGTTGACGATGCCGAAGTTGAACAGCACCGCGGCGAAGCCGATCACGGCGAGCCAGGCCGAACGCGAGCCGCGCCATCCGCGGGTCGCCCGGGCGTGAATGTAGCCGGCATAGATCACCCAGATGATGAAGGTCCACACCTCTTTGGTGTCCCAGCCCCAGTAGCGGCCCCACGCCTTCTCGGCCCAGATCGAGCCAGCCATGAGCGTGAAGGTCCACAAAATGAAGCCCACGATGTTCACCCGGTAGGCCAGGTTCTCCAGCGTCGTGGCGCTCGGCAGCGTGGTGAGGAAGGCCAGCATTCCCCGCTTTCCCTTCGCCACCCGGCCGTCGCGCCAGCCCCTCGCCAGCTGCGCGGCCGACAACGCGAATCCGAGCGCGAAGAATCCGGTGGCGATCGTCGCCACCAGCACATGGATGACCAGCCAGTATGACTGCAGCGCCGGCGGAAGCGGCACGACCGCCACGTAGTAGCGCACCGTGGAGATGCCCAGCAGAATCAGAATAAGACCGGTCACGAAAGAACCGAGGAATCGCAGGTCATAGCGCAGGTTCACAATGAGGAACACGGCGACGATGAACAGCGAACCCGTCATCGAGAACTCGTACATATTGGCCCACGGCACACGCCCGGCCGCAACGCCGCGCAGCACATCGGCCACGATGTGCAACGCGAACGCAAACAGGGTCAGTCCGAATCCGACTCGCAGGCTTCTCGAGGTTCCGATGCGTTGCACGCCCTCCTCGACCCGGGTCGTCAGGCGGCTCAGCGTGGCCGTCGCCCGGCCCGAACCCGCGGCTCCGGCGACCGCGGCATCCGCACCAGACGCCACCTCCGCACGTCGCTCCACGGCGCTGGGCACCGCAACGGCGGCCCCGGCCTGACCGGCCCGGTGGGCAAGGTCGAGCGCGAACGCGACGAAGGCGGCGGCATAGAGGGCCATGGCGCCAAAGAGGAAGAACACGGAAATTTGCGACAATGTCTCGGTCACGGGGTCAGCCTACGCTTTTCTCTGTCATGCTCGACTCGCCTGAGGAGGTGAGCTCGGTGTGATGCGCCTCGGCCAGCGCCGCAACGGCGGCATCGAGCGCGGGATCGTCGCCGCGGGCCAGACCCGCGTACTGCAGCAGCAGCGTGCCATCCGGCTGCTCAACGGCCTTCACCCAGAGCCGACGACGCGGCACGAACAGCGAGGTGAGCAGGCCACCGAGCACGCAGAGAGCGAAGAGCAGCACCCAGCCCTGGGCCGGGTCGTGGTTGACCGTGAATGACGCGAAGCGCTTGACGCTGTCGAAGCTGATGGTGCCCAGGCCGTTGGGCAGCGTGACCGTCTGCCCCAGCGACAACTGCAGTGCCTTGTCGTTGGTTCCCATGCCGTCAAGCTGTTTCAGCTTGTCGGTGTTGAGCGAATAGACGGATGTCGGCACGCCGTCGTTGATACCCAGGTCACCCG
The DNA here is from genome assembly GCF_001424905.1 of Leifsonia sp. Root112D2. Classification (NCBI taxonomy): domain Bacteria; kingdom Bacillati; phylum Actinomycetota; class Actinomycetes; order Micrococcales; family Microbacteriaceae; genus Leifsonia; species Leifsonia sp. Root112D2. The sequence continues at coordinate 575,718 of NZ_LMCU01000001.1, forward strand.
AGTACACGATGAGCGAAACCATCGGATCTCTCAACCCCGGGAACGACGAGGTGTACGCACCGGTGCTGAGTTTCTGCTTCGTCGGGTAGAGGAAACCGCGCATGCCCAGCTGGGTGGAGAGACCGTCTGTCACCTTGACGACACCCAGCGAGGTGAGGTTGGCATCCTGCGGCAAAAACGGCACCGGCTCGTCGAAGACGACCTTGCCCTGCGGGTCGCGCACCGTGATCTCTGGGGCGTACCCATTACCGAGCAGGTACACATTCGTTCCGCCTATCGCGAGCGGCTCGTTCACCTTGATGGTGGTCTTCTCGGTCTTCTGAGACGAGCCGTCGGGGGTGCGCGTGGTGACGTGTGCCGTGTAATCGAGCGGCAGGCCGAGCGCGTTCTGGTTCTTCGTCTCGTAGTTGACGTCGAGCGAATCGAGACTGATCGAGAACGGAGTGAGCTGGTTACCGGTGGCGAAGCGACCGGGGTTGAACGAGTCGTAGTTGATGAGTCCGTTCACCAACGTCTGGCCTGTCACCACGACCTTCTGCCCCATGTATCCGAACCCGCCACCCATGCCGACGGCAAGCAGGATGCCGAGCAGCGCGATGTGGAAGACCAGGTTGCCGGTCTCACGCAGGTATCCCCGCTCGGCCGACACCGAGATCGAGCGCGCATCGTCGAACACCGCAACCCGATAGCGCCCCTTGCGCAGGAGGCGACGCGCGGACTCGATCGCTGCGCCCGCACCGGCGGGCCCTTCGGCAAGCTCAGGGACCGAGATGGTGCGCGTCGTGAACCCGGCCATCCGCTCAAGGCGGGCGGGGGTGCGCGGCGGCTTGGCGCGCAGGGCGTCGAGGTGATGTTTGGTGCGCGGAATGACGCATCCGACGAGCGAGACGAACAGCAGCAGGTAGATGGCCGAGAACCACACCGAGCTGTAGACGTCGAAGAGTTGCAACTTGTCGAGAACGGGGAAGATATCGGGGTTGGCCGCCTTGTATGCGACCACGCCGTTCGGGTCGGCGCCGCGCTGTGGAAAGAGCGAGCCTGGCACCGCGGCGACGGCGAGCAGCAGCAGCAGGAACAGCGCCGTGCGCATGCTCGTGAGCTGACGCCAGAACCAGCGCAGCCAACCGAGAAGGCCAAGCTGCGGTTGGTTGATGGTGTCGTCACGCTTCGGCGGGGCCGAATCGTAGTGATCAGACGGGCGAGACAAAGTTCGGGATCACCCCCTGCAGGGCCAGCATCCACATGCTCCAGATACCGGAGACCATGAGCAGGCCGATGACGATGAGCACGAGACCACCGACGATGTTGATCGCCCGCGTATGCCGCTTCAGGAATGCAACAGCACCCGTGGCCCAGGCGAGCCCCCAGGCAATGAGAATGAACGGCACGCCGATGCCGAGCGCATACACGAAGGCAAGCAACGCACCCTGCAGCGGCGAGCCCCAACTCATGGCCGAGATGGCGCCGAGCGTCGGGCCGCTGCACGGGCTCCAGCCGATGGCGAAGATGGCACCGAGCAGGGGCGCGCCTGCAAGCCCCGTGGCCGGCTTCCAGCTCGGCTTGATGGTGCGCTGGAAGAAGCGGAATTGGCCGATGAAGACCAGACCGAGACCGATCACTATCACCCCGGCGATGCGCGTGACGATGTCATTCCACTGGATCAGCCAGATGCCGGCCGAGGTGATCACGAACGTCGTGAGCACGTAGACCAACGCGAAGCCCAGCACGAAAAGACCCACGCCGAGAGCGAGCCGGTTGCGGCCCTTCGTATCTCCGGCGGCGGCGCCGGAGCGGCCATCCGTGAACCCGCCGATATAGGCCAGGTAGCCGGGCACGAGCGGCAGGATGCACGGGGAGGCGAACGAGACGATGCCGGCTAAGAGGGCGATGGGAACGGCGACCCACAGCTGCCCGCCCGAGACCAGACCACCGAGATCGCCCACAGATCCCACGACTAGTTGCTCTCGGCTATCGCGTCACCGATGAGCGTGTCGAGTGTCGACGGCTGGTCGGTGATAGGCCCCTCGATGCGCGCCGCGACGCGCCCCTGCTTGTCGAGAACGATCGTCGTCGGGGTGGCATTAGGGTGAATCGAGCCGCTGAAAGCGAGCTGCACCGAGCCGCTGTCAACGTCGAGGATCGAGGGATAGGTGACCCCGTAACTCTTCTCGAACGACGTCGCCGTGCCCGCCGCATCGTGCGTGTTGACACCGACGAACAGCGCCCCCTTGCCGTTGTACTGCTCGCTCAGCTTCTGCAGTGCGGATGCCTCCACCCGGCAGGGCGCACAGCCCGCGTACCAGAAGTTCACGACGAGCACCTCGCCGAGGTGATCCTTCGAGGAGAAGGTCGCCCCGCCTGCTGTCGGGCCGGAGAAAGTCACGGCCTTGTCGCGGTGCGCGGCCGCGACCTCGGTGACGCCGCTGCCGGCGATGTAGTTCTTGCCGCTGCCGTCTTTGTACTGCTGGGCCAGCGGATCGCTGGTGCAGCCGGTGAGCACGAGGGCGCCGGCGATCAACACGACGGCAAGAGAACGGATGCGCATCAGACGGCACCCACGTCGCTCGCGTTTGCCTGCAGCGCAAGAGCGGGTTCGGCGTAACCGACCTCGACGAGCTCGCCGTCGCGCCGCTCGAAGCTCGTGATGCTCGAGAGCATGCAGCGCCGCTTGCGCGGGTCATGCAGGTACCGCTCACCCGCGACAGAGAGGTGCAGAGTCCAGATGGGCAACTGGTGGCTGAGCAGAACGACGTCGCCGCCGGCATCCGCATCGCCCTCGACGGAGTCGAAGGCGTCGTTCACGGCCGCGCGCATGCGTGCGGCGATGCTCGCGTACGCCTCGCCCCAACTGGGTCGCCAGGGGTTGATCAGCCACGGCCAGTTCGTGGGGACTCGCACGGCGCGACTCATCACGGTGCCCTCGAAGTGATTGGTGGGCTCGATGATGCGCTCGTCAACGCCCGGCTCAAGGCCGAATGCCGCGGCGATCGGCGCGATTGATTCGCGGGTCCGCTGCAGCGGCGAGGAGGCCAAACTGGCGATGCTGCGGTTGCGCGCCACCAGATCGTCGGCGGCGGACTGCGCCATCCGGTGCCCCAATTTGGAGAGGCCAAAGCCCGACAACCTGCCGTACAGGATGCCATCGGGGTTGAACACCTCTCCATGACGGACGAGGTGCACCTGGCTCACTACCACGGCATCCAGTCTACGGAGGGCTTTGCCCTGAATTTACCGTGAACGCTCCTCGTCTAAACTCAGGGTTGTGACTTCACGCATCCTGATCAAGAACCTGGCCGCCCTCGACGACGGCACCGTCTCGGTGTCGGGTTGGGTGGAGACGGTGCGCGATCAGAAGAAGGTGCAGTTCGTCGTGCTGCGCGACGAGACCGGCGCGGTGCAGCTGGTGAACCCTCGCAACTCGGATGCCGATGGCGTCGTCATCGCGGACGAACCGGCCACCACCATCTCCGGCCTCGCACAGGGCACCTTCGTCACCGCGACCGGCGAGCTCAAGCATGACGAGCGGGTGAAGCTCGGCGGCATCGAGATCAAGCTGGCGAGCATGAGCGTCGCGACGGAGGCCATCGCCGAGACGCCGATTGCCGCAGACAGCTCGCTCGACAAGCGCATGGACTGGCGCTTCCTCGACCTGCGCAACCCGAAGCAGAACCTGATCTTCCGCATTCAGACCACCTTCGAACACGCGCTGCGCACGTACTGGATCGACAACGACTTCGTCGAACTGCACACGCCGAAGCTGATGGCGAGCGCGAGCGAGTCGCGTGCCGAACTGTTCTCGCTCGATTACTTCGAGACCACTGCATATCTGGCCCAGAGCCCGCAGAACTTCAAACAAATGGCGCAGGCTGCCGGCTTCGGCAAGATCTTCGAGGTCGGCCCCGCTTTCCGTGCCGACCACTCGTTCACGAGCCGGCACGCCACCGAGTTCACGAGCATCGACAGCGAGATCAGCTGGATCGACAGTCACGAAGATGTCATGAAACTGCACGAGGAACTGCTCGCTGCTGGCTTCACGGCGGTGAAGGAGAAGCACGGCGCCGAGATCAAGGCGCTCTTCGATGTCGAGGTCACCGTGCCGACGACGCCGTTCCCGCGCATTCCGCTGGCCGAGGCTAAGGAGATCGTGAAGAGCCGCGGCTACGAGGTTCCGCGCGATGACGACGACATGGACCCGGAGGGCGAGCGGCAGATCTCGGCCTACGTGAAAGAGACGTACGGGCACGAGTTCGTGTTTCTCACGGACTACGCGTCAAGCATCCGCCCGTATTACCACATGCGCCAGGACGACGACCCGAGCCTGACCAGGAGCTACGACCTGATCTTCAACGGCACCGAGATCTCCACCGGCGCCCAGCGTGAGCACCGCGTGGATATTCTCGAGGCGCAGGCCGTCGAGAAGGGGCTCGACCCGGCCGAGCTCACCGACTACCTCAACTTCTTCCGCTACGGCGTGCCGCCGCATGGCGGCTTCGGCATGGGACTCGCGCGCGTACTCATGCTCATGCTGCACGAGGCGTCGATCCGCGAGGTCACCTACCTGTTCCGCGGCCCCGCCCGCCTCACCCCGTAGGCTTCCCTCCGCTGGTTGAGGAGCGAGGAACGAGCGTCTCGAAACCAGGGCGCCACGCCGGTTTCGAGACGGCCGCTTCGCGCAGGTCCTCGCTCGCAAGCTCGCTCGGCGCTGGGGTCGCGAATCGCTGACGCGATTCCCCAAGCTCCACCGCGCTCCTCAACCAGCGTTTGTAGCGCGATTAGACCTCGACGGTGTAGTTCAGCTGCAACTCGTCGGCGGGCAGCCCGCGGATGCCCCAGTCGTGTTTCGGCGTCTCGGTGATGGCGATCTCGAGATCGACGGGAGCGATGCCGAGCTCACGCTCGAACGCCGCATACAACGCTCGATACAGGGCCTTCTTCGTCTCAACACTGCGCCCGGCGAACATCGCGATCTCGATGATCGTGTACCGCTCGCTGCGGCCGTCGGGCGTCGGAAAGTTCTCGGCCGTCATCGGAAAGAAGCGGTGGAAGCGTTTGGTGGCGGGCAGCTGGAGAACGGTCACCGCGCAGTCGTGAATGACCCGGGACATCCGCTCGCGTGCCGGTTCGAGGGCCGCTGCCTGCCCGTAGATCTTGAACTGTGCCATGAGCAGACCCTACTGGAGCGTGGGTCTCGATACGCTCGTTCCTCGCTACTCGACCACCGGGAGCGGGCCGAAGGCATCCGCGGGGTAGTAGGTGATGGTAGACGCCCAGCCGTCGGGCAGCAGAAGCGGCAGCCACTCGGCCTCGGCCGCATCCGTGTCAAAGGTCACGTCGAGCTGCTCACGCCAGCGGCCGTCGGTCATGCGCTGCACGGTCGCCTCCCACGTGACGCCGGGAGATTCCTTGGCCTGCAGCCGAAAGTGGATGCCGATGGCCCGCCGCCGTTTCAGCAACGACAGCAGGCCCCGATACACGACCGCGCGTTCCACCCCTTCGAACCAGGGGCGCAGGCTGCGCACGAGCACGTCGGCATTCCAGAGGATGGTGGTCGGAAAGCCGGTGCGCGACTGGTAGATGTCGACGGCGATGACCCCGGCGACGCGACGCAGCGCGGTTTTCAGCGTCGTGCGCGTGATGCCGTCTTGCACGGTCGAGTGCAGGTACACGGGCACGGCGGCCTGAGGCGTGGAGAAGCCGGCGCGGGTTGCGGCGAAGTCTCGCAGGCTCTGGCCCGGCCCGAAGAAGGACAGCGCGCCGTGTGCACCATGCAGATAGCGTTCGAGCTGCTCATCGGGCGGGTCGTCCTCCACGAGACCCGCGGTCTCGGCGTAGCTGGGCGAATGGTGCAGCATCGAGATGCGATACCCGAGAGGCAGCGGCGGCCCGGCCTTGATGGTGATCCACGCGCCGCCGGCCGAACCCGCATCCTGCCGGAACGGACGCACGGGGTTCTCCCGCCCGTCCACGCGCGGCACCGGGTCGAGCAGGTGCTCCAGTGACAGCACGCGAATGTGTGGCGAGACGGCGTATCGCCCGATCGGTGCCCCCGCCGTCACCAGGTGGGTCACCGTGAATCCGTTCTCCAGGCAGCGCTCCGCCAGCTGGGCCGCGACAAGCCCGCCCAGGCTGAATCCGGCGAGCATCACGTGATCGTCGGGGCCGATGGCCGCCAGCTTCATGGCGGCGAGCGCCGCGCGCGTGAGCGTGGTCTCCCGCATCGAGAGAGCCACCAGATCGGCCGTCAGGTCATTCGGCGCCTGGCCCGATCGCGGATGCCACACCTGCGTGCTCGGCAGCTGCACAACCCACAGCCGGATGCCGTTCTCCCCCATCCGAGACACCACCCGAATCACCGCGACGTCACCGCGGTCGTCGAGATCGGGGTCGCCCAGGTCGTCGATTTCGCGCTGGCTGATCAGCAGTTCGCGCAGCCCGCGAATCTCTCGGCGGCGCATCGCCGTCGCGGCGAGTCCGGGGACTCCGAACGGGTCGGGCGGAGCTCCCATCGTGAGGCCCGCGAACGTGGAGTCGACCAGCCAGCCACGGCGGCCGGGCGTGTAGCGGCGCGGCGCATCCGGATCTCTCCACCACTGGATGAAACGCGAAATCTGTGGAAATGACGCCTGCAGAAACGCGTCATAGTCCACGACGACGGCCTTGTTCCCGTCGGCAAAATAGCCACGGCGCCGACCGAGGCCGATGAGCTTGACCACGAGTGCAGGGGTCGAGAACACCGCCAGGTACGGTCGCGCGCGCCAGACCGGCAGCACCGTTCCCACCAGGCTCGCGAGTAGGGCGAGCGGCGAGAACAGCCAGGCAGCCGTGCGGGCGATGAGGCCGACCGCTTCGGCAAACAATCGCAGAAACGAGCCGTTGAGCACGAGCGAGCGCGAGCCGGCGGTGATCGGCGCACGGAGCGCAAACGGGTAGATGATCGACGAGAGGCGACGAATGCCGAACCACAGCCACGCCCACACGAACAGCACAAGCCACACGGCTCCGCGCACGATCCAGGCAGCAACGGCCACCACGAGCAGCACAATTCCGAGTGCGAGCATGAGCACGGCGGCGATCGAGAGCCCCAGAACGAGGCCTATCCAGCCGGCGACCCCACGACCGCCCCTCACCCGGGGCGGGAGCTGCGGCATCATGCCCTCAGCCTAACGATGGCCGCCGACGCTCTAGCGCTGGCGGCAGTTGCTTCGTATATTGAGCACAGGTGGCCATCGGGCCACCCTCCGTTTGGGGAAAGTGAGTTGACATGGCTGGCAAGTTCGAACTCTACGAAGACAAATCGGGCCACTACCGGTTTCGGCTGAAGGCCGGCAACGGCGAAGTGATTGCGGTGTCAGAGGCGTACAACTCGAAGGCGAGTGCGCAGAACGGCATCGAGTCCGTCAAGAAGAACGCGCCCGATGCGGCGGTCGTCGAGGTCTAGTCACACCGCGGGTCGAGTGACGCCGCCTGCGGCGTTACTCGACCCGCCGAACAACGACGAAGTCGACGGAGGAACGTTCCGAGACCACGGAGCGAATGTAGCCAGCCACCTTCTGATGCTCAGGGTGCTCCACATAGCGTGCCAGCGCATCCGCATCGTCATAATCGGCGATCAGCACGACATCCCAATTCTGGGCCGGGGCCACATCATTCACCCCGACTTCGAGCGTGCGAATCTCGCTCACGAGGGCGGGCAACGATTCAAGCCCCGAGCGGATGCGCGCAATCTGCTCGGCCTTCACCGTCGCGTCGGTCTCGGCGAGCTTCCAGGTGACGACGTGGCGCAGGGTCATTTTTCCTCCAGGAGTGCGGCGCGCAGACGCGCCGGGTCGACGCGCCAATAGGTGTGCACCTTACCGTCGATCATGAGCACCGGAATGTCCTCGACATAGCGATCGAAGAGTTCGGTGTCGTCGAGTATTGAGAGCTCGTTGAGCGCCAGGCACGGCGCCGCTGCATCCGTATTCAACTCGGTCATCACGCCCGTCACGACGGCCAGCGCGTCTTCGCAGAGGTGACAATCAGGCTTGCCGATGAGGGTGAGTTGCGTGGGGGGCACTCCGCAAGCCTAATCCGACGAAGAACTCTTAAGCGCGCAGCAAAAAGCGCCGGGGCTCGTGAAGAGTCCGGCGCTCGCCAGTAGACCTGTTAAGGCCTACTTCTTGTTGCGACGCTGGTGACGAGTCTTACGAAGCAGCTTGCGGTGCTTCTTCTTCGCCATACGCTTGCGGCGCTTCTTAATTACAGAACCCACACAGACCTCACAAAGTTCAGGGGTTTGCCGCATGATACGCGGCTGACACAAGGAGTAAGTCTAGCGTACGCGCGAGGGCACCCTACGCCGAGTCCGCGACGTGGTTGCCTATCGCGGCCGTGACGGCCGACTCGGGCACGCGAAACGACCGTCCGAAGCGGATGGCCGGAAGTTCGCCGGAATGCACCATTCGGTACACGGTCATGCGCGACACCCGCATCATGTCTGCCACTTCGGCAACCGTCAGAAAACGAACCTCAGAGAGATCGTGCGCCATCGGGTGTCCTTTGTGACTCAAGTGACTTGAAGTGACTGGTGTGTGTAGCGAAACTCTAGGGGCTGCTGTGGCCCCTGTAAAGACCCCGTAAAGAGCTACTCGCGGCGCCACTTTCTGGGAGTGACCTTCTCCACGGCCGTCGTGACGCGGTAACTCGTGTCGGCGAAGACCTTGCCGACGGCCCCGGCGAACTCGCGAGCCTCGCCGCCGAGCAGATCGGCCTCGGAGGAATAGCTCACCCCCTTCGAAACGTCCAGCAGGGGCATCAGCCAGTCTTCGAGCGGCTCCAGCGGGGCGGTATCGAGGCGGTAATAGCGGTGCTGGCCCTCTTCGCGCACGTGAACCAGCCCGGCTTCGCGCAAGACCTTCAGATGTTTAGAGACCGTCGGCTGGCTCAGCTCCAGCTTTCCCACGATCTCGGAGACGCTGATCTCCCGCGTCTCGTTCACCGCGGCCGCGCTCCGCTCGTGCAGCACCTGCAGGATGTCGCGACGCGTCGCATCCGCTACTACGTCAAAGATGTCGGCCATGCCTCAAGGGTAGCGCGGCAGGGCGCGCACGGCCGTGTTGCAATTCGTAGGATGCGGAGCCGCAGACAGCTACGCTGCCGAGGAAGGCAATTCTCGCCGAAGGGGGAATCGGATGCGTGCACAGCCGGTCTCGCGGCTGACCCCGACAACGTGGTCGGGCCAGCTGCGTGAGTCGCTGAATGATTTTGCCGGCCGCAGCCCCTCGCGTTTCGCGATCATCGTGTTCGCCGGGCTCATCCTGATCTTCACGCTGCTGCTCTCGCTGCCCGTCTCGAGCACCTCACACAGCGTCACTCCTCTGGCCGACGCCCTGTTCACGGCCGTCTCGGTGATCTGCGTCACCGGTCTCTCCACGGTCGACATGGCCACGCACTGGTCGGGATTCGGCCACGTGATCATCTATCTGGGCGTGCAGATCGGCGGCATCGGCGTGCTCACGCTGGCATCCATTCTCGGCATGATCATCTCGCGCCGCCTTGGCCTGCGCGCCAAGCTGATGGCCGCGAGCGACAGCAACCCGTTGCGCATTCACAGCGGGCCCGTCGCCGAGGGGCAGGCCGTGCGCCTCGGCGAGATCGGCAGCCTGCTGCTCACCGTGGCGATGAGCGCCGTCGTGATCGAGGGCGCGGTCGCGGTGCTGCTGTTTCCGCGCATCCTGGCCCACGGGGTACCGCTCGGCGAGGCCATCACGAACAGTTTCTACTTCTCGGCGATGGCCTTCACCAACACCGGTTTCGCCCCGGATGCGGCGGGGCTGACCCCCTATGCCACCGACTACTGGTTTCTCACCGTCCTGGCCATCGGTGTGTTCCTCGGCGCCATCGGCTTTCCCGTGATCTACGCGCTCGCGAAGAATCTGAGGCACAGGAAGCGACGCTGGTCGGTGCACGTGAAGATGACGCTTCTCATGTTCGTCATTCTGATCATCGCCGGCGCGATCATGTACTACATTCTCGAGCGCGACAACGGCAAGACCTTCGGCGCTCTCTCGCCAGGAGACGCCGCGTTCCAGTCGTTCTTCCTGTCGGTGATGACCCGCTCGGGCGGTTTCTCCACCTTCGACATCGGCCAGCTGCACAACTCGAGCCTGCTCGTCAGCGACATGCTCATGTTCATCGGTGGCGGGTCGGCCTCCACGGCAGGCGGCATCAAGGTGACGACGCTCGCCGTGCTGTTCCTCGCCGCGTTCGCGGAGGCACGGGGAGTCGAGACGATGGATGCGTTCAGCCGGCGCATCCCGCACGACGTGCTGCGCCTGGCCGTCAGCGTCGTGCTGTGGGGCGCGACGACCGTCGCGGTGTCCACGATCCTGCTCCTGAATTTCTCGAAGCAGTCGCTGGACCACGTGCTCTTCGATGTGATCAGTGCCTTCGCCACCTGCGGGCTCTCCAGCGGCCTCACCCAGAACCTCTCGGATCCGGGAGTCTATGTGCTGGCCGCCACCATGTTCATGGGCCGCGTTGGTACAGTGACACTCGCGGCAGCACTGGCCCAGAGCCAACGCAAGCAATTGTTCCAACGTCCGGAAGAGAGGCCCATCGTTGGTTGATCGCATCAAGCACGATGCCCCGGTGCTCATCATCGGTCTGGGGCGATTCGGCGCCGGAACGGCCGGCCAGCTCGACCGCCTTGACCGGGAGGTACTGGCGGTCGACGAAGACCCGATCCTCGTGCAGAAATGGGCAGACCGCATCACCCACACCGTGCAGGCGGATGCACGCAACATCGACGCGCTGCGGCAGGTCGGCGCGGAGGACTTCTCCATTGCCGTGGTGGCGGTGGGCTCCTCCATCGAGGCGAGCGTGCTCATCACCGCCAACCTCGTGGACCTCAAGGTGCCGCAGATCTGGGCGAAGGCCATCAGCCAGTCGCACGGCAAGATCCTGGAACGCATCGGCGCCAACCACGTGATCTACCCCGAAGCGGAGGCCGGCGAGCGCGTCGCGCACCTGGTCTCGGGCCGCATGCTCGACTTCATCGAGTTCGACGACGACTTCGCGTTGGTCAAGATGTACCCGCCGAAGCCGATCCGCGGCATCGCGCTGTCGGAATCCGGCGTTCGTGGCAAATATCGCATCACGGTTGTCGGCGTGAAGTCTCCGGGCAAGCCGTTCACCTATGCCACGCCGGAGACCGTGGTCTCCAACCACGACCTCATCATCGTCTCGGGCAACTCGGTCGACATCGAGCGCTTCGCCGCCCTCGACAACTAGGTTCCGCTGGTTGAGGAGCGAGGAACGAGCGTCTCGAAACCTGCGGGGCGCCACGCGGGTTTCGAGACGAGGCCTCCTTCGTCGACCTCTCCTCAACCAGCGGGATCAGCCGGCGGCGAGCTCGCGCGCGCGGGCGAGCGCGGCATCCGTCGCCCGATCGAAGAGCTCCTGCAGTCTTGCGGTCTCAAGCACCTGCACCGCGCGCTCCGTCGTGCCTTTCGGGCTCGTGACGCGCCGACGAAGCTCGGCAGGATCCTCGCCCGACTGCACGAGAAGCTCCACAGCGCCCCGGAACGTGCCGTTCACCAGCACCGCCGCCTGCTCGGCGCTGAACCCCTTGTCGACCGCCGTCGCCGTCAGCTGCTCGATGAGATAGAACACGTAGGCCGGGCCCGACCCCGAGATCGTGCTGAGCGCATCCAGCTGCTCTTCGGGCACCTCGACGACCTCGCCCACGGTCTCGAACAGGCTGCGCACCAGCGCCCGATCGGCGTCACTCGAGCGCGTTCCCGCGCTGATACCGGTGACGGCAAGCCCCACGACGGCCGGGGTGTTGGGCATCGATCGCAGCACCGAGACGGATGCCGGCAGCAGCGACTCGAACGTCGCCACCGTCACCCCCGCGGCCACGCTCACGACTATCGTGCCGGGCTCGAGGGCATCGGCGATCTCGGTGAGCAGCTCCGGCACCATGGCGGGCTTCACCGCGACGAGCACGATGTCGGCGCCGGCGACCGCGGTGCGATTCGCCGCCGCGTCGGTATCGGTGGAGTACGCCGTCACGCCGGGCGTCCCGGCCAGTTCGGCGGCCCGGGCCGCGGTGCGATTTGTCACGCGGATGCCGCCGCTCACGTGCACGCCCGGCTTGACGAGCCCGCTCAGAATGGCCCGGCCCATCGAGCCTGCGCCGAGAATTGCGATGGACGGGAACGTGGTTTCGGCGCTGTCGGTCACGTCACCATTCTAGGATTGACCGCATGAGCGCATCCGGCGGAAACAAGGCCATCATCGCGGCGTTCAGCGCCAACCTCGGCATCGCTGTCACCAAGTTCATTGCGTGGGCCTTCTCCGGCTCGTCCTCGATGCTCGCCGAAGGAGTGCACTCGCTGGCAGACTCCGGCAACCAGCTTCTGCTGCTGTTCGGCGGCCGGCAGGCGCGCAAGCGGGCCGACAGCGAGCATCCATTCGGTTACGGCCGTGAGCGTTTCGTCTATGCGTTCGTCGTCTCGATCGTGCTGTTCTCGGTCGGCGGCGTCTTCTCCATCTACGAGGGCATCGACAAGCTCACGCATCCGCACGCCCTCGAGGTGTGGTGGCTGCCGCTTCTCGTGCTCGTGCTCGCCATTTGTATGGAGAGCTACTCGCTGCGCACCGCCGTGCACGAATCCAGGCCGCACAAGGGCGAGCAGTCCTGGTTCAGCTTCATTCGCCGGGCCAAGGCGCCCGAGCTGCCGATTGTGCTGCTCGAAGACGTGGCCGCACTCACCGGCCTGGTCTTCGCGCTTCTCGGGGTGGGGCTCACCATTCTCACCGGCAACCCCATGTGGGATGCAATAGGCACCCTCGCGATCGGCGCGCTGCTGGTGGCGGTGGCGGTCATTCTCGGCATCGAGACCAAGAGCCTGCTCGTGGGCGAGGGGGCCAGCGATGCGGATGCCGCCGCCATCGAGGCCGCCATCGAAAGCGGCAGCGAGGCCGAGCGCATCATCCACCTCAAGACGCTGTATCTCGGGCCCGACGAGCTGCTCGTCGCGGCCAAGCTGGCGATGCCCGGCAACAGACGTCTGGCGGAGGTCGCCGCCGCGACAGACATCATCGAGCAGCGCATCCGTGCGGCGGTGCCGGCGGCCCGGGTCATCTACATCGAACCGGATGTCTGGATCGACCCGAACGAGAAGCACCCGGCCACCGACGCCATCATTCTCAAGGGACTGGAGTAACTCCTCCCGCTGGTTGAGGAGCGAGGAACGAGCGTCCCGAAACCTGCAGAAGCTAGCGGCGGTCGGCGAAGAACTCCTCGAGAAGCCGGGCACAGGCATCCGCCTCGACGCCGGCGAAGACCTCGACGCGGTGCGGCAGCCTGCGATCGCGCAGCACGTCGTAGACGCTGCCTGCCGCGCCCGCCTTCTCGTCCCAGGCGCCGAAGATCACGCGCGGCACACGAGCGGCGAGAATGGCGCCGGCGCACATGACGCAGGGCTCGAGCGTGACCACGAGCGTGGCGTCCTCCAGATGCCAGTCCCCGGTCGCCTGGGCCGCGGCCCGCAACGCGAGCACCTCGGCGTGCGCGGTCGGATCGCGGCGCAGCTCGCGTTCGTTGCGGCCGGTGCCGATGACCGCGCCGGTGGCATCCAGCACCATTGCAGAGACGGGGACGTCGCCCGTCGCCAGGGCGAGCCGCGCGTCGGCGATGGCCTCGCGCATCCATTCCGCGTGCTGCTTCACGTGCCCCTCCTCGACTAGATTGAGCCTATGCGAGTCCACGTTGCCGACCACCCCCTGATCACCCACAAGCTCACGGTGTTGCGCGACAAGAACACGCCGTCGCCCGTGTTCCGGGCGCTCACCGAGGAGCTCGTCACGCTGCTCGCCTACGAGGCGACGCGCGCCGTGCGGGTGGAGCCGCGCCAGATCGAGACACCGGTCACCACCACGACGGGCGTCGCCATCAGCAAGCCGAAGCCGCTCGTCGTGCCGATTCTTCGCGCCGGTCTGGGCATGCTCGAGGGCATGGTGAAGCTGATGCCTACCGCCGAGGTCGGCTTTCTCGGCATGGTGCGCGACGAAGAGACTCTGCAGCCCACGACCTACGCCGAGCGTCTGCCCGACGATCTCTCCGACCGCCAGTGCTTCGTGCTCGATCCGATGCTCGCCACCGGCGGCTCGCTCGGCACAGCGATCGACTTTCTGTTCAAACGCGGGGCGGTGGATGTCACGGCCATCTGTATTCTCGGCGCCCCGGAGGGCATTGCCGCCGTTGAGAAGCTCGTCGATGGTCGCGATGTGACGCTCGTGCTGGGCGCCCTCGACGAGCGGCTCAACGAGAACGGCTACATTGTGCCGGGCCTCGGCGACGCCGGCGACCGCCTCTATGGCACCGTCTGAGACTTGACGCGCGCGGCATCCGTCGGCGATACTCGAATCTATGACTATGAACGCGCACGCCCTGACCTCTCGTGAGGCTCGTGGGACTGCTGGCATGATGATGCCGAGCAGCGCTGTCATGTGTTGTCGAATGTGTGCCTAAACGGCCCAATCCTCGCCGAACCGTTCTCTGAGATTTTCTGCAGAACAGCGGTTCTCGGGCGCAGACCCTCATAACGATCTGCCTCCGCTACGTAGTACTGAAGTTTTCGAAGGATCACACCCTCCCCATTAGAGGCCTTCACTCCTTACTGAGGATCCGACACAAATGTCTCTCGCAACCATCGATATCGACCGTCCCCGCCGCACCGCTTTCGCTCCGACGCTGACGCCCGCACTGACCCTGACCGCCGCACCGGATGCCGCTCCCGCGGTACCGACAGCGGCTCCCGCCCCAGCGGCGCCGCGCATCCGCGCCGTTCCCGAAGGCACCGAGGCCCGCGGCTTCGTGCTCTACGTGGGAATCGACGAGGCCAAGGCGCTCGCTGCAGGAACCGACCTCGGCCACATCGTCGAGGAACTCAAGCGCCTCACCGCCCAGCTCGCTCCCGCGGCGGAGACCTACGCCGCCGTCGCTCTCGCCCCGCGCAGCGCCGGCGGCCGTGATGTGGACGTCGTGCGCCTCGCCCTGCAGGACCCGTCGGCGGTGGCCGCGCACCGCCAGGCGTCCGACGAAGAAACGGATGCGGCATCCGGCGGCGTGATCGTCGACATCTCACGCAAGCGGCTTGTGCTCGACGGTGAGACCGTCGCTCTCACCTACAAGGAGTTCGAGCTGCTGCAGTACCTGGTGCTGCGCGAGGGCCGAACCATCGAACGTGCCGAGCTCATCGCCTCACTGTGGAACGCCCACGACGATGAGATTCCCAACGAGCGCACCATTGACGTGCACGTGCGCCGTCTGCGCGCCAAGCTCGGCCGCTACGAAGACATCGTGCGCACCGTGCGGGGCATCGGCTACCGCTTCGACCGGCACGCGGATGTCTCGATCCGCTACGCGAGCGCCCCCAGCCCCGACATGTTCTGACTCTTCACCGCCTCGATATCACCCTGTTTTCGCGTCGCACCCCTTCCACACCGGGAGTGCGCTGCGAAAACAGGGTGATATTTCTTTGTCCGCGCCCTCGTGCGGGAACGCGGCCATCCGTCAGGGAAAGTGCTTGACAGTCGTGAAGGTCTCGTGGATACTCTGTGTTTGAAACCTTTCATTTTTAAACCGGGATGGCCGTCGTAGTCGACGGCACCGGCCTCACACTGCATTTCTGGAGGCTTCGCTTCCGGGCCACGATCGAGTCATTGGAGACTTTCGATGAGCATCAGCAGCCGTTTCACCACAAGCCGACGATCCTTTCTCAAGGGAGCCGGACTCGTGGCAGCCGCCACCACCCTGACGCAGCCCGCCCGTGCGGCTGCCGCCGCCGCGACCGAGGCTGCGACGTATCGATTGAAGAACGGGTACATCAGCATTTCGGGTGCATACGGCAAGATCACCGAGTTGAGATGTGACCCGAGCGGCAACGGCCACTACGAGAAGACGGCATTCAGTTCGATCTTTCTCGGCAAGACCGACTACTTCGACGCCGCGTTCAACGACGGGGTCACCTTCACCGCGAGCGGGAGCACACTGAGCCTGGCCGGCATCCAGATGCCGTCATCCGTTGACCTCAAGCAGGGCCAACAAAACGCCCCCGTTCAGCTGCTTCAGGGGCGCACGCTCGGCCAGTCGTTCACGGCGACGGCCTACCGCTTCACGCGGGTCGGCGGCGAATTTCCAACGTGGAGCAGTTCGACCTCGTCCATGAAGCTGACCTTGTACTCGGGCACTCCCGCGACGGGGCTCACCGAGATCGGCAGCAGCGAGGTGAATCCGATGAAAGACAACGGCTGGGCGTATGTCGATGTGGATCCGCAACCGGCCGGGGTCTACTACCTGGAGGCATCCGATGGCGCGGGCACACCGGGCTGGTGGGCATTCAGCGGCACCTCGAACGTGGACGTGAAAGGTGCCTCATATGCCGACCGCCAGGCGCTAACGGGCCGCACCATGACGCTCGACGTCGTGGGCTTCAACGTCGACGGTGTCGCTTCGCTGGAGCTGAACCTCAGCGGCCCGAAGCTCGGCCTCTCCTACGATCTGCACTGGCAGGGCGATGCGCGCGCCGACATCGGCCTGTCGCTGAACACGTCATGGGTCAAAGACGGCTACTCCATCGACTACGCGGATGGCGTGTTGTTCAGCCGCTTCGTCGGCGACAACGGCGACTACATACCGTCGCAGCAATTGAAACGCCGCTCGTCGTGGACAAATACCGTGTCGGGCACGAAGTGGGTAGCGGCCACAGGCACCGGCCCGTACGACCTTCAGATCGCGGCGCCCCAGCCGATTCTCACGGGAGCGATGACCAGCGACACGCTCGCGCTGACCCTGAATACCGGCGACACCGCCAAGGCCCCGGTCATCTCGCGGTCGCTCACCTTCGGTGTTCAGCCCCACTCGGATGCCTTGCCCGAGATTTTCCCGGTCTTCCTCGCATCCGATCACGTGAGGGCCGAGCAGCTCTCGACCTTCTACTGGGAGCGCGCACTGAGCTTCCGGTTCGACGGGCACGCGATGGCCTGGGCCGACTGGAACGGTCGCATCCTGGACTGGACAGGCACCGCGGGCAGGCAGGCGCAGGCGGACAGTCTGCTGAGCACGAAGCAGGACGACGACGGCTATGTGTGGGCATGGCCCGATTCGCAGGGCTGGCCGTTCCCCGATCCGAAGGTCTACGACGCCCGGCACTTCTCGTCGAACGCCATGTACATTCTTGGCGCGTGGCGCTACTACTCATGGACCGGCGACTCGGCGTTCCTCACCACGATGCTGCCCCGTCTCAGAAAGGCGATGGACTTCTATCTCGACACGCTCGGCGGCAGCACCGGGATCGTCACGATCACCTCACCCGACCACAGCGGACGCGACGGGGCGGTGCCCTCGAACTACTGGGACATCACCTCATTCGGCCACCTCGACGCGTTCCTCAACGCGTATTTCTACGGTGCACTCGAGGCGATGGCGCAGCTCGAGGAATACGTGCACAAGGTGCCGCGGGCGAAACAACTGCGAGCAGTACGCTCCTCTGTTCTGAACCGTTATAACGAACTCTTCTGGAACGAGGACGCGGGCCGGTACGTGCAATCCGTCGATGTGGATGGCGTCCCCCACGACTACGGCTCGACCTACGTCAACCTTGAGGCGGCATCCTTCGGTCTGCCGTCAGCCGCCCAGGCGACGCGCATCTTCGACTGGCTCGACAACGGCAACACCGAGTTGCAGAACTCCGTGGTGCTGATCGAGGGCGGCGGCCTCGCGCCGAAAATCGCGCCCGGGCACACCATGGGCACGACCTTCACGGCCAACGCCGCGTTCACGAGCGCGGCGGCGCGCTTTCCCACCTATGGTGTTCGCGGCGCGGAATTCACCATGACGCTATACAAGGGCGCGCCCGGCGACACGGCTCCCGTCAAGATCAAAGAGCAGCAGTTCAGCGATTGGAGCGATGGTTCGATCGCCCACATCGACGTGGACAAGCAGGCGCCGGGCGTCTATTACCTCGAGGTCTCGAACGTCACCGGCACCCTCGCGTGGTGGTCGTCGATGACCGTCGCGCCGGGTGCGCTGGCATACGTCGACGGCGCTCCCGACCCCGCAGCCCGGTCGCGGTTCGTTGTTGCGGTCGGCGACTACTTCGACGGCCCTGCAGACATCTACTCGAAGTGGGTATACGCCCCGCGCTCCACGACCCGCCGCAACAACTACTGGTTCTTTCTGGAAAACGTCACGATTCCGTGGGGACAGCAGGTGCAGGACGGCGGGGCGATTCTCTACACCTCGGGCTTCGATGTGATGGCCCGCGCCCGCTACCAGGGCGCAGACGATGCATGGGGGCGCATGACCGCGATCCTGGACCGCTGGAAGGACCCCGACCACCTGTGCGGCGGCACGCCACTCTTCCGCGGTGAGAGCACCGTCGACAGCGGCACGAAGAGCACGTCGGTCGGAACCGATATTCCATTCCCCGAGAGTGGGCTGGCGCCGGCCAGCTTCCTCTACGCCTTCGTGGGCGTCGAGGCAGAACCGGATGCCCTGGTCATCACGCCCAAGCTGCCCTCGACCCTCAACGAGGTCGGAGTGCGTAACCTCTTCTGGCACGGCAAGAAATTCGAACTGCGCGTGACGAGCAATCGGATCAACCTGAACGGCAGCGGGGTCTCCATCTCGCGGCCATACAAGGCCGGTAAATCGGTGCGCTTGAACTCCCACCAGCTCTCACACTGAAAACTCATTCGAAAATAACGGTTTGGTAACCTTGTGCCCCGTTACCTGTTCGTTATATAGTTCAAGAGCGGAAGTTGTTTGCTGTGGCAGCTTCCGCGGAATGTGATTGCAGGACACTCTTGGTGCAAGGGAGAGGGCCCGTCGCTAGCCTCTGCGACGGGCCCTCAATCATTTAATGTCCGGGCCCGTTTCCCTCCTGATCGCCCAGTCCCTATCCTTGGAAACCAGAGGGTTCGGGCCACGAAAGGGGCAACGGTGAGCACCAAGGCGGATGCCGTCTCCACATGGGAATCCCTGTTCCGCGCCCAGGTGTCGGTGATGCGTGCACTCGCATCCGAGTTTCCCACCGGCGAGATCTCCTTCAACGAGTACGACGTGCTCTTCACGCTCTCGCAGCAGCCCGATCGAAGCCTGCGCCTGCGCGACCTCAACAAGCACGTGCTGCTCACCCAGCCGAGCGTCAGCAGGCTCATCGACCGGCTGCTTGCCCGCGACTACGTGGCCAAGTGCCCCGAACCGACGGATGGCCGCGGCACGATCATCCGCCTCACCGACGCGGGATTCGAGATCTTTCGTCGCGTCGCCGTCGACCATATGGCATCCATCACCAAGCGGGTCGGCGGGGCACTCAGCCCCGCGGAGATGGCGCAGCTCGCGGCCCTCAGCAACAAACTGCGCGACTACGCCGAGTGAACTGAAGCCGCCGCCAGCGCCACGATCCCTGTCGCGGCCGTGTAGAGCATCGGCCAGACATCCCCCAATTGGGTGACAGATATCCAAACCGATTCGCCGAGGGCTCCGGATCCCTCTATAGCGGCCGGGATCTCCCCAACCGCTGAAGTACCGTATCGATTGGAGTTCAGAATATGAACAACTTCGCTAAGCGCACCGGAATCATCGGAGCAACGGGAGTGGCCGCCTCCGCCCTTCTCATGGTGGGTCTTGCAGCACCCGCCAACGCCGCAACGCCGAATGACGGCGGAGGATGGACGCCACAGAGCAGTTCCTCCAGCGAGAGCTCAATGACCGACGCCACCGCGTACCTGTTGCGCGATCTGAGCACGAGCATCCCGCTGCTCGTCACACCGACGACCAGCACTTCGGTGGGTGACGGCGGCCTGTTGAACGGCGGCACCGCAAACGGCGGCCTCGTCAATGGCCCGCTGGTCGGAGACATCGGCAGCGGCAACCAGGTCGGTGACGTAGCCAGTGGCAACCCGATCGGCAGCGGCAACACGACGGCAAGCGGTAATGACGTACCCGTGGCTTCGGGCAACGACGTTCCTGTAGCTTCAGGCAACGAGACCAGCGCCGGCAACGGCAACACCACGCCGGTGGCTTCGGGCAACGACACAAGCGCGCCCGTCGGCTCGGGCAACGACGTGAGCACCACGACCGGAACCGACGTCAGCCACATCGGCGCCAACGTTTCGGATGCGGTGAAGGGCACCGTGGATGACGCGCTGAGCGGCATCACCAGCGGCGTCGACCTGGGAGCGATCCTCGGTCGTTAGGACCAACTGGTTCTCACGCCACGTGAATCCTGCGGGTCCCCCGAAAGGGGGGCCCGCATTGCGTTGTTATCCCACCGAGTCGCGTCATAAACGCCCCGCCCGCGCATCTCTTTCGATGAGACACACCTCCCCCGACCCGAAAAAGAGGGAACGACCCGTGTACGTCAATTCACTACCCGAGCGCGCCTCCCTGTGGGATGATGCCGAAGCCGCCGGGCAATCCCCGCATGCCGTGCTTTTCGCCTTCGCCACCGACATGCGCGACCGCCTCGCCGAAGGCATCGGGCTGCCGACACAGCCCGATGTCGGCGCGAGTGCACGCGCCCGAGACCGCCTGTCGCACGGGTTGGGCATCGAGGTGACGGCCGACGGCTTTCGGCTGCTTGCCGGCCCCATTGCGTATGCGCAGTTCGTCGACGGCGAGCCGCTCGGCGACGCCGCCTTGCACCAGCTCATCACCGGCTGGCTCGCGCTGCTGCCGTGACCCTGCCGCGGGCGGTAGCGTCGAACGCATGACCGACACCACTCCGGCCCTGCCCACACTCGACCTCTGGGTCGGCTCGTACACGGCGGATGCCGGCGGCAAGGGTGAGGGAATCGGCACGCTCCGCGTCGCATCCGGACGCCCCGAACGTGCCGGGCTCGCGACCGCTGCGCCCTCGCCATCGTTCCTGGCAAAGCACCCGACACTACCCCTCGTGTATGCGGTGGGCGAGAGCGCCGAGACGGTGCGCGCGTTTCGCGTGACCGCGCCCGGCACGCTCGAAGCCGCCGGCGAGGCATGGCCGGCAGGCGCCGCCGCCTGCCACGTGGCCGTCGACCCCGCCGGCCGCTTTCTCGTCGTCTCGTGCTGGGGAGACGGCCAGGTTTTGCTCTACGAGCTCGACGACGCCGGCGCTATCACGAACCGGCTCGCCGCGGCTGCCGCCGTCGACCCGCATGGCGCGAGCGGTCGGCCCACCCGCGCGCATGCCGCGCTCATGCTGCCCGACGGTCGTGTCGCCACGACCGACCTCGGCTTCGATCTGCTGCGCGTGTGGCGATACGAGGCGGGCACCGGCCTCGTCGCCGACCACGAGGTTGTCTTCCCGAAGAGTTCCGAGCCGAGACATCTGGTGCGGCATCCGAGCGGACGCATTCTCGTGATTGGCGAGGTCTCCGTGACGGTGTTCGTGCTTGCGGCGAACGGAGACGGTCGCTTCGCGATCGAGAGCAGCACGCCGGCGAGCCGGGCGGGCGCGCGGCCGGGAGACACGGCATCCGAGATCTCAGTGGATGCCTCGGGCGGTTTCGCGCAGGTCAGCGTGCGTGGCTCCGATTACATTTCGACGCTCGCCGTGCACGATGACGGTGCACGGCTCGAGCCGATCGCCGATGTGCCCTGCGGCGGATCCGTACCCCGCCACCACCTGCAGATCGGGCGCATGCTGCTCGTCGCCAATCAGGCCTCGAGCACGGTGACCGCGTTTCGGCTGGATGCCCACACCGGAGTTCCCGAGCACCTGATCGCGACGTTCGCTGTCGGCTCCCCCACCTGCCTGGTGCCCGCATAGGCGAGCCCGCCCGCTTCGCCGTCTGCGGTGCTATGCGACCGGGCCGCGAGCCAGGGTGAGCGTGGCCGTGTGAGAAGCGCCCGTCGCATCCACCCACGTGACGCTCACGCTCTGACCGGGCGCATGGGCGGCGAGCGCCGCCGTCGACTCGGAAGCCGAAGTGACGTTCACGCCGCCGAGCGCCGTGATCGTGTCCCCCGCCTCCAGGCCGGCTGCGGCGGCCGGGGTGCCGTCGATGACACCGCCGACGGCTGCACCCGTGCTCGCGGCCTGCGTGTCGCCGCCGTTCGCGCTGCCGAAAGCGGCGCCGTAACCGGATGCCGTGGCATCCGCCGTCTGCGCAACCTCAATTCCCAGAAACGCCGGGTAGCCGAGCGAGATGGTGGACGAGGAATTGCCCGCCTCGATATCGCCGGCGATGGTGAGTGCGGTGCCGATCGGAATCGCGTAGCCGGCGGTCGTCGTTCCGCCCTGCTCGGCAGCGGTGTCGATGCCGATGACCTCATCACTCGCGTTGAAGAGCGGGCCACCCGAATCGCCGGGCTGGATGTCGGCGTCCGTCTCGATGAGGCCGTGCAACGTCTCGGAAACGGCGGTCTGCTCGGCCTGCGTCGTGATGCTTTGGTCGAGCGCCGTCACCTGACCCGGTGAGGCTGATGGCATGCCACCCGTTCCACCCGCGTTGCCGACACCGGTGACCGCGTCGCCGACGGCGGCGGCATCAGCGCTAGTGATGTGGGCCGTGCTGAGACCAGATGCGCCGCTCAGCTGAAGCACGGCGATGTCGTCTGTGGCGTCGGTTCCCACGACGGAGGCCGTGTAGCTGGCCCCGGTCGCCGCGACAGTGACGCTGATGCTCGTCGAGCCCTCAACCACGTGGTTGTTCGTGAGAATTTCGCCGTTCGAGCTGAGCACGAGACCGGTTCCCGCGCTCTCGGCGCTGTCGTAGGTGAGCTGCGAGTTGATGTCGACGACCCCGATCTCCTGAGCCGAGGTCGCGCTGGCCAGCGCGGCGCTGGTCGAGGAGCCGGACGAGCCGACGCCTGCTTGACCGTACCCATACTGGCTGTATCCGCCCTGGCCGTATCCGTCTGAGCCATACCCATTCATGCCGTAGCCAGACCGACCGTAGCCGTTGCCGAGCTGTAAGGCGTTATGAATTGTGGATACGCTCGGCGTCGATGCGGCGGGCGTCGATCCGAATGCCCCGTGGGTTGCAGCGAGGCCGAATGCCGAGCCGACGACGACCGTCGCCGCCACCGCGGTTGAGACGATCGCTACACGCCGCCGCGTGCGCTTGCTGTTGATGTCCATCGCTCTGGTTCCTCTCGGCGTGATCCGTTCGTTAGCTGAAGACCACACCCCGATCTTGCGGATGCGTTATGTCAGCGTTTTGAACGCGCTGTGAGATACCCAGAGTTTGCTGTGAGCAGTGGAGGGGAAAGAATCGCGCCAGCGTTTCCACGACGCCAGTGCCGAGGGAGCCTGCGCCCGAGGGACTTGAGGGATAGACCTGCACTCAGTCGGCGAAGGGGTTTGCAATTCCGATGTAGCGTGTCTCCAGGTACTCCTCGATGCCCTCGAAGCCGCCCTCTCGGCCGAGACCAGACTGCTTGACTCCGCCGAACGGCGCTGCCGGGTTTGAGATGACTCCCGCGTTGAGCCCGAGCATGCCCGTCTCCAGCTCCTCCGCGAGTCGCAGCCCACGATTGAGGTCACGAGTGAATGCGTAGGCGACGAGCCCGTATTCGGTGTCGTTGGCCAGCCGGACGGCCTCCTCCTCGGTAGCGAAAGTGACGATGGGCGCGACGGGGCCGAAAATCTCCTCGCGCAGTATGCGCGCGTCCGCCGGCACATTCGTCAGCACGGTGGGTTCGTAGAAGTAGCCGGGGCCATCGAGCGCGTGCCCACCGAGCGTGAGCGTCGCGCCCTCCGCGAGAGTGGCACTGACGAGCTCGTGCACCTTGTCTCGTGTGGTCTCGTCGACGAGAGGACCGATCTTCGCGCTCGGGTCTGTGCCGCGGGCCACGGTGTGGGCGCGCATCCGCTCGGTGAGCTTCTCCGTGAACTCCGCAGCGACACTCTCGTGAACGAGAAGGCGGTTGGCCGCCGTGCAGGCCTCTCCTCCGTTGCGCAATTTGGCGAGCATCGCTCCGTCGACCGCTGCATCGACGTCCGCGTCGTCGAACACGAGAAACGGCGCGTTTCCGCCGAGCTCCATCGAGACGCGCAGAACCTGGTCGGCCGCATCAGCGATGAGTCGGCGCCCCACCTCGGTGGAACCGGTGAACGAGAGCTTGCGCAGGCGCGAATCCTTGATCAGCGGGCCGGTGACCCGCCCTGCGCTCGTCGTGGGGATGACATTGAGCACGCCCGCAGGCAGCCCCGCCTGCTCGAGCACCTGCGTAAACAGCAACGCGGTCAGCGGCGTGAGCGCGGCGGGCTTGAGCACCATCGTGCAGCCTGCCGCGATGGCCGGCGCGATCTTGCGGGTGGCCATGGCGAGCGGAAAGTTCCACGGCGTGATGAACAGGCTCGGTCCGACAGGACGTTTGTTCACGAGCAGCCGGTTCGCGCCATCGGGTGCCGTCGCGTAGCGTCCGCTGACGCGCGGTGCTTCCTCTGAGAACCAGCGCAGAAACTCGGCCCCGTACGCAACCTCACCCTTCGACTCAGCCAGGGTCTTTCCCATCTCCAGCGTCATCAGCAGTGCGAAGGCGTCGGCACGCGCGGTGACCGCCTCGAATGCACCACGCAGAATCTCCCCCCGGGC
The DNA here is from genome assembly GCF_001424905.1 of Leifsonia sp. Root112D2. Taxonomy (NCBI): domain Bacteria; kingdom Bacillati; phylum Actinomycetota; class Actinomycetes; order Micrococcales; family Microbacteriaceae; genus Leifsonia; species Leifsonia sp. Root112D2. Next base: position 600,294 of record NZ_LMCU01000001.1, read on the forward strand.
GCGGGGCGCCGTGCGTGCCCAGTCTCGTTGAGCAGATGCCGCGGCATCGAGCGCGGCGAGTCCGTCGGCGGGGGTTGCGTCCGCGACACTCAACAGAACCTCGCCGTTCGACGGATCGAGCACGTCGAAGGTACCGCCGTCGCTCGCCGGCCGCCATGCGCCGCCGATGTAAAGGCCGGTCGGGATGCTCGCAAGCAAAGTCTTCTCGTCTGCGTCGGTGACAGTGGTGCTCATAGTGACTCCTTGAGAATACGAACGACATCAGCGGCCGTCGGGGTGAGCGGATTGTTGGCGGTGACCGAGTCTGCAAGCGTGTCCGCGGCGAGCGAGGCGAGCGAGGCATCCGTCACCCCGAATTTCGAGAGCGGACCGACCATGCCGACTTGGCGGGCCAACGCGGCAACGGCCGTGATGGCTGCCTCGGCATTATCTGCGGTCGTCGCAGCTGTATCGCCGACACTGAGCGCGAAGGAGATGCGGGCGATGCGTTCCTCACGGGCGCTGAGGTTGAAGCGCAGTACGCCCTCCATCACGACGCACAGTGCCAATCCATGCGGAATGTTGAACTGCCCGCCGAGTGGATGCGCGATGCCATGCACGAGACCGAGCCCCGTGTGTGAGAACCCGACACCCGCCACATGACTGGCGAGCAGCAGTTGCGAGCGCGCCTCGATGTCGCTGCCGTCGGCGACGGCTCGCGGAAGGTACTCGGCGACGGTCGCAATGACCTGCAGGGCGATCCCGTCGGAATACGGGTTCGCACGAATCGAAAGGTACGACTCAAGGGCGTGGGTGAGAGCATCCATGCCGGTGGCCGCCGTAGCGCCGGCGGGCAGCCCGACGGTGAGTTCCGGGTCGAGCACGGCGGCACGCGCGAGGGCGCTCGTGTGGCCGACGTAGAACTTGCGGTGGCTTTCGACATCCGTGATCACACCGAACGCATTGACCTCCGCGCCGGTTCCCGCCGTCGTCGGCACCGCGATGATCGGCAACGCCGCGTGAGCGAACTCGGTCGTGTAATCCAGCCCAATGCCGCGTTCGGGGTTGACGGCGCCGAGGGAGACCCCCTTCGCCGCATCCATCGACGAGCCACCGCCGACGGCGACCAGCACGTCTGCCGAGACGGATGCCGCGAGGTCGCTGCCCTCATCGACGCACGTCGTCGTGGGGTTCGGGGTGACGCCCCCGAACACCGTTACGGCCAACCCCGCCAGTTCAAGGGAGGTACGCACCGCCTCGACAACCGGCGAGGTTGCCAAGAACGGATCGGTCACAACAAGAGCGCTGTGCGCGCCCGTCGACGCGGCAATCGCGCCGACTTCGGCCACCCTGCCGCGGCCGAAGTACGCGATGGGCTTGGGATCCAGCGTGAGTTCGCTCTCTGACAGTGGAGCGGGCAGCGGTGCAAGCCCCGTTGTGGCGGTCGACGTCGTCATGCGGATGCCCCTTCCAGGCGCAGATCGGAACCAATCAGTTCTTCGTAGAGTTTCACCGGTGTCATCTCGCCAGCCCGGTCACCGTAACGCGCCTTTGCCCGGCGGTAGATCTGCTCGACGAGCGCCGAGAGCTCAGTGGAGACGCCAACGGAGCGGCCGAGATCGATGGAGAGGCCGAGGTCTTTGCAGGCCAGAGCGATCGCAAATCCCTCGTCGTAGTCGCTGTGTTCGAGAATCGATAGCACGTCGTTCTCGACGAAGTTGCTGTTGGCAGGGCTGGCCACGAGAGCGTTGCGCAGCACCGCAAGGTCGACACCCGCCTTCACACCCACGCTGAGCACCTCGGCGGTGGCCACCAGGTGTGAGAACCACAGCTGGTTGATCATCAGCTTCACCGCATATCCGGTGCCGGCAGCACCGACGTGCAGAATACGTTGTGGGTCACCCATCGCCTCAAAGACCGTGCGCAACCGCTCCACATCGATCGCGTCGCCGCCAATGAAGATCTGAAGCATCCCATTCGCCGCGCCAACCGACATGCCGCTCACCGGGGCATCGAGTATCCGCAGCCCTCGCGCCGCGTACTCGGTCCTCACTCGTTCAGCCACCTCTGGAACGGAGGTGGACATGTCGACCCAGGTGCCGCCATCCGCTATACCGGCGAGGATGCCGTTCGGCCCGTGCACTACCGCATCGACGTGCCGGGGCGTCGGCAGCATCGTGATGACCACGTCGCTTCGGGCGGCAAGCTCGGCCGGAGTATCAGCCCACGCGGCGCCGCCGGTGAGGAGTTCGCCAGCGGCCTCACGACGGATGTCGTTGACGACCAACGGGAACCCCGCGGCCTGCAGGTTGTGGGTCATCCCGGAACCCATGTTGCCCAGCCCGATGAAGCCGACGGTGGTCGATCGGTTGGCGTGCGGTAGAGACATTTCTCCCCATCAGTGTCGTAGCGAATACAGCTTGATAAATGTGACGTGGTTGTGATTCTTGGAGCTTCGGTGCAGGTGATTCAGTCGAGCGGGCCGTCGCCCAGGTTGATCCAGGTGGTCTTCAGCGCCGAGTACGAATCGAGCGCGTGCAGTGAGCGGTCCCGACCCGAGCCCGAGCTCTTGAAGCCGCCGAATGGCGTGATCACATCGGCCACATCGAAGGTGTTCACCCAGACCGTGCCGGCGCGCAGTTCGCGGGCGACGCGATGCGCGGTCGTCACGTTACCCGTCCACACGCTCGCGGCAAGCCCGTACGCACTGTCGTTGGCAACGCAGATGCCTTCCTCGGCTCCGCGTACCGTGGTCACCGCGAGAGCGGGACCGAAGATCTCCTCCTGGCCGATGCGGCCGGCGTTGTCCACACCGTCGAACACCGTCGGTTGCACGTAGTAGCCACCCTCGAGCGCCGGTGGACGCACCTGCGCGCCGCCGATGACTGTGGCGCCCTCCGCGTGGGCGACGCCGATGTAGTCGAGCACACGATCAAGCTGCTTCTCGCTGGCGATCGTGCCGATCTGGGTTGCCTCGTCGAGCGGGTCGCCCAGCACGAGCGAGTTGCCCACCTGCACAACCGCGTCCACCAGCTCGTCATGCACACGCTCGTCCACAATGAGTCTGCTGCCGCCGTGACAGGTCTGACCGGCGTTGTAGAAAATGCCCCACGCGATCGAGGATGCCGCGGCGGCGATGTCCTCGACATCCGCGAGCACGAGCTGTGGCGACTTGCCGCCGAGTTCCAGGGAGACCTGCTTGCCGTTGGAGTCTCCCGCGTAGCGCAGGAATGCGTGCCCGATAGCCGGCGAGCCCGTGAAGGCGACCTTGTCGACGAGCGGATGCCGGCCCAACGCCTGCCCCGCCACGGCGCCCAATCCAGGCACCACGTTGAAGACACCGTCGGGAATTCCGGCCTCGGCGGCGAGTTCGGCGAGTTTAAGTGCGGAGAGGCTTGTCAGCTCTGCCGGCTTGAGCACCACCGAGTTACCCATCGCGAGCGCCGGTGCGATCTTCCAGGCAGTAATGATGAGCGGGTAATTCCACGGCACCACGGCGCCGACGACGCCGAGTGCCTCCCTCGTTACGAGCGCGAGCGCGTTGCGCGGTGTCGGCGCAATTTCGTCGTAGACCTTGTCGATGGCTTCCGCGTACCAGCGCATGGTGCGGGCCGCGTTCGGCACATCGACACCACGCGCATCGCCGATAGGGTGCCCCGAGTCGATCGCCTCGAGTAGGGCCAGTTCGTCCAGGTTCTCGAGCATCAGTTCAGAAAGCCGCAGCAGCACGGCCTGTCTGTGCCTGCGATCGGCTCGTGACCAGGCGCCGCTCTCGAAGGCGCTGGCCGCCGCGCGCACCGCGAGGTCGACATCCGCCTCGCCGCCCGAGCTCACTCGAGCCAGCAGCGAACCGTCGCGCGGCGCGATGGTATCGAAGGTCCCGCCGTCGAGCGCCGGCCGAAAAGCGCCATCGATGAAGAGCCCTGTCTGCGGCATGAGGGCGGATGCCCGCTCGATCCAGTTCGTCATGCTGTCTGTGTACTCCGTGCTTCTTAACGTCGAATGGGAAAGTTAGACGGCGTATCGCGCGACCGCATCGCGGTCGATCTCTGCACCGAGACCCGGCCGGGTGGGTACCACGAGGTCACCGGAGGCATCGATGGTGAGCGGGGTCATGAAGAAGTCCCGACGTTCGGGCGTCCATCCGGGCGGGTCGAACGGAAACTCGAGATATGGACCGGCATCGACGCCCGCGGCGACGTGCAGATTTGCCAGGAGCCCGAGGCCGTTGCTCCACGTGTGCGGGGTGAAGGAGCGGTGCCGCAGATTCGCGGATTCCGCGACCTGGCGCGCGCGGTACATGCCGACGGCGAGCGCGACATCCGGCTGGTAGATGTCGAAGGCATCCGCCTCGATGAGAGCGTTGAGCTCGGGAAGACTGCGCACCATCTCGCCGCCGGCGATCTGGATGCCGGTCTCGGCTCGCACCCGTTTAGCCCCCGAGATGTCCACCTGCGGGAGCGGCTCCTCCAGCCACAGCACGCCCAGCTCATTGAGCTCCACCGCCACACGCTGCACCCGGGCGAGAGGCAGCGCCGCCTCGATGTCGCCGCTCATGCGCCACATCTGGTTGAGGTCGACCATGAGATCGAAATCGGGTCCGACCGCCTCCCGCGTGGCGCGAACAGCAGCAATGCCCTCGTCGAGGTGATCGCGGGCGATGCGTATCTTCATGGCCCGGAACCCGAGCTCGCGTGCGGCAAGCGCAGCCTCGGCGCGCGCCTCGGGCGACTTCAGCTCGCCACTTGATGCGTATGCGGCGAGGCGATCCCGGGCTCCGCCGAAGAGGATGCTCACCGGCAGCCCGGCCACCTGGCCGATGATGTCCCACAGTGCCGCCTCCAGCGGCCAATAGCGCCCGCCATGAAAGTTGATGGTCTCGATGCGGCGCACCTGGTTGAGAATCTGCAGCGGATCGGTGCCGAGGAACAGGTGCTCGAACGCCTCGAAGCCGTCCATGGTGTCGCCGGATCCGACGCCGGTGACACCGTCATCGGTTTCGACCTCCACGAGCGTGGCGGCGAAGCTCGTGCGCGGCGTGGGGTCCCAGGCGGCCCTGAACGGCGGATCGAGCGGCAGGCTCATTCGCGTGAGGCGAATGGCGGTGATCTTCATGGTTAGGCCTTTGGAGTGTAGAAGGGGTTGGACGGCGAGTTCCGCGCGTCAATGACGTCGTTCGTATTCGGAAGATGGCGCACGCCGTTCTCCAAGGCTGTGCGCGCCGACTCTCGGTTGTTCGTGTAAACGAGTTCGGCGTCGTTCGCCCCGGGGTTGACCCACACCGCCGCGATCACGACATGGGAGTCTGCCTGTTCAGGGGAGATGATGCCGTCGGCGAGCGCGTCAGCGACCCCGGCGGCCACACCGGCCTGGGCCGGCCCCCAGATCAGCAGTCCGTGCGCAGCACTTTCCGGCGCCGACTTGGTAACGAAGAGCGTCAGCGGTTTGACGGGAAGGGAGGGCCGGAGCACGGCGACGAACGGCACGTGACCGGCGCTGGGGGTGGCCAGGGCGCTCGCCCAGGCGAGTCCCGCAGGCCCTTCGCGATGACCGAACACCACGTTGATATGCGCGGCATTCACGCCGTCGCCGATGAAACTCTCACCGATGAGAAGGGCCTGCGTGGACACTTAGATCAATCCCTCTTTCTTCAGCCAGTCGCTCGCGATCTTCGCCGGTTCACGGCCGTCGACATCCGCTTCGGCATTCAGCGACTGCATGACCTCGGTGGTCAGCTTCGGCGACAGCAGGGCCATCACCTTGGCGATGCCCGGGTACTTGTCGAGAGTGCTCTGCTTGAGGGTGAGCGCACCCTGGTAGACGGGGAAGAAGTCCTGATCGTCTTTCATCACAGTCAGGTCGAGCGCCTTGATTCGGCCATCCGTCGTGAAGACCTCGCCGAAGTTGCAGTCCGTGCCCTTCTGGGTGGCGGTGTAAATGACGCCCGTGTCCAGCAGCGCCACGTTCGAGTCCGGAACGGTGATTCCGTATGCCTTCTTCAGACCGGGCCAGCCGTCGTCGCGTGTCGAGAACTCGCTCTCGATGCAGAACGTTTGATCTTTCACCGGCAGCTTGGCGATGTCGCTCAGCGACTTCACGCCGAGCTTCTTCGCCTCGGAGGTTCGGATGGCGAAGGCGTATGTGTTGTTGAGCGGCGCCGGATCGAGCCAGGCGATGCCATTCTTGGCATCCGCCTCCTTGGTCGCCTTGAACTGCGCCTCGGCGCCCTTCACCGGTGTGGTGTTCTTGTTGTAGGTGATCCACGAGGTGCCGGTGTACTCCCAGTAGCCCATGAACTGGTCACTCTCCAGGGCCTGGCGCACATTGGCGGAGCCGACCACCTTGGTGTTCGTCGTGGTCTTCGCCCCGTGGGCGTTGAGCAGGTCGCTCGTGAGGTAGGCCAGAATGTACTGCTCTGAGAAGTCCTTTGCGCCGACGACGCCGGTGAGGCCCTTGACCTCGTCGCCCTTTGACGCGCCGCCCGAGCCCCCGCTGCTCGACGAGCAGCCCGTGAGCACGAGTGCACTGGCCGCCGCGATGGCGAACAGGGCCGTGGTTGCCTTGCGTAACTTCATTGTTCCTCCAGGTGATGGGATGTGTTGCGGTGCATGCGATGTAGAGATGAAGCGGATCGTGCACGGCACTATGTGCCCTTGGGGCGCAGCAGGTCTTCGCAGATGCCGGCGATCCAGTCGATGAGCAGGGCGATGCAGGCAACCAGCACGGCGCCGGTGACCAGCACGGGGTACCGCTGAAGCTTGAGCCCGTTGACGATCATGTCGCCGAGACCACCCGCGTTGATGAACGTCGCGACGGTCGCGACGCCGACAGCGAAGACGAGGGATGTGCGCAGCCCGGCCGCGATGACCGGAACGGCGAGAGGCAACTCAATGCGCCGCAGCACCTGATTGCGCGTCATCCCCATCCCCTTGGCAGATTCACGCACATCGGAGTCAACCTGCTGCAGGCCGATCATCGTATTGCGCAGCACCGGCAGAATCGAATACGCGACGAGCGCCACTATCGCCGTCGCGAATCCGGTCTGCCACACGATGGCGAGCAGAATGATCACGCCGATGGCCGGCGTGGCCTGACCGATGTTCGCAATGCCCAGGATGATGGCACGCGCGACGCGAGACCGCGTGCGACTCAGCAGAATTCCCACCGGGATGGCGATGACGGCCACCAGGGCCGAGGCGACAACGACGAGGAGGAGATGTTCCCTCGTGCGATCGATGATGTACGTCCAGTTGAGTGTGCGCTGCTCGATGGAATCAAGCTTCATGGTCGCGACCCACCAGTACAGCAGCGCAAGAACGACGATCACGACGATCGGAGTCGCAACCCGCCTCAGGGTGAAGACGCTGCCCCGACGCTTGGGGGCTTCTATTGCCGCAATCGATTCGGTGACACTCGCCTGAATTGTCATCTCAGGCTCCCGTTCCCGTTTCGCTCGAGGCCAGAACGTCGGTGCCCAGCACCTCGGAGATGCGCTCGAGTGTGATGGAGCCGACAGCGCGGCCCCCCTCGACGACGGCAAGCACTGGCAAACCGCTGAGCACGAGCGCATCGAGCGCATCGCGCAGCGAGTCGCCGATATCCACCGTGATCGGCGAGCGCGGAGCATCGGATGCCGCACCCAGCGTCGCCTCGGTCACCGGGATCAGCGCGAGACGTTTGATAGCGGCACCGCGCCCAATGAAGGAAGCGACATAGTCGTTGGCCGGTGTCGCGAGGATATTCGCGGGAGTGTCGAACTGCTCGATCTGGCTGCGGTCGGAGAGCACCGCGATGCGATCGCCGAGCCGCACCGCCTCATCGAAGTCATGGGTGACGAACACGATGGTCTTGCCGAGAGACTCCTGCAACCGCAGAAACTCGGCCTGCAGCTTCTCTCGGGTGATCGGGTCTGTCGCGCCGAACGGTTCGTCCATCAGCATGACGGGTGGATCTGCCGCCAGCGCGCGAGCGACGCCGACCCGCTGCTGCTGGCCACCCGAGAGCTGCTTCGGGTAACGGTGCGCGAAGAGTGCCGGGTCGAGTTGCACCGTCTCAAGCAGTTCATCGATGCGACTCTTCGTCTTCTCCTTGCTCCACCCGAGGAGTTTCGGCACGACGCCGATGTTCTCGGCAATAGTCATGTGCGGAAAGAGGCCGATCTGTTGGATCACGTAGCCGATGTGCCGGCGCAATTCATTGGGGTTCAATGAGAGCACGTCCCGACCGTCGATACTGATGCTTCCGTTTGACGGCTCGATGATGCGATTGATCATCTTCATGGTCGTGGTCTTGCCGCATCCGCTTGGCCCGACGAACATGATCAATTCGCCGGGTTCGACGTTCATGCTGAAGTTCTCGACAGCGGCGACGGGCTGGTTCGGATAGGTTTTCGTCACGCCGTCGAGAACGATGGATGCCCCGCTGGTGTTGTTGGCGATCGCGTTGATTCCGGTGTTGCTTGACTCAGGCACGGAGCCCCCTTGAGGTTGTGAAGCGGGTGATAAGAACGAAGAGGCCGTCAACCAGCAGCGCGAGGATGACCACGCAGACGGTGCCGACGAGGGCGTAGTTGAGGGCGTTGACGGAGCCGAGAGACGAAAGGCCCTGGAAAATATACGTGCCCAGTCCGGGCCCGGCAACATAGGCGGCGATGGCTGCGATGCCGATGGCCATCTGGGCCGAGACCCGCACGCCGGTGAGAATGATCGGCCAGGCGATGGGCAGCTGGATCGTGAACAGGATGCGCGCGCCGCCCATTCCCATTCCCTTGGCCGATTCCATGACGGCGGAGGGCACCTCCCGCAGGCCGACCACTGTATTGCGCACGATGGGCAGCAGCGAGTAGAAGGAGAGAGCGATGACGGTTGGCGTCCAACCCAGTCCGAACGGCCTGATCAGCACCGCGAGCAGGGCCAGCGACGGGATGGTCAGCGCGATACCGGCCGCGGTGACGGCCAGCGAACGGGGAATCGGTCGGTTCCAGGTAAGCATTCCGATGCCCATTGCCACGATCATGGCAATGATCAGCGAGATGGCGACGACGCCGATGTGCTGCAGCGCCAGATCGACGATCTCTTCCGACCGATCGCTGAGGAACTGAATCAATCTCGCGAAGCTGAACTGGGTCACTGCGAGTACCTCCTCACTCGTCCTTGAGCAAACCGCCGGTGCCGGGTGGCGACTGACAAGCCGAGACTACGAGAGAGTTCCTATTTGCACAACATGCGTTGTGCAAATGACAACTATGAGTCTATGTTGACACCATGACCGTTGATGAGGATGCCGCACCTGCCGCGCCCAGGCGCAACTCCGCCGGGCTTCGTCGTGACCTCGAAATTCTGGAAGTACTCGGGTCGCCGGAGGCATACGCATCCGGTGGTCTCGGCGTATCGCGGGTCGCGCAGCTCGTTGGGCGCGACAAGGGCCAGGTCTCTCGCACGCTGGCGACACTGGCCGAAAGCGGGCTGGCTGCGCGTGATCCGGAGACGCAGAATTACCGCTTGGGCTATCAGCTCTATGCACTTGCAGCCCGCACGATCGAATCACGGCTGGTACGCGAGGCCGTGCCCTACCTCCGGCGGGCGGTTGCCGCTATCCACGAGACAACTCACCTGTGCGTGTTACGCGGCGGAAGTGTGTTGACGCTGCTGAGCCAGGAGAGCGACTATGCGTTTCGCGGGTTGGGCTGGGAGGGAGTCAGTGTGGCGGCCTGGCAGACATCCTCCGGGCGCGTACTGCTGAGCGACTGGGACGAGCCGGCCCTGCGAGATTGGTACGAACGACACGGACACGACAGGCCCGTCACCGGCCCCGTTCCTGCAGAACTGCTCGCCGCCGGCGCGCTTCCCGACCCGCCGGGCGCAACGGGTAAGCGACTCGTGACAGACTTCGAGAGCCTGATGTCGGAGATCGGCCGCATTCGCAAACGGGGCTATGCGACGGTTGACGAAGAATTCGAGAGGGGGGTCGTCGGCGTTTCAGCCCCTGTCTACGACTTTCGACGCAGCATCGTCGGCGCGATCAACGTGAGCGCCCCCAAAGCACGGCTTGGAGGCCACCTCGACCAGGCTGGCGTGTTGGCTGCGAAGATCGCGGCCGAGCTCTCCGCGCAGCTCGGCGCCATGCGCATCTGAATACTGCCGATACACACGAATGGCGCGGCAGCGGGTTGCCCACTGCCGCGCCATTCGCGCGAAATCTCTGCTGTTATGCGGCGGCGCCGATGGCGAAGCGCACCGAGCCCTCGGCATCCACTTGCGCGTCGAGCACCTTGTCGTCGAGTGCAACGGCTGCGTTCTCCTCCAGGAAGACTCGCGCACCGGCGTTCTCGATGACCTTGTCTGTCGGTTCCGGGGTCGAGGTGAAGTCGACCGTGAAATTGGTGGACTCGGCATCCGTGGTGCTGATGCGAAGCCCGGCATCATCTGCAACGGGCGTCTGCTCGGCGAGATTCTTGATGAGGCTGCTTGCGTTTTCGGTGAGGGTGAGCATGCGCTCTCCTTCCGGTAGCGGTTGGAAGTAGGCCACGATTCCGCATCGCGCGCCCATCTTCAACCCTGTTCGCGGCATTCGGAGGGAGTTCACACGTGCACAGTCGCGCCCTGCCCGATGCGGATGCCGATGCGGATGCCGGCGCGCGCATAACTCATGCAGAACGCGGAACCCCGCCCAGACATCCGCGGGAATTCAGCAGCCGGATGAGCGCTCCCGTCAATCTGCATGCGTTATGCGCGCGACGCTGGTGCACTGAAATGCTGGCGGCGGCGGATGCGTACGCACCAGACTGGCTGTACCGCACCTTTCCAATGCACGCAGAGGGAGCCAGAATGACCGAACCGACCGAGGGCCGCGTTGCCGTCTACATCGACTTCGACAACATCGTGATCTCCCGTTACGACCAGCTGCACGGCGGCGGCCAGTTTCACAAGGACAAGGCCCGGCGCTTCACTGCAACCCCCGCGAAGGCGGGCACGGAGGTCGCGAAGCGGCTGGCCGAGGCCACCGTCGACGTGGGCGCGATACTCGACTTCGCCTCGTCGTTCGGCACCATCGTGCTCAGTCGGGCCTACGCCGACTGGTCGGTACCGGTGAATGCCGGCTACCAGAAGCAGTTGATCGACAAGGCCGTCGACCTCACGCAGCTCTTTCCCACGGTGGCGTCGATGAAGAACGGCGCAGACATCCGCCTCGCCGTGGATGTGGTGGAGGATCTGTTTCGGCTGCCCGACCTCACCCATGTGGTGATCGTGGCGGGTGACTCCGATTACATCGCGCTCGCCCAACGCGCCAAACGGCTCGGGCGCTACGTCGTGGGAATCGGCGTGGCCGGGGGAACGAGCAAGGCGCTGGCTGCGGCATGCGATGAGTTCTCCGACTACGACGCACTGCTCAAGCTCGATGTCGACCTGACGCCTGAGCTCATCGAATCCGCCGACACAGCACCGGCAACGGCGGGGACGGGCGCACAATCCCCTCCCGCACAATCGCCCTCTCGGGCGGTGAGTGGCGGCAAGAAACAGCGAGCGACACCGGCAGCCGATCCATCAGAAACGGACGCGAAAAACTCCGCACCATCCGCACCATCCGTACCCAAGCGCGGTCCGAGCGGCCTGCTGGTACGCGCTCTTCGCCTGGGCCAGGCGAAAGGCGACGTCGAGTGGCTGAGCAGTTCCGCGGTCAAGAATCAGATGTTGCGGATGGATCCCTCGTTCAATGAAGGCGCACTCGGCTTCAGCAAGTTCACCGATTTTGTGAAGTCCCGGGAGAACCTGGTGGAGTTCAAGGAAGACGGCCAGGCGCGCCTCATCCGGCTGCGCCCGGCCTACAAGAACGAGTAGGAGGCGGCCTCACCGCACCATTGTCTTGCGCACTCGACGGCATCCGTGTCGATTGGGCGGAGCGTGAATCGTCAGAGAAGTATGTCGACCGCAGCGGCGGGCGCCTACCGTACCACTCAGCGAAAGGGAACTCCCATGCGATACTCACTTCTTCTTCACTACCCCGAAATGACCGAGGCCGATCTGGGCAACGAAGCCATCTCCGAAGGCCAGGCGGCATTCGATGCCTACGCCAAGGCCCTCGAATCGGCAGGTGTGCTGGTCTCTGCCGAGGTGCTGCAACCCAGTTCGGTGACAACGACCGTCACGTCTCGCGACGGCGCATTGACGGTACAGGATGGCCCATTCGCCGACACCAAGGAGCAACTCGGCGGCACCTTCGTGATCGACGTGCCCGACCTGGATGCGGCGCTCGCCTGGGCCGAGAAGGCACCTTCGGTGCACTGGGGTGTCATCGAGGTGCGGCCCTCGGCGACCTTCTACCGAGACGGGCAGTGGCGCAGCGCGATGTGACCGCGAAGGCGCGGGCAGAGCAGGTCGCCCGCGCCTCTTACGGGCGCCTGCTTGCACTGCTCGCCGCCCCGAGCGGCGACATTCCCACTGCCGAGGACGCGCTGGCAGACGCGTTCGTGCAGGCGCTGTCGAGGTGGCCGAGCAGCGGCGTGCCCGACAATCCGCAAGGATGGCTGCTCACCGTGGCGCGCAACAGGCTGCGCGATCTGTATCGCTCGGCGGCCCATCGCACATCCGCCCCTCTCGATGAAGCGGATGTGCACGGCAGCACACAGGGCCGAATCGCCCCCGGCGTTCTGCGCCCCGACGAACTCGACCTCGACGCAATCGGCGACAAGCGACTCGAACTGCTGTTCGTGTGCGCGCACCCGGCCATCGAGGCGAGCATTCGCACCCCGCTCATGCTGCAAACGGGCTCGGTTTCGAGGCCGCGCAGATCGCGGCCGCGTTCGCGATGCCCGCGCCCGCGATGGCGCAACGGCTGGTACGTGCCAAGCGGCGCATCCGGGACGCACGCATTCCCTTCGCCGTGCCGTCGCGGCAGGATATGCCTGGCCGCCTGCCCGCGGTGCTCGAGGCGATCTACGGCGCATATGCGATCGACTGGATGCCGACGTCCGGTTCCGCGGTGCAGATTCGCACCTCACTGGCAGCAGAGTCGCTGTATCTAGCCTCCACGCTGGCCGCGCTGCTCGGCGACGAAGGGGAGGCCTTCGGTCTTGCCGCGCTGATCGCGCTGTCGCTCTCCCGAGCGGATGCCCGACACGATTCCCACGATCGCCCCGTGCCGCTCGACGAGCAGGACACCGCACTGTGGGATGCCTCGCTCATCGCCTCGGGCGAGGCCTGGCTGCGCCGCGCCCATGCGCTCGGTGGCATCGGCCGCTTTCAGCTTGAGGCCGCAATCCAGTCGGTGCACTGCGCCCGAGCCGTCTCCGGCAGCACAGACTGGGCCACGCTGCGCGTGCTGTACGAAGCGCTCGTGCGCGTCGCGCCGACGCTCGGGGCGCGCGTCTCGCTTGCGGCCACGATCGGCCGGCTCGACGGGGCGGATGCCGGCCTCGCCGCTCTCGATCGGATCACGGACGCAGCGCTGACTCGCTTCCAGCCGGCGTGGGCGACACGCGCCCACCTGCTCGCCGCATCCGGACGCGTGAATGAGGCGCGTCGCGCCTACGAGAAGACGATTTCCCTCACCACCGATCCGGGCACCCGACAATACCTGTCGACGCGCGCCGCTGCGCTCGGTTCCGATCGGCATAGTCCGGATGTGCGGCAGGAAGCATCCACATAAGGCCCGACGTACACTCTGTTCATGTGCGCGGACCGACTCGGCAAGGGAGCGCACCCGACAGGTTGGCAGCCACGTTCGAAGCGGCGGTGGACGCTGCTCGACAAGTTCTACGAGGTCGGCGTCATTGTCAAGGGCATCGACGGCGCGATAGAACTCGCCGTGGGTATCGTGCTCCTCGTTGCTCCGAGCATGCCGCACCACGCCCTGGTGGCGGTCGCCGCCGAGGCGGGCGAGGGCATGGATCCGTTCCGCCAATTCATCGCGAACTACCTCGAAAACCTCGATGACCAGCTCGCACACACCGGGCTTGGCTTTCTGATTGCATTCCTGCTCGTGCACGGGCTCGTCAAACTCGCACTCGTGTACTTTCTGCTGCGACGCATCCACAGGGCCTATCCCTATGCGCTCGCCGTGCTCACGGCGTTCCTGCTCTACCAGCTGTACACGCTGGCGACGGCGCCGACCGTCGGCATGGCCGTGCTCACCGTCATCGACCTGGCCATCATCGTGCTCGTCTACAAGGAGTATCGAGAGATCAAGCCGCCCGGGTCGAAAACGGGCGCGCTCGCGAATTAGGCGAAGAACTCGATCAGCAACGGAGCGAGTACGGCCGGGTCGACGCCGTGATCCTGACCCGCAACGGCCAGCTGTCGCGCATCGGGCACCGCCTGAACGATCGCTGCGGCGGATCGGGCCGCCCACGCCGGGCTCGCTCCCCCGTGCATCACCAGGGTCGGAACGGCAATCGCTTCGAGCCTGTGTGCCGGCACTGCCCCGTCGCCGCTCAGGGCAAGATCGTATGGCAGCGTATGGGCGATGGCGAGCATGCCCGGCCAGAACGGCGCCTGGGTAACGCCATCAATCGCCTGCTGCGGCATTCCCGTCAGCCGCATGAAATTCGTTACCGCAAGTGCACGATCCCCCGCATCGAGGGTGGCCTGCACCCCGCCGTCGGATGCCGGCTGCGGGTTATCGGGGTCGAAGGTGTACGGCGGCTCGTAGGCGGAGACCCTGCTGAGAGGAAGCCCGCGCGACGCGGCCTCCAGCGCGAGGATCGCCCCGGAGGAGTGACCGTAGACGAACGCAGACCCTCCTGCCGCCTCGATGAGCGCGGCAAGATCCTCCACCTCGCGCTCGATCGCGTACGGCTGAGTGTCGCCACTGTCACCGCGACCGCGCCGGTCATAGGCGATCACCGTGAACCGCGACGCAAGCAATCCGAGCAGCTCGCCGGGCGACTGACGGGTGTTGAGCGCTCCTCCCACGATGATGAGCGCGGGCCCGTCGCCCTGCCGGTCGTAGGCGATGACGGTGCCATCGGCGGATGTGACGGTCTCGGTCATGATTCGCTCTCTGTGCGGATGCTGCGGCTGCGTCTCTCGCCGCTGATACTACGCGCGCGAACTCAACGCAGGTAGCCCGACTGGAATCTCACCAGCGGCTTCGCGCCGAATTCGCGCGCACGGCCCATCGCCGTCACCTCGCCCACGACGAGGGTGTGGGTGGCCGCCTCGTGAGTAGCCACGGTACGCAGCTCAAACCAGCAGAGCGCTCCGGCTATGAGGGCCGGGCCGTCGGGGTCTCGCCGAACGTGCGGGGTCTGGCGCAGCAACGCATCCAGCGGGGCGCCCTGCTCGCCGAACCGCTCCGCAACCGAGCGCTGATCGGACGCGAGCAGGCTCAGCCCCCAGCGCCCGGCCCCGGCAACCGCCTCGACGATGCGCGACAGCGAATACAGGCTCACGAGCATGGTCGGTGGATCGTATGTCACCGACAGATAGTCGGAGACGGTGACCGCATGATCCCAGCCTCGATGGGCCGCCGTGACCACGGCGATGCCCTTGGCCGCGTTGCCGGAGAGAGCGCGGTAGGCGTCTCCATCGGCGTCGGTCGCGGGCGCGCCGACCGTGTGCTCACTCCATGTCGACGGGTTCGCGTCCATGGCCTTCACCTTAGCGATCGGCTGCGTGGCTCAGATCGCCTCGAGCACCACGCCCGAACCCTGGCCACCACCTCCACAGATGCCCGCGGCGCCGATACTTCCCGGGCCGGCCGCCGCCAGTCTGCGGGCCAGATGACCCACAATGCGCGCACCCGATGCACCGATTGGATGCCCGAGGGCAATAGCTCCGCCGTCGGCGTTGACGATGGCCGCATCCACGCCGAGTTCGGCCGTCGAGTGCACCGCGACGGCCGCGAACGCCTCGTTGATCTCGACCGCCGCCAGATCGCCGACGCCCAAATCGCCGACGCCCAAATCACCCGTACCACGATCGGCGGCAGAAGACGCCGCCTCCAGTGCCGCGGTGATGGCGTTCGAGGGCTGGGCGTGCAGCGAGACATCCGGCCCGCTCACCAAGGCGTGCGACAGTATTCGCGCAATGCCATGGATGCCATGCTCCTCTGCCCATCTCGGGCTGACGAGCACGACCGCAGCGGCGCCATCCGAAATCTGCGAAGAATTGCCCGCGGTGACAGTGCCGCCCTCCACGAATGCGGCTCGCAGCGCACCGAGCGACTCAGTGGTCGTGTCAGCACGAAGGCCATCGTCGGCGGAGACCGTCACGACACCGCGACGCCCCGCAACATCCACCGCAACGATCTCCTGGGCCTGAATTGCGGATGACGCGGCCAGCCGCGCGTGGGAGCTTGCCGCCCACGCATCCTGCGCATCGCGCTCGATGCCTAGCGGAGTATTGAATTCCTCCGTGCTCAGCCCCATCGAGCGGCGCTCGAAGGCGTCGGTGAGACCGTCGTACTCCATCGTGTCGACGAGTTCGACGGGGCCGAACTTCGTGCCCGAGCGCGACCCGACCCACGCGTGCGGTGCACGAGTCATCGATTCCTGGCCGACCGCCACCACAACATCCGCCTCGCCGGCGGTGATCAGTCGATCGGCCTGCACCACGGCCTCCATGCCCGAGAGACAAACCGCGTTCAGCGTGAGCGCCGGCACCGTCAGCGGAATGCCTGCGCCGACGGCCGACTGCCGGCCCGGGTTCTGCCCCGCGCCTGCCTGCAGCACCTGGCCGGCGATGACGAACTGTACGTCGCTCGCCGCGACCCCGGCGCTGTGCAGGGCGGCCGTGATGGCGCACGCCCCCAGCTCGGTCGCCGGCACCGTTGCGAACTGGCCGTTGGCCTTGACGAATGGGGTGCGCATGTACCCCGCGATGATGGCGCTCATGCCGTCACCGCCGTCTCGAACGGCGCACCGGTTTTCTCGCGCAGCTCATCGATTGTCACGCCCGGCGCCATCTGCACCAGCCGGAGCCCATCATCCGTCACATCGAACACGGCGAGATCGCTGATGATGCGGTTGACGGCTCGCACGCCGGTGAGGGGCAAGGTGCACTCCGTCACGATCTTCGGCGTTCCGTCGCGCGAAACGTGATCGGTCAGCACCACGATGCGGGCCGCGCTCGCCACGAGATCCATCGCGCCGCCCATGCCCTTGACGAGCTTGCCCGGAATCGTCCAATTGGCGAGATCGCCGTTCGCCGCAACCTGCAACGCTCCGAGCACCGCGACGTCGACATGGCCGCCGCGGATCATTGCGAACGAGGTCGCAGAGTCGAAGAAACTCGCGCCGGGCAGCGCGGTGACCGTCTGCTTACCCGCGTTGATGAGATCGGCGTCTTCCTCGCCCTGCCACGGGAACGGCCCGATGCCGAGCAGCCCGTTCTCGCTCTGCAGGGTCACGGAAATACCCGCAGGTATGAAGTTCGCAACGAGGGTCGGGATGCCGATCCCCAGGTTCACATACGCACCATCGGTGAGTTCGGCGGCCACTATCGCCGCCATCTCCTCGCGTGTCCAGGCCATGATGCTCTCCTTTTCAGCGCTCGTCGCGGGTGCGCACGGTGCGCTGCTCGATGAACTTCTCCCGCGTGGTGTGCACGAGACGATGAACGAAGATTCCCGGGGTAACGACGTGGTCGGGATCCAGGAATTCCCCGTCGAGCACCGTCTCCGCCTCTGCGATGGTCACACGCCCGGCCATCGCGACGAGCGGGTTGAAATTGCGGGCCGTGTGCCGATATTCGAGGTTGCCCTCGGCATCCGCTCGCCAGGCGTGCACGAGACTCACGTCGGCGACGATGCCGCGCTCGAGCAGGTAGGTCTTTCCGTCGAATTCGGCGGTCGGCTTGCCCTCGGCGATGGGGGTTCCCACCCCGGTCGGGGTGTAGAAGGCCGGGATGCCGGAGCCACCCGCCCGCAGTCGCTCGGCGAGCGTTCCCTGTGGCACGAACTCGACCTCGAGATCGCCGTCGAGGTAGCGCGTGGCGAACAGCTTGTTCTCACCGACGTAGGAAGAGAGCACCCGGCGAACCTGGTTGTTATCGAGCAGAACTCCGAGCCCCTTGCCGTCTACGCCCATGTTGTTGGAGACGACCGTGAGGTCGGTCACCCCCGAATCGCGCACCGCATCGATGAGATCGGAGGGGATTCCGCTGAGCCCGAAGCCCCCGACCGCGAGGGTCATGCCGTTCTGGAGCAACCCGGAAAGGGCGTCGCCGGCGCTGGACCGCAGTTTCACAATTCGTCCTCTCCGTTGAAGTCACCGTCGACGTCACCGTCGACGTCACACCACCATGTGGTCACTTCGGTTATATCCATAGAGTCTGAGCCGCTGCAATCATCCGCACCCAATCTCTCGGATCGTGAACACTCGCGCATGCAATGTCCATATGCTGGACAGATGGATGCGATCAAAGGAGCACAGGTCGTCTCGCGCGTCGGCCTGTTGCTGCGCACCGTGAGCGGCGGGCCCGTGACCGGCATGACCAGCGCCGAGATCGTGGCATCAACCGACCTCACCCGGCCGACCACCCACCGGCTGCTCGCCGCCCTCGCCGCCGAAGGACTTGTCGATCAGGACCGCCGTTCAGGCCGGTGGTTTCCCGGCCCCGAGCTGTACCTCATGGGCTCGGTCTCCGCCTCACGCTACGACGTCACGGAGACCGCTCGCGAGACCGTGCGCTCCATCGCTGCCCGCACGGGCGAGAGCGCCTTCTTCTCCGCTCGCCGAGGCGACGAGACGGTGTGCCTCATCGACGAGGAGGGAAGTTTTCCGCTCCGCTCCTTTGTTCTGCACGAGGGCATCCGCTTTCCCCTCGGCGTTGCCTCCGCCGGGCTGGTGATCCTCGCCTTCCTGCCGGAGGGGCAGGCCGAGTCCTACTTTCGCAGGCATCCTGAGCTCTCTGAGAAGTGGGGAGGCCAGCACTCCGAGCCTGCCGTGACCCAACGCGCCGCAGAGACGAGACGCCGCGGCTATTCGGTGAATCCGGGGCTGGTCGTCGAGGGCAGTTATGGCATGGCCGCGGCCGTCTTCGGGCGAAACGGCGAGCCATCCTGGGCGCTCAGCATCACGGGTGTCGAGTCGCGTTTTCCTGCTGCGCGCCGGGCAGAACTCGGTGCTCTCCTGCTCGACCAGGCACACGAACTCGGCAAGCGGCTGCAGGATGACGCGGCCTCTGCGCGGGCGATCACGCCTCCAGCGAGCTGAGGCGATGCTCAATCGCCCGCGCGGTGGCTATCACCGTGGGGCTGAATCGCTCGGCCTGCGAACGGGCCGTGGCCCCGGTCACGGAGACTGCCGCTATTGCCGTTCCCCGCGCATCACGAATCGGCGCGGCGACACAGAACAGGCCGAGCAGCGATTCCTCAACGTCGAGTGCAACGCCAGTGCGCCGGATGCCCGCCAGCTCGCGCGTGAGCACCGTCTCGTCGGTGATGGTCTTCGAGGTGATGGCCGCCAGCGGGGCGGTGGCGTATTCTGCGATCTCCGCCGGCGGGGAGAAGGCGAGTATCGCCTTGCCGAGGCCCGTCGCGTGCAGCGCCCCGCGACCGCCCAGCCTCGAGTGCGGCACCCGTAGGGTGCGGGAGCCGATCTTCTCGAGATACACGATGTGAGCGCCCTCACGAATGGCGAGATTGGCCGTCAGGTGAGTCACCTCGTTCAGCGTGTGCAGAAACGGTGATGCCGCCTCCCGCATCGTGCCCTGTGTCGGCGCCATGGCACCGAGCTCAAACAACTTGATGCCGAGGCGCACGCCACGCTTGCCACGCTCCAGGGCGCCCCACTCGAGAAGTTCGGTGACGAGTCGATGCGTTGTCGATCTCGAGACTCCCGAGCGCGCGGCGAGTTCGCGCATCGTGAGTTCCGTGGCATCCGGAGAAAACGCATCGAGCAGGTCAAGAGCACGACGCAGAGACGATCGCGTGTCCTGCACAGTGGGACGGGCCATGGTCGCCATGGTAACGGTCTGCGACTCTGGCCTCAACCGCACAGAAGTTCACAGGAGAACCATGATCACCTCCCCACCGACGGGTACGCTGCGGCTGCCCAGTCGCATCCACTTCGGGTACGGCGTGCGCGCCCAGCTCCCCGAACTGCTGGGCGCCCACGGCCGCCGAGTGCTCGCCGTCATCGACCCGTTCCTCACCGGCACAGATCTCGTTCTCGAGGTGCTTGGGGGGCTGAAAGCTGCCGGGCTTGAGGTGCAGGTATACAGCGACATTCAGCCCGAACTGCCGGTTGAGTCGCTGGATGCCGCGGGGGCCTTCGCACGCGACTTCGCACCGGATGCCGTACTCGCCATAGGAGGCGGAAGCGCGATAGATGCCGCGAAGCTCATCAGCCTGCTCGTCTCGCACCCGGGCCCGCTGTCGCGCTACTACGGGGAGAATGCGGTGCCCGGGCCTGTCCTTCCCATCGTCGCGGTGCCCACTACGGCCGGAACCGGTTCCGAGGTGACGCCCGTGGCGGTGGTGTCGGACCCCAGCAAGGCGCTCAAGGTGGGCATCTCGAGCCCGCACCTCATCCCGGTGGCGGCCGTTGTGGATCCCGAGTTCACGCTCGGTGCCCCGCCCTCGGTGACGGCGTTCTCGGGCATCGACGCCCTCGTGCACTCGGTGGAGTCGTACACGGCCGCGGCGCTGCATCCGGATTGGTCGGCCACTCTTCCGGTCTTCACCGGGCTCAACTCGTTTTCTGAGATGCTCGCCCTGCACGCCGTCGAAATGCTCGGCGGCTGGCTTGCCACTGCTGTCGCCGAGCCGGGCAATCGCGAGGCGCGGCAACAGGTGGCGCTTGGAAGCCTGCTCGCCGGCATGTCGTTCGGGCCGACGGGAACCCACCTCTCCCACGCGCTGCAGTACCCGATCGGCGCCATGACCAAGACTCCGCATGGGCTCGGCACGGGCTTGATGCTGCCCTACGTGGTCGATGCCATGCGGGCGGATGCGGCCAGCGCCGAGCGCGTGGCCCGGATCGGCACCGCGCTCGGCTCCTCAGCCACGCAGAAGTCAGAGCAGGCCCAGGATGCCGTCACGGCGATCGTCGAGCTCAATCGAAAGATAGGGGTCCCCTCCACGCTTGCCGAAATCGGAATCGCCCGCGACCAGCTTGGCCACATCGCCGAACTGGGGCTCGCTTCCGGCCGACTCATCGCCATCGCCCCCATCCAGACAACCCAACAGTCCCTCGTGGACATCCTCGACAACGCCTACAGCGGGCACCTTCGCACCGGGAGCAATTCATGACATACATCGCAGACCTCTTCATCGATGGCGAATGGCGGGCCGGCAGCTCGGGCGAGAGATTCGATGTCATCGACCCCTCCGACCTGTCGGTGATAGCTCGCTTCGCCGTGGCGAGCGAAGCCGATTGCATGGCCGCCGTCGACGCGGCCGCGAGCGCCCAGGCGGCCTGGGCCGCGACCGCCGCGCGCGAACGCAGCGAACTGCTTCGCGCCGCCTATGACATCTTCACGGACGAACTCGAGCAGTTCGCCGAAATCATGGTGCGCGAGAACGGCAAGGCCTGGAGTGATGCGATAGGCGAGGCCAACTATGCCAAGGAGTTCTTCCGCTGGTTCTCCGAGGAGGCGGTGCGCATACCCGGCGACTTTCGGCTCTCCCCCAGCGGCGACAAGCGCATTCTCGTCGACCGCCAGCCGATCGGGGTCTCGCTGCTGATCACTCCGTGGAATTTTCCTGCCGCGATGGCGACGAGAAAGATCGCGCCCGCACTGGCGGCAGGATGCACGACCATTCTCAAGCCGGCTCGGGAGACCCCGCTCACCGCCGCGTACGTCGTCGACGTTCTGCGCCGCGCCGGGGTGCCGTCCGGCGTCGTCAACCTCGTCACGCCGGTGCCGACCGGTCCGAACGTCGCGAAGATGATCGACCGCCCCGAGGTGAGAAAGCTCTCCTTCACCGGATCGACCGAGGTCGGCCGCGATCTGCTGCGCGCCTGTGCCGACAGCGTCGTGAGCGCATCCATGGAGCTGGGCGGCAACGCCCCGGTCATCGTGCTGCCGGGCGCCGACATGGACGTCACGATCGAGGGGGCGGTGCTTGCGAAGATGCGCAACGGCGGCTCCGCGTGCACCGCGGCGAATCGCTTCTATGTGCATGCG
Organism: Leifsonia sp. Root112D2; assembly: GCF_001424905.1. Classification (NCBI taxonomy): domain Bacteria; kingdom Bacillati; phylum Actinomycetota; class Actinomycetes; order Micrococcales; family Microbacteriaceae; genus Leifsonia; species Leifsonia sp. Root112D2. Next base: position 622,343 of record NZ_LMCU01000001.1, read on the forward strand.
TCGCTGCACGACGAGTTCGTGGAGCGCATGAACGTGGCCCTCGGAGAATTCACGACCGGACCCGGACTGGACCGCTCCAACCAGCTCGGTGCCATGGTCTCGGTCACCGAACGCGACAAGGTCGCGGGCCTCGTCGATGCCGCCGTCGCCGACGGCGCGACGGTGGTGCGCGGCGGAAAGGCGTCGGAGGCGGGCGCCTTCTACGACGCGACGCTGGTCACGGGGGTGCAGCACGGCTCCCGCATCACGATGAACGAGATCTTCGGCCCGGTGACGGCGGTCGTGCGCTACGACGACGTGGACGAGGCCGTGCGCATGGCCAACGACACGATCTACGGGCTCATGGCCTACGTCTTCGGTGAGGAGCGCGAGGCCATGGCCGTCGCGCATCGTCTCGAGGCGGGAATGATCGCGATCAACCGTGGAGTCGTGAGCGATCCTGCCGCCCCGTTCGGAGGAGTCAAGCAGAGCGGGCTCGGCCGAGAGGGCAGCTCAGAGGGCATCCTCGAGTATCTCGAGGAGAAGTACATCGCCGTGACCGCGTGAGGGTGGATCGCCCGGGCGCTGGCCGCCCGGGCGCGGCGGCCGCTGCTACTTGATGGCCATGGCGTTCGGTGGCGAGCCGACGCCACCGACGATGTTGAGCGGCTTGCAGGTGAGGAAGAACTCGTAGACGCCATCGGCCGCGCAGTCGGCGGCGAGGTCGTCAACCTTCCAGAGCTCGCCGACCGCCATGCCGAGCAGCGCTATGAGCGGGCGGTGCAGCATGCCGCTGTGGTTCACTCCACGCTCGGGAACCTTCTCGTCGGCAAGCCGAAAATCTGAATCGATGACCGGATCGGCCTCGACGGCCGGGGTGTCGCTGGCAACGAGCGCGATCTCCCTGTCCCACAGCCACCGCAGGATCTCCTCCCGCTGGGCGAGACCCGGCGACTTATTGCGCGAGTTGAACTCGATGCGCTCGTCGCGGGACTTCGCGACATAATTCTCCGACCAGCCCGTTCGCAGCAGCAGCATGTCCCCGCCGCTCCACGAGACGTTCTGCGACTCGGCGATCTCATCCAGCGTGGATGCGTCGAGAACGACGGTCTGCTCACAGTCGAATGGGCGGCCTTCGTTCTCGAAGAAGCGCTGGACATCCAGCAGAACGCCCCGGCCCGCGATGCCCGAGTCGGACCAGTTATGGATGCCCAGCTGGGTCGAGCCCTGGTTGTTGTCGGCGGCGGGGAGCCCATTGTAGAAACCATGCTCCGGGTGGCCGATGTGACGCAGCGAGTCGAGCTGGGAGGTGGACTGCAGGTAGAACGAATCCAGCCAGTCGTCACGATGGAACTCGTTGTTGGCGAAGACATGGTGCTCGGTTGCCGGTCGCGTGCCTGTCGGGTAGGGGTCGAAGGCGTTGAGCGCGTAGTCCAGGCTGAAGCGACGGCCGGTGCGAATCAAGCGCGCAGCATCGGCAACGCGTTCGGGCGTCAGAAAATTGACGGTTCCCAGCTGATCGTCGCGTCCGAAGACGTTCCAGCTCGAGCCGGGAGGCTGCGCGGTGGCGAGCTCGTCGTATGTTGGCACTTCATTGTCCTTCGTGACCGCCGAGCTCCCTGCTGAGCACGGCCGCCGTGTCGATGAGTTGAGCGAACGCAGGAGAATCTGCTGAAAGGCTGCTGGCCTCGCCGGCGCCGAGCAGCGCAACCGTCGCACAGATGCCGTGCTCGTCGAACACGGGAACGGCAACACCAAAGACGCCCCCCGCGTGACTGACGAAAGAATGCCCGGTGCGACGCGCGGTGTAGACCGCGGCCTCGAGGTCGGCTCGCTCGCTCGGCGACGCATCCGCCACCATGCGATCGAAACCGGTCTGGTCCTTCTGGTGTGCGAGAAAAACATGCGCCTGGGAGGCGGTGCGGTCAAGCTGGGATCCGGCCTTCACCGTCACGAACACCGTGCGGGTGGAGTCCTCCCGCACGACCGCCGTGACGGGGCCGTGTGCGCCCCAGATGCTGAGCACGGCGGTCATGTGTGCGGCCGTGGCGAGCTTCTCGAGGTAGGGCGGCGCGATCTCCACGACCCGATTGCGCCCGAGGGCGTGAATGCCGAGCTGCATCATGAGGCCACCCAGAATGAAGGTGCCCCGGCGCGGCCCGCGATCGAGTATCTCGGCGGTGACGAGCGACGCGCAATAGCGGTACGCGGTCGTTCGGTTCAGACCGAGCCGTTCGGCAACATCCGCCGCCGTCAGTTCGGTCGTATCAGGACCGAACAGGGAACAGATCTGGCCCACACGGGAGACGGCCTGAATGTCGGAGGAGGATACCTCGCTGGCCTTGTCATTGTTCGTCATTCCAGAATCGTAGTTCAGATGGGGAACGGTATCGGTGCGACTCGGCATCGACGTGGACGTCGATGTCACAGCCCCGCCCAGCGGGTGCCTCTGGTCATCACCTCGTCAGTGCCCTTTCGTCAGAGCGGATCACGATTCGTTCACATTACGAATATTTAACCCGTTATGTGAACATAGCAGTACCGCGTGGTCCACGACAAGCACGCGACGAACGTCGTGACACAGACGCGCCCAAGCGGGGCTCAGGATCCTCCCACTGCGCCGAGTCGTTCGGCGGCCGACTGCAGCAATTGCACGCGCCCAGCCGACTCGGCATCCTCCGGGGAGAGCATCGCTGTGGTGCCGATGAGTGCCATTGCCGCCTGCACGTCGCGGCCGCCGAAAATCGGCGCGGCAACCGATGCGAGCCCCACGCGACCGAGATCGCCCCAGGAGAGGCGATCACGCCGCGCGGTGACGAACTGCGCCTGCTCCGCCCGCGCGTCGGCGGAGCTGAGTGTGACGAGAAGTTTGTCGACCACACTCGGGTCCGCTTGGAACGCGAGCAACACGCGCGATTGCGCCGCCTTCACTTCGAGCACGGTGCCGACACGCACCGTCAGAATGATCGTGCCCTCGTGGGCCTCTTCGACAAGGGTCACTATGGCACCGGAGCGGCCCAGGAAGCTCAGAACCGCGGTGAGCCCGGTGCGGTCGGAGAGCTGGCGCATGACGGAGGGCGCCAGGGCGAGCAGCTGCTGCCGTTCGGAGACGAGACCGGACAGCTGGTCCAGCAGGGGCCCTGGCCCGTGACCGGCACTGAGAAATCCCGAGACCTGCAGCGATTGAAGATAGCGATGTGCCGTCGTGCGATTGAGCCCGAGTCGCTCCGAAACGATGACCGGCGTCAGCACGCGCGTGTCCTGGTCGAAAAGTGAGAGCACCATCGCCGCACGTTCGATCGACTGGATCGATCCCCGCTCGCCGTCGGGACGCGCAACCACGACCCCGCCTGTCTCCTCGGCCGGCGAGAACGGTTCACCGCTCATCTCTCACCCCACGACCCCGGCGCCGGATAGCGCCGTCTGAGCACTAAGTAGACCAATCAATTGTTCAAAGTGCAATCCATACTTTCGGAATATGAACAGGTTTGGCGCAATCGTGAGTCCAATCTCGATCGCGACCCAACTAGACAAGCCTGCCAAAAATCCGTATTCTGAACAGAAATTGCACAATACGAACACAAGGAGGTACCCGGATGTCTGTCGCCGAAGACGCACCGGTCCTGTCACCCACGCCCTCGCCTGCGCTGCTCAAGGTTCTGAACGGAGCCGTCGACCTGCACGTGCACTCGGGTCCGAGCCCGTTCCCCCGGCGGTTGAACCACGTGGAGGCCTCCTACGATGCCGCGCGCATCGGAATGCGGGCGATCCTGATCAAGTCCCACCACCACAACACCGTGATGGATCTTCTCGCGATGCAGGATCTGCTGAAGGATGCGCCGACGCCGGCATACGGCGGCGTCGCGTTGAATTCCGAGGTCGGAGGCATTAACCCCTCCGCCGTGGCCGTGGCCATTCAGATGGGCGGGCGGGCGGTGTGGGGGCCGACCGTCTCGGCCGGCCAGCACATCCGGGCGCACAATCATGACGACGGCTTCCCCACCGCCGGATCGAACCTGGAGGAGAAGGAAGTCTCCATCTTCGACGCTTCCGGTGCCGTCTCGGCCGAGACCGTGCGGGTGACGCAACTGATCGCCGAGGCGAACATCATGCTCACCGGCGGCCACCTCGACGGCGAATCCATGAAGGCGTTCTTCGCCACCGCCAAAGCCAACGGCGTGCACCGGCTGCTGCTGCACCACCCCGACTTCATCGTGAACGCCAGCGAGACCGACGTGGAAGAAATGGTGGGCTACGGCGCCTTCGTCGAACACGAGATGTCGATGTATCACCCCGGTGTCGAGGCGCCCGGTTTTCCGATCCAGCAACTCGTGGACTGGATCGAGAAGATCGGCCCCGAGCGCACCATCATCGACTCCGACCTCGGCCAAAAGGGCAACCCGCTCCCCGTTGACGGCTACATCTACGTCATTCAGCAGTTGCTCGACCACGGCATCTCCGAAAAGGATGTGCGTCAAATGATCTGCTACAACACCGCCTACCTGCTCGGTCTCGAGCAAACGAACAAAGCGCACTGATGCGCACCGCCGACAAGGTCATCATCAGCACGGCCATCACCGGGTCTGTCAACATTCCCTCGCAGAGCGACTACCTGCCGCTCTCGGCTGACCAGGTCGTGGCCGCCTCGCTGGAGGCGGTCGAAGCGGGCTCCGCCATCATCCATCTGCATGCGCGCCACCCCGACGGGCGGCCTGCCTTCGAGCCGGAGGTGTTCGAGCAGATCATTCCGCGCATCCTCGAGCAGACGGATGCCGTGATCAACATCTCCACGGGCGGTGCGTCATCGATGACCATGGACGAACGCCTTGCGGCGGCGGTGCGCTTCAGCCCGGAGCTCGCCTCGCTCAACATGGGGTCGATGAACTTCGTGTATTCCGGCATCGCCGACAAGATCACGAACTGGAAGTTCGACTGGGAGAAGCAGTACGTTCTCAACACCTACTCCAATCCCTTCGTCAATTCATTCGACAAGATCGAGTACACCCTGCGTGAGCTGGGCGAGAAACGCGGCACCCGGTTCGAATACGAGTGCTACGACATCGGTCACCTCTACACGCTCGCGTACTTCGTCGAGAAGGGCCTCGCGAAGCCACCGTTCCTCATTCAGGGCGTGTTCGGCATTCTCGGAGGTATCGGCGCCGATCACGAGAACCTGACGCACATGGTCGCTATCGCCGACAAGCTTTTCGGTGACGACTACTCTTTCTCCGCCTTCGCCGCCGGCCGCAACCAGATGCAGTTCGGCACGCACAGCGCGTGGCTCGGCGGGCACGTGAGGGTAGGTCTGGAGGACAACCTCTGGATCGGCAAGGGCGAACTCGCCACGAGCAACGCACAACAGGTGACGAAGATTCGCGCGATGGTCGAAGACCTCGGCAAGGAGATTGCCACCCCTGACGATGCCCGGCGCATGCTCGCGCTCAAGGGCGTCGACAAAGTCACCCTATAAGGAGGAACGAACCGTCATGACGATGTACGCCAAAGATGACATTCGATCGAAGCTCGCGACTGCAACGCCCGCGAAAGCGGTGGATCCCTCGACTCCGATCAAGGCCTCGCAGTGGATCGGGTTCCACGCTTACGAACCCACCGAGACAGGACCGAAGGGGAGCCGCACCTGGACGGCGCGCGCGGCCAACCTGGTGATCTCGTACACGGAAGCGAAAGCCGGCGAGACCTTCACCCGCGTCGGGCAGCCCGACGAGTACACGGTGCTCATGTACTCCGACAGTGCCGCCATCCGCGTCACCGCTGGCGACGCGACCGCCGAGGTGTCCGAAGAAGCGTTCGTGGTTGTTCCCCCGGGTGACAACTCCATCGAGATCGTCAGCGACGGCATCCTCATTCGGCTGTTCTCGGCCGTGGCCGATGACCTGCGTGAGGGCGCGCTCAACACCGACGCCTACGCCGAGCCCGACCAGCGAGCGGCTCCCCTCGAGCCGTGGCCCGATCCGGTTGGCGGTTTCACGCTGCGGGTCTACAAGCTCGCCGATACGCCCATCGCAGAGGGCCGATTCGGGCGCATCTTTAGAACCACCAACCTCATGGTGAACTTTCTTGCCGAGGAGCCCGGCCCGCGCGACAAATACAAGCTCTCGCCACACTTCCACGACGATTTCGAACAGATCTCGCTGGCTGTGAAGGGCACGTTCGTGCACCACATTCGCTACCCGTGGGGACCGGACTCGACACAATGGCGAGCGGATGAGAGCCGCGAGATCGACACCCCGTCGATCTGCATCATTCCCCCGCCCACCGTGCACACGACCCAGGGCATCGGGGCCCACCAGCAGTTGCTCGACATCTTCTCGCCACCGCGCGAAGACTTCTCCGCGTCGGGCTGGGTGCTCAACGCCGACGACTATCCGGCGAAGTGACCACGCTTCCGCTGCAGCGCAGCCTCTTTCGCGCCGCGCTGGCCAACCCCACGGCTCCCGCGCTCGGCACGTGGGTGAAGATTCCGGCGATGGAGAGCATGGAGCTCGTGGCCCTTGCCGGCTTCGACTTCGTCGTCATCGATCTCGAGCATTCGGCCATGAGCATCGAGTCCGCCTACCGGCAGATCGGGGTCGCACTGTTCGCGGGTGTCGCACCCATCGTTCGAATCCCGTCACTGGATGCGGGCATCGTGCAGCGCATTCTGGATGCCGGCGCCGAGGGCATCATGGTTCCCCACGTCGACACGGTGGAGCAGGCGCGCGCGGCGGCATCCGCTGTGCGTTTCGCGCCGCTGGGCACCCGTGGCGTCGGAAGCACGAGTCGGGCGGGGGCATGGGGCGCGGTCTCTCGCGAGGAATACCTGCGCTATGGCCAGGAGGAGGTTGTGCTGATCACGCAGATTGAGAGCAGGATCGCCGCACAGAACGCGGGTGCCATCGCTGCCGTTGACGGGGTGGATGCCTTGCTCATCGGCGCCGCGGATCTCTCGACGAGCGAGGGCAGATCCGAGAACGACCCGGCGGTGGCGGCGATAATCCACGAGGCTATTCGCGACACCAAGGCTGCCGGAGTTCCTATCGGCAACGCAGGCGGGCCCACGGCGGCATCGGTTCAGGCAGCCGTTGACGCGGGCTACAGCTTCACCCTGATGGGCAACGATGCGAGCCTGCTCGGCGGGGCCGCCGCGGCGGCGCTCACCGCCGGTCGCACCGTGAACTACGCCTGACACCACCCCCGTCATACGACGGCGCCGGCGTGCCGGTTAGCATTCAGCAATGAAAGAGGAATCGACGATGGACGAAAACGCACAGGGCAGCACCGGTCTGTTGAACGGCAAGGTCGTGCTCATCGTGGGCGCGAGCACCGGAATCGGAGCGGATGCGGCGCGCGTGTTCGCGCGAGCCGGCGCATCCGTCATGCTCGCGGCTCGCAGCGAGACGCTGCTGAAGGCCATCGCCGACGAACTCACCGCCGACGGACACAAGGCTGCCTTCGTCGTCGGAGACATCAGTGTCGGCGCGGACGTGGCACGATTCGTCGACGAGACCGTCGCAACCTTCGGTCGTCTCGACGGTGCGTTCAACAATGCCGGCATTACCCAGAGCGGCCGTATCGACGAGGTCTCTGAAGAAGATTTCGACCGCCTCATGGCCGTCAACGTGAAGGGCATGTGGCTGTGTCTGCGCGAGGAACTGCGCGTGATGCGTGTGCAGCAATCGGGGGCGATAGTGAATGTGAGCAGCGTCGGTGGCGTTCGCGGCAGCTCCGGCTTCGGCGCGTACCAGGCGACGAAGCATGCGGTCATCGGCCTGACCCGCACGGCCGCGCATGACAGCGGTCCTGAGGGCATTCGCGTGAACGTCGTGGCGCCGGGACCGATTCTGACCTCGATGCTCGTGAAGACCGACGGCGTGATTCCGCCCGGCGTGCAGGCCCGTATCGCGGCCACTCCCCTGCGCAAGGCCGGCACGGGTGCCGAGGTTGCCGAGACCGCGGCCTGGCTGCTGAGCGACCGCGCAAGCCACATCAGCGGCGTCGTGCTGCCCGTCGACGGAGGCTTCACCGCGTAGGCGGGCTAGCTCGCCGCCCCAGATCCGGGCAGGGCGTGAATCCTCACCCCTTCGACGACGCGGTTCACGGTGCCGTCGGGAAAGGGATTGTCGGGTGTCATGCCCAGCTCAACCGAGAAGGCCAGTGCCAGAAGCTGCGCGAAGACCACATACGGCACGGCCAGCATCGCGTCTTCGACCTCCGCCAGCCCGGGCACGATCCACTCGCGCAGGCCAGAGACGCCTTCGAGAGGCGTGGATGAGATCACGACGAGATTCTGGGCGGGAAGGGCGCGGCTGAGTTCGGCGATGATGTCGAGGTCGTACTGGCGCGTGTACGCATCCGAGGAGACGTAGACGAGAACGAGCGTCCTGTCGTTCAGCACCGACTTGGGCCCGTGCCGAAAGCCGAGGGCGGAGTCGAAGTACGAGACAATCTTTCCGGCCGTCAGCTCCAGGAGCTTAAGGGCAGATTCGCGGGCAAGGCCGGTCAGTGAGCCGCTTCCCAGGTATACGACGCGTTCGAAGCCGCCATGGGCGAGCTCACGAATGACGTCCTGTTGCGATTGGAGCGCATCCGTCGCTGCCGTCGAGAGGGCTTCGAGCAACTCGTCGTTGCGCCCACCGAGTATGACCAGGCACGACAGGAGCATCGACGTGAAGCTCGAGGTCATGGCGAAACCCTGGTCGTTTGCCTGCGGCGGCATGAGAACCACTGCGGAGTTCTCGCGACCGTTGTGGTTGGTGAAGAGGGTGCCCGTGGCGTCGCAGGTGATGATGAGGTGCTTGATGCTGCCCAGAACCTCATCGGCGAGGTCGGTGGCTGCGGTGCTCTCGGGGCTGTTGCCTGACCTCGCGAACGAAACGAGAAGGGTGGGCACGTCTTCGGCGAAGGCCTCGCGCGGGTTCGAGACGATGTCGGTCGTGGCTATCGCCTCGACGCGGCGACCGAGGGCCCGGCTCAGCGCGGGAGCCGCGATGTTTCCCACGAAGGCGGATGTTCCGGCTCCGGTGAGCACGATGCGCAACGTCGGCAGTGCCAGCAGCGGGGCGAGGAACGCATCCAGATCGGGCCGCTGCCTCTCGATGTCGCGGGCGAGCTCGCGCCAAACATCCGGCTGCTGGGCGATCTCACGGCTGGTCGCTTCCGCTCCGTGAGCGCTCATGAAGTCGGTGCGGGTGGTGCTAGACAAAGGAGACTCCTTGGGCCTGAATTCGAAGGCGCTCGCGGTTCTGCATGGTGCCGCCAGCACCAGCCGGCGGCGTACGCAATATTTGCACCCAGTGCGCGATTTACACAAGATTCGCTCACTTTTTATGCGCGTTCTTGCATGCGTTGTGCAATTGAAATGAACACCAATGGACACGTGCGCAGAACCTGGCGCACGGTACTCCGTACGAGTGCGAGGTCATCCGCATCCGGTCGCGGGCGTCGCAGCTGATTATGAACAATTGCTTCGGGCATCCGGGGACGCTGCGATAGCGTCTACGCTATGGAATCGACACTGAGGCCTCCGTTCCGCGCCGACGCCGTGGGGAGCTACCTTCGCACCGAGAACATCCGCAACGCGCGGGATCGCCACGCCGCCGGAGAGATCGATGATGCAGCGCTGCGTGACGTCGAAGACCAGGAGATTCGCCTGGCGATCACGCAGCAGGAGAGCCTCGGGCTTCAAGCCGTGACCGATGGCGAATACCGGCGTGCCTATTGGCATTTCGACTTCTTTGGCGGGCTCGACGGCATCGAGATCGGCGAGGGGCCGACCGGCATGGATTTCCAAGGGATGAAGATCAAGCCGCTGGCCGTGCAGATTGTCGGAAAGGTGGGTTTTCCCTCCGACCACCCGATGCTGCGCCACTTTAGCTTTGTGCGAGACCACACCGACCGGGTGGCGAAAATGACCATTCCGTCACCCACCGTGTTGCACTTCCGGCTGGCGAGCGAATCGCTGTTGACCCCCATGTACCCCACCACCGACTCGCTCTTCGAGGATCTCGCCGCCGCATATCGCGACGCGGTTTCGGCGTTCTACGAAGCCGGATGCCGGTACCTGCAGTTCGACGACACCGCATGGGCGTACCTGTGTTCCGACGCGGAGCTGGCGAAGGCCCGCGCGCGTGGTATCGATGTCGACAACATTCAAGCCGCGTACGTGAGGCTCATCAACGACTCGATTCGCGACAAACCGGCCGACATGGTGATCACCACCCACGTGTGCCGCGGCAACTTTCGGTCGTCGTGGATCGCATCCGGGGGCTACGAACCGGTGGCCGAGAACCTGCTCGCAGGGTGCAACTACGACGGCTATTTTCTCGAGTACGACTCGGAGCGCGCCGGCGGTTTCGAGCCGCTTCGATTTCTGCCGCACGGCAACAAGGTGGTTGTGCTGGGCCTGATCACCTCGAAGTCAGGTGATCTCGAAGATCAGGGTGACGTCGAGAAGCGCATAGCCGAGGCAACGAAATACGCTCCGCTCGAGCAACTCGCGCTCAGCCCCCAATGCGGCTTTGCCTCGACGGAAGAGGGCAACGTTCTGACGCAGGATCAGCAGTGGGCCAAGATCCGCGAAGTGGTCGACATCGCGCACGCGGTGTGGCGGTAGTCCTCAGCCCAGCGCGGCTGTCGCCGCTCGCAATTCATCCAGGGCCGTCAGGGTTTGCCTGGTGAGTTCATCGGGGGCATCGCTGCTGCTCTCTGACCACGCGGCATAGCCGCGCTTGAACGCGAGGATGCCGAGCTCCCCCGCCAGATGCGCCGTCGCGTCGGGAACGCCGCGAGCGATGAGGGCGGTGGTCATGGCGGCCGCCAGCCCGACGCTTTTGAGCGCGTCTCGCTCCTGAAGCTCGGCGCTGGCATCCACTGCGGCTTTCAAACGAGAGCTGAATGCATGGTTCATCGGGCCCATGGCGCCCGACACGCGCTCAAGTCCGGCGGCGACCGCCTCGAGCGGGCTGACACCAGCGGGCGCCTCGGCGACGCCCTCGGCCAGCAGTTGGCTCAGCGTCTCCTGCCCCGCCACCAGCAGTTCGCGCTTGTCAGGAAAATGGCGAAAGAACGTGCTCTTGGTGAGCCCAGCACGCTCGGCGATCTGTGCCACCGTCGTGGCGTCGTAGCCCTGTTCCGTGAACAGGTCGACGGCAGACATGACGAGCCTCTCGCGCGCCCCCGGTTGCCATCGACCCATGGGTTCATTCTACGCGATGGTACTTTTGTCCCATCACGGTGTAGAGTTATGGGATACAAGTCCCATCACTCATTAGGAGAATCTCATGCATGTCTTCGTCACCGGCGGCACCGGTCTCATCGGTTCCGCCGTTGTCGCCGAGTTGCTCGGCGCAGGCCACACCGTTCTTGCGCTCGCACGCTCCGACGCGTCCGCTCAGGCGGTTGAGACAGCGGGAGCCAAAGCACTGCGCGGAGACCTCGCCGACCTGAATGCCCTGCGTGCCGGGGCAGCAGACGCAGATGGCGTGATCCACCTGGCATTCGGCAACGACTTCAGCAGCACCGAAGCGTTCACCAAGGCGATCGACGAGGAGAGCGCCGCACTCGTAACACTGGGTGAGGAACTTCTCGGCAGCGACCGCGCCTTGGTCACCGTGTCGGGCACGCCGCGGGCGTCCGGCCGCGCGTCGACAGAGGCCGACCCCGTGCCGACGGATGGCCCGGTCGGCGGTCGCGGGCGCACCGTCATGGGCATCCTCGACCTTGCCTCTCGTGGGGTTCGCAGCAGCGCCGTGCGCATGCCCCGCACGGTACACAACCAGGGCAATGGTGGATTCGCCGGCGTACTGACCGCCGTCGCCCGCCAGACCGGCGTGTCCGGCTACCCTGGCGATGGAACCCAGCGCTGGCCGGCCGTGCACGCGCTCGACGCCGCCGTGCTCTTTCGCCTGGCGCTCGAACTGGCGCCGGCCGGAACGTCCTGGCACGCCGTGGCAGACGAAGGTGATGCGGTGCGTGACATCGCCGCGGTCATCGGTCGGCGGCTGGATCTTCCCGTTGAGAACGTGCCGGAAGAGAGGTTCGGCGCACTCGGCCCAATCTTCGCAGCCGACCAGCCCGCATCCAGCACCCACACGCGAAAAGCGCTCGGCTGGGAGCCGACCCACCCAGGCCTCCTGGAAGACCTCGAGAATATCCAACGCTGAGTGGCCGGACCTTGAGGCGCTGCTCATCGCCGTCGTGACGCTCGGGCATCGACGCGACGTCTACGAGAGATAGAACACGAACGGGGCGCAAGGGCACTCTATGAAGACCGCAAAGACTACCGACCGTAAGCCCCCTCCGCTTCCTCAGCCGTCGGTCGCGTGGGCCTCACGCGCAATCTCTTCGAGTTTGGCGTCGGCACCGAGAAGCTGCACCAACGCATCCTGCACATCGGCGACGCGGCCTTGGCCCACGAGCGATTCCCACTGGGCCCGGAGTTCGTCGAACACGGCCTCGCCCTCACGCATCAGCAGATTTCCGCGATCCGTCACGCGCAGGCGCGCCCGCCTCGCGTCTCCCGGATCGGGGCTGCGAAGAATGTAGCCGCCCTCTTCCAGAAAGGCGACGGTCTTCGCCGCGGCCTGCTTGGAGACCGACGTGCGCCGCCCCACTTCGGAGACCGACTCGGCTCCAGCCACGACAGCACGGAGGGCAAAATCATGGGCCGGGCGCACACCGGGATGGCCTCGCGCGGCGAGTCGATCCGTCGCCTCTTCTGCCAGGAACCGGAACCCGCCCAGCAGCAGCAACGCAAGATCGGCACCACTTCGAGACATGGGTCAATCGTAGACACTGGCCACATCGACAACCAGGTTGTTTATCTCAATCAATTATGACAACCTAGTTGTCTTACTCATTGACTTTCGCCAGGAGACCCTCATGAATCTCGACCACGCAACCGCTGCCGGCGTTCGGCACGAAACCATCGCTGTGAACGACACCAGGCTGCACTACGTCGCCGCAGGAGACCATGGCGCCCCGGTGCTTCTGGTGCACGGATTCCCGGAGACGTGGTGGGCCTTCAACAGGCTGATCCCGCTTCTCGCCGCCCACCACCGCGTCTACGCCGTGGACCTTCGCGGCTTCGGCGACTCGGAGACCGCCGACGAGAGATTCTCGGCTGCCGTCGCCGCCGAAGATCTGCACGCGCTGATCGAGCACCTGTCCGTGGGGCCGATGCATGTGGTGGGGCAGGATGTCAGCGGCGGCGTGGTCTATCGGCTCGCCGCCACGCATCCCGAGACCGTCATCAGCCTCACCGCGGTCGAGTCGGCGCTGGCAGGATTCGGCGCCGACGCACTCGCCGACGCCACTCACGGCGGCGCCTGGTATATCGGCGCGCTTGCGGCCCCGGGCATTGCCGGGATGCTGTTCGAGAAGCGAGCGCGCGACTTTATTGGAGAGTATCTGTACCCCCTCTATGGCGTCCCCGCTTCGGCCGTCAGCCCGGCAGACGTCACCGAGTACGCTCGCACATACGGCAGGCCCGGCGGATTCTCCGGCGCCGCAGGCCTTTATCGCAGCATGCTTACCGAAGGCGAAGAGTTGCGCACACTGGCACACGACACGCCATTACGGATGCCCGTGACCACGATTGGCGCCCGCGGTGGTGGGTTCACCCACGACGCGTTCCGCAACGTCACCACGCAGGACGTGGCAGACATCCGGCTTGACGGAATAGGCCACTACGTTGCGCAAGAGGCCCCGCAGCTGCTCGCGAACGCGCTCATCGAGGCATTCGCCGGCAATGCTCCCCTCCCGCTCAGTAGCCGAGGCCTCCGGAGTGTTTCCGGGCGGGGGTAGAGCCAAGTAGGTTCAAGAAGTGCTGAGATCCGCTACCCAGAATCGTTGGTTGACCGTGTGGTCACGCTCATCGCCGTCACGAGGGGTGATCGTACTTCGCGACGGGGTTGCGGGCGCGCTGCTGTTCGTACTGGCGCTCCTTCCGCTCGGCATCCCCGGCCTCGAGCTTGGTGGCTTGCACCACAGCGTCCCGCTGTGGCTTACAGTGATGCTCACTTTCGGGCAAACAGTCGGTCTTGCCCTTCGCCGGGTTTGGCCAGTGGGTGCGCTGTTGCTGATCGGTGTGTCGTTTGCGGCGGCGCAGCTCAGTGGGACCGATACGGGTCTGGCCGGCCTCGGCCTGCTCATCGCGATCTACTCGTTCGCCGCATACCAGAGCGTGCGGAGAACCGAATACGGTGCTCTAGGGACTGCCGGTTACATCGCTCTGGCGGTGGCGCTCCATCTAGCCGGATCTCCCGCGCCCTTTCTCGACTGGGTAACGTTCTTTTTCGTTCTGAGTACGCCGTGGCTCGTTGGCCTGCTGGTTCGGCGCCGCATGGCGGAGCAGAGTGCCCGTGAGACCCTTGCTGCGGAAGCGGCCGTGCAAGCCGCGAAGAGCGAGTTAGCGCGAGACCTTCACGACATCGTCACGCACCATGTCACGGCAATCGTGGTGCAGGCCGATTCGTCGGCGTACCTCGATCCGCACGATGTAGCCGAGCGTGCCATGACGCTCACATCCATCAGCGCCACAGGTCGCCGGGCCCTCCAGGAACTTCGCTCACTCCTCGGGGCCCTCGAATACACTCCCGTCGGGGCGACGTCGGCAAACCAGCCGCTGGGGCCCGCGCCAAGTGACGTATCCGCGCTCGTTAACGAGATTCGTGCCACCGGATACCCGATCACCCTGACCCAGGGTGATCTGCCCGACTTCTCACAGGCGCTGTCCATCACCCTCTATCGCATCGCGCAGGAGGCCACGACGAACGCCATGAGGCACGCACCCGGCGAACCGATCGCGATCACGCTGGTGAGCGTTGACGACCGCGTCGAACTGACGATAGAGAACCGTACCGCATCGAGTAATCCGGGTCCGCCCGGCCGCGGCCGACGTGGCATCGTCGATCGCGTGGCGCTTCTGGGTGGCACCGTCGACATCGGCGTCATCAGCGGATTCTTTCACGTCAGGGTCGTCGTCGATGCCGGGGCTCAGCCGTGAGCGCCCCGCTGCGCGTCGCCCTCGTGGACGACCAGATGATGGTGCGTGACGGCTTCGCGCGCATCGTGCGGGCACAACCCGACATGGAGCTCGTTGGTGTGGGCTCGAACGGCCACGACGCCATTGAGCTCGCCCAACGGTTGGAGCCGGAGGTCATGGTCATGGACATCCGCATGCCGTTATTAGACGGGATTTCGGCGACTCGTGAGATTGTTACCGCGGCTGCGCGACCACCGAAAATACTTGTCGTCACGACCTTCAACCTCGACGAGTACGTGTTCGATGCCCTCCGCGCCGGTGCAAGCGGGTTTCTCCTGAAGGACTCGGCGCCCCAGCAGCTGCTCGATGCGATTCGCACTATCGCGCGTGGCGAGGCGCTGGTTGACCCGACGGTAACACGGGCGCTGATCGGGGCATTCGCCGGCCGGATTCGGCCGCCGGTCGATGCCGCCGCCTCCGCCGATCTACTCACTCCCCGAGAGACCGACGTGCTGCGCCTCCTCGCGAGAGGAATGTCGAATACCGAGATTGCGGCGGAGCTCGTCGTGACCCGCGAGACGGTAAAAACCTACGTGTCGAGGATTCTCCTCAAGCTTCAGGTGAGGGACCGGGTTCAGGCGGTCGTCTACGCATTCCGTACCGGAATCGCGAACGACTGAGAACTGTCACCCTTTGGGGGACCCGCGCCGGTCGCGTGTTTTCTAACGTCGGTAGTGCGGCAATCGCCGCAGCCACGAAGGAGAATTCGCCATGAATGCACAACGCAACGCTCAACTGCTTGCCGATCGGAGGCCAACTTCTCCACACGGTGTGAAACGAGGATGGGCAGCCCGAATCTTCCAATTCCCGCTGACCTGGATGGTCATCGGGGTCGTCTTCGTGTTCCTGACTGACGCCATCCTCGTCGGCATCGGATCCGAGATGGACACAACCGGCGTGGTCGTCACCGCGCTGATCGGGGGTGCAGCAGGGCTGGTGTTTTACACGCTCGTGATGAAGTTCGTCGCGCGCAGGCAGACGCCCGAGCTGGCCGTGCGCGGCATCGCACGCGAAACGCTGCTCGGGATGGCCATCGGCACAGGATTCATGGCCGTCTCCTACCTCATCGTCATCGCCACCGGCGCCTACCAGGTCACCTGGGCGCCCCAGAACGTATTCACCACAGTGGCTGTCGCGATAGCAGTGAACGCCGGTGCAGCCGTCGTCGAGGAACTGACCTTTCGCGGCCTGATCTTCCAAGCTGTCGAGCCGCTCGGCGGGCGCTGGCTCGCCCTCGCAGTTACCGCGGTGGCTTTCGGTGGGGTGCACCTTCTCAACCCCGGCGCAACCCTCTGGAGCGCGCTCGCCATCGCTATCGAGGCGGGGGTTCTGCTGGGGGCCGCATTCCTCTGGCGCCGCAACCTCTGGTTCGTCATTGGTCTGCACTTCGCCTGGAACGTCGTCGAGGGCCTATTCGGCATTCCCGTCTCAGGTCACCGCGACCCCGGCCTGTTCGTCACCACGCCCCACGGTGCCGGGATACTCACAGGCGGAACCTTCGGAATAGAGGCATCGGTCGTACCAGTTCTCGTCAGCCTCCTCATTGCCGTGCCGATGCTCATCGCCAGCGAGAGACGCCGCCGCGCCGCCATATTGGCGTGACCGATGCCGGCGCCTTCTGCGGAGCGAGCGGTCGGTGTCTGGGCGGCGGCCAGAGACATCCGCTTGACGACAGACCGGAGATTGCACGATACAGAGGACGAATCTGCGCAAATTGCCGGTCTATCATCAAGAGTCCGGTTTATCGTGCAGCGCCCTCACGCATGCATCCACCAGTCTTTGTGCGGTTCTGAGAAAAAGAACCCCCGGACTAGCGCGACTTCCGCGTAATTCCGGGGGGTTCCAGAGCCTTAACAAAAGTGCGCCCGAAGGGATTCGAACCCCCAACCTTCTGATCCGTAGTCAGATGCTCTATCCGTTGAGCTACGGGCGCAGGTGGTGTGTCGGGCAAGGCCCGGAACACCGTGACCGCGGCGGTAAACCGCGCGCAAGCCACAGTAGAGACTACAGGAGCCACCCGCGACGCGCCAATCGTCACCGAGGACGATAATGGAGGCATGAAAGTCATCATGTTCCTGATCTGCTTCGCGATCTTCCTGCTCGGCTTCTACCTCATGAGCATCGCTGACGTGGTCACCGGCGGCGAAGCCATCACGTTCATCGGCGGCATTCTCGCCGTGGCACTCTCCATCGCGATTCCCGTGCACATCCTGCCCAAATTCGACTGATTCAGGCGCACGTTCAGTTCGCGGCCCGGGTCACTCACCGATGATGGCGAGACCGCGACCGCGCAGTGGGCGATGATCCGCGGCGAGCGAGGCCAGCAGCCGTTCGTTCGTGCCATGCACGTGCTCGACCAACAGCCGGGAGGCGGTGTCGGCGTCGCGGGCAACGACCGCATCGACTATCGCGCGGTGTTCCCGCCAGGCCGTCTCCCGCGCCTCGGGCGTGCGAATCTCCAGCCACCGCGTGCGCGCGAGACGCACCATGGAGGCGCGCACGGCATCCGTCATGAACTCGTTGGCCGAGAGCCGCGCGAGTTCCACGTGAAAGTCGGTACCCGCCCGCAGCCCGGCCTCACCGTCTGAGCCCGCATCGCCGGCCACCGCCGCGGGCCTGGCCGCCTCCAGAAGTTCCATCACCGCAGCAATATCGGCGTCGGATGCCCGCTGCACGGTGAACCGCACCGCCGCCGCCTCCACCGCCTCCCGCAGCTCTGCGAGCGCCCGGATCTCGCCGAGGTCGATGGGCGCCACTCTCCAACCGCGACCGACACGCTGCACGAGCCCCTCGGTCTCGAGGCGCATGAGAGCGGCGCGGGCGGGGGTGCGGGATGCCCCGAAACTGGCCTCAAGGCCGCGCTCGGTGAGGCGCTCCCCCGGCGCGAGGTCGAGCGCGAGAATAGCCGCGCGCATCCGGTCGTAGATCTGCAGGGTCTGAGCTGCCTCGGCCACGGTACTCCCGAATTTCACGTCACTTTTTTTGGTATACCAACCCGGTATACCGTAGCCTAGCAAAGTTCAGTGAGGAGTTCCATGACCGCGCCAGTCAGTACCAAGCGCCGCCCAACGATGGCCCACCCGGGCCGCGCCTGGACGGCGCTCGGTCTGGGCGTCGCGGCGCAGACATCCGGCACCGTGTTCGTCAGCGCCCCCGCATTCCTCATTCCACTGCTGCACACCGAGCGCGGCATGTCGCTGGCGCAGGCCGGCCTGCTGGCGGCCGCGCCCACCCTCGGCATGGTGATCACCCTCATCGCCTGGGGTGCGCTCGTGGACTGCATCGGCGAAAAGTGGGTGATCGCCGGCGGGCTCGCCCTCACCGCACTCGCGGCCGCCGCAGCCATCGCCGCCCAGGGCTATGTCGCACTTGGGCTCTTCCTGCTGCTCGGCGGCATGACCTCGGCGAGCACGAATGCGGCCAGCGGTCGCGTGGTGGTGGGCTGGTTTCCGAAAGATCGACGCGGGCTGGCCATGGGCATCCGCCAAATGTGCCAGCCGCTGGGCGTGACCATCGCGGCGGTCACCATTCCGACTATCGCATCGGCGTCGGGTGTCGGCGCGGCCATGCTGGTGCCGCTCGTAATGACCGCGGTCTTCGCGGTGGCCAGCGCCGTCGGCATCAAGGACCCGCCGAGAGCACCCCGACCGACGGATGCTGCCGCCACGGCATCCGCAAACCCCTACCGTTCCAGCGGGTTCCTGTGGCGCATTCATGCCGTGTCGATTCTGCTCGTGGTGCCGCAGTTCACGCTCTCGACGTTCGGCCTGGTGTGGCTCGTGGCCGAGCTGCACTGGCCGCCGCTCGCCGCCGGAGTGCTCGTGGGCATTGCGCAGTTCGTGGGAGCGGTGGGGCGCCTGTTCGTCGGCGTGCTCAGCGACCGGGTCGGCAGTCGGGTGCGACCGCTGCGGTGGGTGGCGATGGCCGCGTGTGCCGCGATGCTACTTCTCGCCGCGTTCGACGTAAGTTTCTGGGGCGCGGCCGCCGTCATGTTCGTGATAGCCACCACCATCGTCGTGGCCGATAACGGGCTGGCCTTTACCTCGGTGGCCGAGGTGGCCGGCTCGGCGTGGGCCGGTCGCGCGCTGGGGGCGCAGAACACCGGGCAGTTTCTCGCGGCATCCGTGGTGGGCCCCGCCGTGGGCGCCCTCATCGGACTGGTGGGGTACCCGTTCGCCTTCGTCATCGTCGCGCTGTGCCCCGCGGTCGCGGTGCCGCTCATCCCTGGCGCCCACGCCGAGCACGACCGGCTGTAGCCGCGCCTGGGGCGTGATTCACATGTTATGTCCAGAAACCGTGGCGTAACGTGGCCTGCCGTGCCATGACGCACACGCGTTTCGAACCGCGCCCTCGCGCGTGATTCGACGCAACGACGGTTGCTGCCGCGCTATCCCGGCTCGCTCCCTCATCTGACGATCCAGTTCTGGTGAAGCGGATGCGACGCATGCGGTGCACCGTCGTCGATCAGCTTGCCCTGACATCCGCGCCCCTGCGATGGGTCGCGCTCTGTCTACTCCGCTGACAACCATGGTTGTCGACGGCGACGGGCAAGGAAGCCTCCAGCATTGGAACCGCGTGCCCCGCTCCTCAACCCCCCGCAAGCAATCCACCCATCGTTCTCCTCTCTTCTCTTTCTCCTCCGCTCATTCCCGCGGCCACACCCGTCGAAGCCGCATTCTGAGCCGCGTGCTCGCGCTGACGGTCGCCACCGTCGCCGTCGGCACCGTGCTGCTCTCCGGACTGGCCACACCGATGATCGAGCGCGCATCGGCCGACTCGCCCTCCTCGACAACTGCCGCCGTGACGCCCACCGGCCTGAAGCCGATGGACATCGCGTACTTTCCGAAACTCGCCCGCGAAAGGGCGGATGCGCAGGCTGCCGCAACACTCAAAGCCGCGCAGGCCCTCGTCGCCACGGCTCCCGGCAAGGTGAACACCAGCGCCGTCACCGTGAAGATCGCGTCGCTGAGCAACTACACCCTGCTCGACGTCGGCACGGTGATAGCCCTGACGAAGGACACCAACGCCGCGGTGGCGCAGACGGCGCCGGCCGTCGCATCCGCCAATCGCGCCATCGCTGAAGCTCGCGCCGCGGCCGCCGAAGCACAGCGCGCGGCCAACACCGTTGACGGGGCCCGGGCAACCGCCCGGAGCCTGGCCTCATCGCAACACGGTTGGGGCGACGGCGAGTTCCAGTGCCTCGACAGTCTCTGGCAGAAGGAATCCGGCTGGTCGTACGCGGCGAGCAACTCCGGCAGCGGAGCGGCAGGAATCCCCCAGGCGCTTCCCGGCAGCAAGATGAGCTCCGCCGGCGCCGACTGGGCCACCAATGCCACCACGCAGATTCGCTGGGGCCTCGACTACATCGCCCGCGCATACGGCACACCGTGTGCCGCGTGGGGTCACTCGGGCTCGTTCAACTGGTACTGATCCGGGCTGCGTGCTGCGTCGCGATCAGGGCACGCGGTAACCCGCAGCGCGGAACAGTTCGTACCACTCGGCGCGCGTGAGTGGGATATCGGATCCCTGTGCCGCGCCGGCGACACGGTCGGGAGTGGTGGTGCCGAGAACGACCTGCATCTGCGCCGGGTGCCGAGTGATCCATGCGGTTGCAACCGCGATCGCCGGCACGTCGTAGGTGCCAGCCAGACGGTCGATGACGGCATTCAGCTCGGGGTACTCATCTGAGCCGAGGAAGGTTCCGGTGAAGAATCCGGCCTGGAACGGCGACCACGCCTGCACGGTGATCTGGTTGATTCGGCAGTAGTCGAGAATTCCGCCGCCGTCGAGCACGACGGACTGGTCGAGGCCCGCCATGTTCGCCGCCACACCATGCGCCACGATCGGGGCGTGCGTGATCGACAGCTGCAGCTGGTTGGCGACGATCGGCTGCTTCACCGCCGTCTTGAGCAGGTCGATCTGACGGGGCGTGTGATTGGAGACGCCGAACGAGCGCACCTTGCCCGAGGCCTCAAGCTCATCAAACGCGCGCGCTACCTCGTCGGGTTCGACCAGCGCGTCGGGGCGGTGCAGCAACAGGATGTCGATGTAGTCGGTATTGAGAGCCTTCAGCGAGCCCTCGACCGAACTCACGAGATGCTCGTACGAGTAGTCGAAGTATGGCCCGTCCGGCACGATGCCGGCCTTGGTCTGAATCGTGATCTCTGCCCGCTGCGAGGCGGTGAGCTGCATCGCCGTGGCGAAACGATCCTCGCACTGGTGCAGCCGCGCACCATAGACATCCGCATGATCGAAGAAATCGATGCCGGCATCCCGCGCAGTGCCGATGAGGGTTCGGATCTCGTCGTCGCTCTTCTCTGCAATTCGCATCAGGCCCAATACGACGTTCGGGGCGGTACGGCCTTCGGAGCCGAGGGGAACAGTCTTCACGGTGAGTCCTTTCGAGATGACGATGAGGTGAGGGCGCTGCTCAGAGTGCGGCCGCGAGGATTTCGCGTTCCTCGTCGGTCAGAGTGAGTTCCGCGGCGAGCACCGAATCGCGGATGCTCGCGGGCCGCGAAGCTCCCGGGATCGGCATGACGACTGGGGCCAGCGACAGCTCCCAAGCCAGTGCGATCTGCTGCGGGCTGACGCCGCGCGCGTCGGCAACCTTCTGGAAGATTCCGTGATCCGTTCCGATGCTGCCCGCCCGCGAGATGCCACCCAGCGGCGACCACGGAAGGAACGCAATGCCCAGCTCGGCGCAGTGCGTGAGCTCGGCCAGACTGGAGTTGAACGCAGGCGAGAACTGGTTCTGCACCGAAACGAGACGGCCACCGAGAATCTCGTTCGCCTCGTCGATCTGAGCGACGTTGGCGTTGGAGATACCTGCCATCTCGATCACTCCCTCGTCGAGAAGATCACGGATCGCGCCGACGGAATCACCGTAGGCAACCTCGGGGTCTGGCCGATGGAACTGATACAGCCCAATCGCCTCTACCCCGAGACGCCGAGCGGATGCCTTCGCGGCCTCCTTCAGATACTCCGGTCGCCCGTTCAGCGTCCACGATCCGTCGCCGGGCCGCAGATGTCCGCCCTTGGTCGCGACCAGCACGTGCGACGTGTCGGCACCATACTCGCGCAGAGCCTGGGCGATGAGCTGCTCGTTGTGACCAACTTCGCCGGGGTCACGCTGGTACGCGTCAGCCGTGTCGATGAGGGTCACCCCGGCCTCGAGAGCGGCGTGAATCGTCGCAATCGAACGTTCAGCATCCGGTCGCCCCTCGATCGACATAGGCATGCCGCCCAGACCGATCGCCGACACCGAACGAGTACCAATGTTGCGCTGTTGCATCGCGTTTCCCCTTGCCCGTAGCTCGTCGTCCTGCAGCTTTACGATACGGAGCCACGGGCGAGAAAGTCCAACTGCTGAAACTCATGCAATTCAGCAGCGGTAGCTATGAATGGGTGGTCGTCACGAACGGGCAGCCTCCTACTCTGCAGTGAAATATTTCTCTGCGGCCTCAAGGCGTGGCACCGGTACGCCGAACCGGCGCGAGTCGGCGAGGGCGTCTCGACAGATCGCACGCGGCTCTTCGGCGGTTGGATCAGACTGCGCCTCCAGGTTCGTGCGCAGGGCCTTGATGTGGTTGATCAGCCATGACATCACCGCGGCTGTCATGCCGGCCGGCATTCGGAATGGCAGAACGGCCATGCGATGCCGATCGAGGTCAATGCCTCGCTTCTGGACGACGGGAAGCATCTCGCGCGCCACGAGCAACGCGTCGCGCAGATCTTTGGGTGCACCGATGAGGTGCGACAGCGACCCCAGCCGCACGCCCTGAGAGTGCATCCCCGCGTTGAAAGCGAAATGGATCCACAACCAACCGCGGATGTCCGATTGTTCCGAGATCGAGAATCCTGCCCCCCGGAACACACGCCGCACCGCCTGTTCGCGAGGAGTCGGAGGCTGGCCCAGGGTACCGAATACGACGGTCGGACTGAGCCCCACGCGCAGCACGTCATCTTTTCCAAAGCCGCCCCCGGCTCCGGGGAATCCCCATGCGAGCCGATCCGCCGGGAGGGGAGCGACGGCCTCCAAAGGTTCCGCCCAGAGGTTGCCGAAGATCAGAACCGTCGCGTTGCCAATGCGCGGGGCCAGGAAGTCTGCAGCCTCGGCGAGGCGATGGTGCGACACGCTCACCACGATGAGCTCGTAGTCGTGGTCGGATGTCAGCTCCTCCCTGTAGCGAACCGGCCAGGTCCCGACGACCCGTTCGCCCCACGGACGTCGGCGCAGATCGCGCAAATCGATGTCGATCGAATCGCCGTACATCGCGGAACGGCCCGGACGCACGTAGAAATCGACCTCGTTTCCGGCACGCGAGAGCGCCCACCCGTACGCTGACGCGATCACGCCACGGCCGAACATCAGGATCTTCATGTCAGTCTCCACCTATGATAATTTCAAACGGAGACAATCTCCATTAGCGAGAATATGGAGACGATCTCCAATTGTCAAAGCGAGGAATGATGGTCGAAGGCAAGCCGCTGCGCGCGGACGCTCGTCGGAACAGGGATGCCCTGATCTCCAAGGGCCGGGAGATCTTCGCCGCCGGCGATGAGAGCGTTCGCTTCGATGATTTCGCCAATCTGGCCGGTGTCGGCACTGGCACGCTGTATCGGCACTTTCCGACGAGGGAGTCTCTCGCCGCCGCGGTGTACGAGGCAGAGGTCTCAACGCTGTGCGAACTGGCCCGCACACTCCGGAACGCCCTGCCCGCCGGGGAAGCACTGACAACCATGCTCCGACGCTGGGTGGACCACGTCGATGCCGATCACACTCTCGCGCGCAGGCTTGCCGCATTGCTGACTGCAGCCCCCGACCAGATGGTGCGCGGTGGTCGCGAGCTGGAGCAGGCCATCGCCGAGTTGGTCGCCGATGGGGTCGGTGCGGGTGTCGTGCGCGACGACGTTCCAGCGGGAGCGGTCATGATGGCCCTACACGGCATCGGCGCGGCTCACGACCGACCCGAGTGGCGTGCCGAAGCCGACAGCGTCATCACCTTGATCATCGACGGCCTGGCCCGGAGGCCCTAACCGTAGACATCGATAACGGTCTTCGATTGAGGAGCGGAGACGGAGAGATTTGAACTCTCGGTTCCCTTACGGGAACTCCACCTTAGCAGGGTGGTGCACTAGGCCGGACTATGCGACGTCTCCAGCGCATCCGCTTGGCAGATGCACGACAGCAATCATATCTGGCCTGCGCGAAAACCCAAGTTGAGCGGCACTCGGCCGGCCCACGCACGCCGCCTGACGTCGTTGCTAGTTGCCCTTCGAACACGTTGTCGTACTCGCGGACTGCCCCTGAATGTTGTCGGGAAGGGTCACGGCCGTTCCGTCCGGTGCGGCCGTCGAGGTGCTCGTCGTGCTCGGTGGGCTCGTCGTCGAGCCGGTGGGAGGCGCGGTCGTGGCGGAAGCATCCGGCACCGTCGGCGCATTCGTGCTGACGACGGCTCCGCGACCCACGGTTCCACCGAGCTGGATGGGCCGGTCGTTCTTCAGCGCGTTGAACAGCACGGCTGCGGAGTCGTAGTCCGGAACGACCCGGTTGCTGTCATCCGGGTCAGCGAAGACCGGATACTGCACAAACACCATCTTGTCGAGATCGATGTCTTTGAGCAGCATCGCGATCTGGTACACCGTGGTGAGGTTGTTCAGGCTTGCCGAGAACTCCATGTTCTTCAGCGCCGCGTTCGCTACTCCCCACACCTTTGCGGGGTTGGTGAGCGTTCCGCCATCTTTGACCGTACGCACCAGTGCGGAAAGGTACACCTGCTGGTTGCTGATGCGGCCCAGATCGCTGCCGTCACCCACCCCTTCTCGAGTACGAAGGAAAGAAAGCGCCTGGGCGCCCTTGAGCGTGTATGTTCCCGGGTCCATGTGCAGCTCGGGATCGACCAGATCGTCATCGATACGGGAAGCGACGCACACCTGCACACCACCGACCGCATTTGCCATGGCGATGACACCGTTGAACTTGATGTCGGCCGCGAACGGAATCGTGATGGCGTCATCAACAAGCGACTGCACGGCAAGCACGGTGCACGCCAGACCGCCCTCGGCGAGCGTCGTGTTGAACTGCGACTTGGAGCGGGCCGAGAGCATGCCGCCCTGTCCATCGGGACACTCAGGAATCGGCACCATCAGGTCTCGGGGAAAGCTGACGACGGTTGCCGATTTATGGTCGGCGGCGACGTGCAACAACATGGTCACATCGTTGTTTCCCGGTCCGGAGCTGTCGGCCAGGCTGCCGTAGTTCCCTCCCTGCCCCGTGCGGGTGTCCACGCCGGCGAGCAACAGGTTCACGCCTCCGGGGTACGTGCCAATGTCGGGCACCGGGCCTGATGTCTTCTCCCCCACGAGATGAATCACCGGCTTGGCGGATCGCGACAGATCCCACGCCGCGTAGCCGACCACGGCGACCGAGCTCACCACAACCACGGCAACCGTGGAGGCGAGTACCTTCACGATGGTGCCCACCGGGCCGCGCTTACGCAAGCGCCCGTGGCGGGCGATCGTGGACCGCCCTCGACGTGCACGCGCATCGGATTGGCTCACGACGCTCCGTTCGAGTTGGTAATGGGGCGAACTTGCGCGGAGGGCGTGGGATTCGAACCCACGACTTACCTACCAAGACTATGGAAAATGACGACACTTCCCAGTGTTTTCAAGGCATTAGGCTCACAGCGGCACGCGTCGATCATCCTCGTTCTTGTTCAAATGTGGCCAAAATGTGGCCAAGCGGCCGGGCATGATTTGCATGTGATGTGTGATGTCTCAAGACATCGGTGACACTTCTGCCTCAATAGATCGGTGACAGTTCCGGGGTTCTTCGTGGTGACAGTTCTTCGTCGATGTTTGACGGATGAGCCCAGTTGAACCTGTTGATCCTCGTGTCCGTCTCGCGATCGCCCAGTGGCCTGATGATGCGCCGCGCGGGTCGGTGACGACCTTCTGTCTTCTGTCTTGAGCACGGTCTGTCTCGCAAGACGTTTTACGCGATCCGAAAACGCGCGCTGCTGGAAGGGCAGGCTGCAGCGTTGGAGCCTCGCAGCCGTCGCCCTGCGCTGAGTCCGAACCGCATCGCTGACGACGTGAAGGCTCGGGCGGTGGGGGTTCGTGCCGCGCTGGAGCAATCCGGTTTGGACCATGGCCCGATCAGCGTTCACGAGAAAATGCGATCGCTGGGCATGGAGCCGGTCCCGGCGGTCTCGTCGTTGGCGCGGATCTTCCGCGAGGCGGGTGTTGCGCGGGTGGAGCCGAGGAAGAAACCGCGAGCGTCGTACCGGCGGTTCGTCTATCCGGCGCCGAACGCATGCTGGCAGCTCGACGGGACCGAATACGTCCTCACCGGTGGACGCAAATGTGTGATCTTCCAGCTCATCGACGATCACTCCCGCCTGGCCGTCGCGACCCATGTTGCTTGGGGTGAGACCTCGGCTGGTGCGATCGCGGTCGTCGCGAAAGGGATCGCGGCTCACGGCGTTCCGCAGCGGCTTCTCAGCGATTATGCCGACCTGATGATTATGCCGACCTCGGCCCGGACGGCCCGGCTGGGCGGGGGTTCCGTGCTGGCCAGGTCGGCATAATCACAGGGCCTCCAGGAAGGCGAGTAGGGGATCGGGTGGCCGGTAGTGGCCGGGAGGCGTGCCCGGTGGGGCGACGCGAGCGATCGCTTTTTGTTTCTGACTCATATCGGCGTGTAGGTAGATCTGGGTGGTGGTGGCGGGCTGCTCGTGGCCGAGCCAGAGCGCGATGATCGTGACGTCGGTGCCTGATTCGAGCAGCCGCATCGCGGCTGTGTGACGCAGCGTGTGCATCCCGACGTGTTTGGTCCTCAGAGAAGGACAGGTCATGCGTGCGGCGTTGAGGTGACGGGCCAGGCGGTGTTCGACCGCGTCGCGACTCAGGCGGCTTCCAGTGCGGGTGGGAAACAGCGGGTCTGTGTCGGTGCCGCCGCGTTCGCGTAACCAGACTCGCAACACTTCGACGGTGTGGGGTGTCAGCGGTGTTGCGCGTTCTTTGCGGCCTTTGCCGAGGCAGTGCACGTAGGCGCCGGCTTGAAGGTGAACGTCGTCGATAGTCAGCCCAGTCAGTTCGGAGATCCGTAGTCCGGTCTGGCCGGCCAGTACCAGCATGGCGTGGTCGCGTCGCCCGGCCCAGGTGGTCCGGTCGGGTGCGGCCAGTAGCGCGTCCAGTTCGGTCCCGGTCAGCCAGGTCACCAGTCGGCGCTCGTAGCGTTTGGCCGGGATCGCCAGTACCCGCTGGATCGTTGCGGCGTGTTCCGGATGTCGCAGCGCGGCGTAGCTGAACAGCGAATGGATCGCGGCGAGCCGGTTGTTGCGGGTGCGAGCCCGGTTGCCCCGTTCGTGTTCGAGATGAGTCAGGAACGCGCCGATCAGCGGTGCGTCGAGATCGGCGATGTCCAACACGCTGGGCTTTTTGCTGGTGCGCTCGGCGGCGAAGCGAAGCAGCAGCCGGAACGTGTCCCGGTAGCCGCTGATCGTGTTAGGGCTGGCGTCGCGTTGGCCTATCAGCCGGTCGGTGAAGAACGCTTCTAACAGGGGCGCGAGGGCGCTCATGATCAGGCCCCGAACCGACGGTCCAGGCCGGCAGCGGCCAACTGCATCAACTCCGGCACTGCGGAGAAGTACCAGTAGGTACTGGCTGGGCTGACATGACCCAGATAGGTCGACAGCACGGGAAGACGGCCGGTGATATCGGCGCCGTCGCGTTGCCAGCCGATGAGAGTGTTCACCACGAAACTGTGTCTGAGGTCATGAACACGAGGCCGTTTCCCGGGCGCGGTCGGCAAGCCAGCTGGAGCGAGCAGAGATGCGAAGGCGACATCCACCATGTTGGTGCTCACCGGACCCCCGGTGCCGGATACGAACAACGTGTTCGCACGCCCTGTGGGGGCCAACCGGTCGCGGTGGCAGATGTAGTCGGCCAGTGCGCTGGTGACGCTCGGGTGTAACGGCACGAGCCGGTCCCGGTCGAACTTAGCGTGCCGCAACAGCAACACGCCGGTGCCCAGGTCCACGTCCGGCACGGTCATGGCCAGCGCTTCACCGACCCGCATGCCGGTGGTCGCCAGCAGGCCGAACAGTGTCTGGTAGGTGATCGCGCGTAGTTGCGGGCGCAACTGCCCGGTAGCGGCCAGCAGCCGGATGATTTGCTCGGCAGAGTAGATGTAGGGCACGTGGCGTTGCTGCTTGCCGAACAGCCCGCACGGCGGGATCTGAGTCGCCGGGTCGATGGTGGCAAGGTAACGGGCGAACCCGCGCACCGCGCCGAGCCGGTGCGACAAGGTCACCGGGCTCGCCCCGACCGATAGCCGTGTCCAGGCGATCGCCGCCTCGACGGTAACGGCCTGAGCGCCGATAGCCTCCAGGTAGGCGAGGAAGTGCGGTAGCACCTGACCGGGGCGGGCCAGTTTGAACCCCAACGCCCGGCGCAGCCGCAGGTAGTCAGCGACGTGCTCGGCCAGTACGGCGTTCATCGTGTGCCCCCGAGCGGCCAGGGCGACGCCACGGTGCGCAATCGTTCAACATCGACACGGGCGTAAATGCTGGTGCTGGTGGTATCGGCGTGCCGAAGAACCTGCCCGATCTGCTGCAACGGCACCCCGGCGGCGACCATGTCGCAGGCCAGCGCATGCCGCAGCCGGTGCGGCCCGAGCGGGGTCAAGCCGGCGCGGATACTGGCCCGGCGCACCAAGCATCCCACCGCCTCGCGTGTCAGTGCGGCCCTGGGGGCGATGCTGCGCAGAAACACCTCCCGCAGCGCCGTCTCCGGCGGCCGGGCATGACGCAGGTAGGCGGCGATCGCCTCACCGACCTCGACCGGTAACGGCAACCCGTCCAGCCGTTTCCCCTTGCCGTGGATTGTGACCTGCCCGGTGCGCCAGTCGATGTCCTCCAGCCGTAGCACGGCGACCTCGCAAGCACGCAATCCCAACCGCATCAGTAGCAGGATGACCGCGTAGTCACGGCACCCGTCCGCGGTGTGCCGATCACACACTTTCAGCAACGCCCGAGCATCAGTTGTGCTGATGCCCTGCGGCAAGACCGACCGGCGCCGCCCGGTCACCGCCAACGACGCCGCGGACAGATCGGTATCGATCACACCAGTCAGGTAGCAATAACGCAGGAAGGACCGCAGCGCGACCGCGAAGAACTGCGCCGAACCGGCCGAGACCGTGTCGGCCTCAGCCAACACGGCGTGGGTCACCGCCGCGGTATCCACCGCCGACAGGTCCGCGCCGTGACCGTGTCCCTGAAGGAATCGCCGAGACCGAAGCGCGTAGGCCGAAATCGTCGAGGCCGCCAGCCCGCGTTCTTGGAGCAAGAACCGCGCGTAACCATCCAGCAGCGCGTCGACCGCCGAGACCGGCGGATCTGGCTCGTCAAGCGGTGCGCCGGCTGAGGCGAGTACCTCCAGCAACGGTGCCAGACTGGTCCGGGTGCAAAACGCGACATAGCCACCCCTGCGCCGCTGGCCCAGGTATTCATCAACCTGCGCCGCTGTCAGTTCCGCCACCGCGAGTTGCCGCGCCGCCATCCACTTACTCAGGTGAGTCATCACCTGCAAATGCGGCACCCGCGTCAACGGCGCATAACCACGAACAGCCAGCACCCCCATCAGCTGTCCCGCGTATGGCTCCAACGGGCCCACCACTTGCACCGTGATGACTTTGCTCTTCGGCTTGGACATCCTGACCTCCTTCTCCGACAATCGGTGAAAGAAGCATCAACCCAACCGCAGGATTATGCCGACCTGGCCAGCACGGAACCCCCGCCCAGCCGGGCCGTCCGGGCCGAGGTCGGCATAATCATCAGGTCGGCATAATCGATCTTGTGCCGACGTCGGCACAACGTCGATAACGGGGCCGCGTTGAACCCTTCCCGGCGCGGGGTCCTCGGCCAGCTGGTCGCCTATGTCACCTCGCTCGGGGTTGAGCCCATCACCGGCAAACCCTATAAACCGACCACGCAGGGCAAGAACGAACGCTTCCACCAGACCCTGTTCCGGTTCCTCGACAAGCAACCGATGGCAGCCAGCCTGGAGGAGTTGCAGGAGCAGGTCGACCGGTTCGACCAGGTCTATAACCACGAACGCCCCCACCAGGGGCTGCCAGGCCGGGTCACTCCCTCGCAGGCTTGGGCGGCGACCCCGAAAGCTGAACCACCGCGCCCCACGCCGAGGCCCGCTGCGGCCCTGCCGGACGGTGTTCGGATGACCCGTATTCGTGACAACGGAACCGTCTTCGTCCGCGGGATCCGCTTCCAGGTCAGCCGCACCCTCTTCGGAACCCTCGCCTACCTCGTCGAAGCAGACGACTCCCTGTTGGTCTTCGACGACCAGGGCACCCTTCTCATCGAGCACCAATGGCCGAAACCCGGAACCAAATACGTCGGCAGCGGCCGACCGAAAGGACCCCGCGGACCACGCAAAACCTTCTGAGCGTCACCGATGTCCTGAGACATGAAGTGTTACCTATGTCCTGAGGCAGAACTGTTACCGATGTCTTGAGACATCACAATTTGCATGTGATGTTGTGATGTATCAGGACATGCCTGACAGTTCTGCATCAGGACATGCCTGACAGTTCTGCATCAGGACATGCCTGACAGTTCTGCATCAGGACATGCCTGACACTCAGAGAGTCCGAGGTTGTCGTCCCCGAGGCCGTCCCGAGCCGAGTTGTTTGATTCCGGGTCTGGGCCACCGGTATTTCATAAGCTCGGTGCCCTGGTCGTCGAAGACGAGCAGGTGTTGGTCGGTTTCGACGAGATAGACGCTTCGGCCGGCGAGAAGCCGGGTGACGTGGAACCGGGTTTGCCGCACCTGGACGATTCCGTTCCTGGCGACCGTGGTGCGGCGGATGCCGTCCCAGCCGACGGGCCGCAGCTGGTTCTTGGCCCGGGGTGGGTCGGCTTTCGGTGTCGCATCCCATGCCTGCTGCGGGGTGACTCTGCCGGGCAGTCCCCTTAACTGAACGGTATTGAGGCTAAGGGAAGTTCGAAGTCTAAGAACTGCATGAGCCGTGCGATTACGACTGCCCGAGCTGGTCGTCGAGGTTGAATACTTCGTCGAGATACTGGAAGGCCTGGTCGACGGGAACGTCGAGGTCGACGAAATGGTCGGCCATCGATGCCTGCCAGCGAGCGTTAACCTCGGTCGCTGCCATGCCGTCGAGGTTCGCTTGCAGGTCTTCGGCCTCGAAGTAGCCGATGAGCAGGCCGTCCTCGCGCATGAAGATCGAGTAGTTGTGCCAGCCGGTCTCTTGAAGTGCCTTGAGCATGTCTGGCCAGACCGCAGCGTGCGCGGCCCGGTAGGCAGCGAAATGCCCGGGCTTCACCTGAAGCTGGAAGCAGAAGTGTCTCATCGCCATTGGTCCAGCCGATTCATGTCGACGTGGCGGTGTTCGATTCCGAGCAGGGACGCAGCTGCGCGGATGTCGGCGGCCCGATGCCCGACGCAGAGGGCCCAGTGATGGCCGATTCCGGTCTGGGACCATTCGTCGACCCACTCGCCGGGATCGCCCCCGAAGCCAACGCGGGATGTCGTGTTGCCGATCGCCAGCAGTGGGCCGGGGGTCACGACACCCTCACTCGTGATGAACACGAAGCTGCCATCGCGGTCCTGTCCGATGCCGAAGGTGGTGACCGGGCCCCGTTTCACGTCGAACTCGACCGAGACGCCGTAACCGCGCTTGCCGTGATAAACGCCGAGGCCGCGCAGCAGCGGGTCGCGTTCGGAAACGGCGAGGTGAGCTGGTCCGTCGTGGCCCATCTCTACGACGTTGTCGTTGAAGTTGAGGGCCTGGATCTCGGTAAATGATCCACCGGCGCCGATGGTGTGCGCGGCGAGCAGGGCAAGGCTGGTGCGGAGCTCGTATTCACCGACGAACGGGATTCCCTGGGCGGTGAGGAGTGAAGCTCCGAGGATCATGCCGGCGCCGAGGCGTTCGTGCAGTTCCCCGCCGAGTCCGCGGTGGTAGTACGCGGCAGAGTCGAGGTCGAAGTCATCCACCATCCGGTCAAGGCCAACCGAAACGCGGGCGCCCCAGGTGAAGTCTTCCTCCTTGACGGACGGGTCGATGGTGAATACTGACCGGGCCAGGGCGACGCGCTCGGCAACCTGGGCATCGGTGACTTTGTCCACCCGAACGCGGAGGTCATCGAACTCGAGAACTTCGACGTGGGAACCGAACTGGGTCGAGACGAGAGTCAGGTCGGTGGAGACATCCAGCATCCCCGGATACACGTGACCCATCAGGCCGTGGCGGGCGTTTCGCAGAGTCGCGCGGACTCCGGCTGCGTGCACCCACTGGGTGATCCGGGTCCACGCTGATTCCTGTTTCAGGTGGCCCGAGACGGAACGGAACGGGATCCCGGCTCGCTTGAACACGTTCGCAACCTCCGGCACCGGGCACTGCCCGCAGTATGCGAGCCATTTGCCGGTATCGAAGTTGGCGTGATCCATCGCCTCGGTCGGCTGCAGGTCGATGACCAGCACCGGGGTTTTGGTGCGCTGCGCGATGGGCAACACCATCGAGGATGTCAGGTAGGTGGTGAGAAAGATGACGATGAGATCGCAATCTGCGACCCGCAGCTTCTCTGCTGCGATGTTGGCCTCCTGCGCATCGGAGACGAAGCCGGCGTCGATTACCTCGGCGTCGAGGGCATTGAACCGGGAGGTGACATAACGGCTCGACTCCTGCAACTGCGGGAGGAGCTCAGGAAACTGAGGCCAGTAGGCAGCTAGCCCTCCGGCAACAAGGCCGATCCGGGTCTGGCGGCGCCGCTTCTGCGGAAGCAACTGGTCGACTGAATCGGCCTGGGT
The DNA here is from genome assembly GCF_001424905.1 of Leifsonia sp. Root112D2. Classification (NCBI taxonomy): domain Bacteria; kingdom Bacillati; phylum Actinomycetota; class Actinomycetes; order Micrococcales; family Microbacteriaceae; genus Leifsonia; species Leifsonia sp. Root112D2. The sequence goes on from NZ_LMCU01000001.1 coordinate 655,221, forward strand.
TTCGTTCCGTTCTTCAAGTAAGGATGGAACACGATGAACAGAAGATATTCGCCGGAGATGCGTGAGCGTGCGCTGCGGATGCTCGCGGAGTCTCGGGGCGATCACCCGAATCTGATGAGCGCGATTCGCCACGTGGCTGGCCTGCTGGGGATGAGTCCGGAGACGTTGCGGCTGTGGCAGCGGCGCTACGAGGTTGATGCCGGTGTGAAGCCCGGGGTCACGACCGAAGCCGTTGCGGAGATCAAGCGTCTCCAGCGAGAAAACGCTGAGCTGCGGAAGGCCAACGAGATTTTGAAGGCCGCGAGCATATTTTTCGCGAAGGAGCTCGACCGCCCCTCGACGAGATGATCCGGTTCATCACTGAGCACCGGGATCGTTTCGGGGTCGAGCTCATCTGCCAGGTCCTTCGCCCGGCAGTGAGAGGATTCCTGACCTCACGCGGCTATCGTGCTGCTGCGGGCAGGACGCCGTCCGCGCGGCAGCTGCGTGACGATCTCCTGGTGCCAGAGATCGCTCGCCTTCATGCGGAGAACTACGGCGTCTATGGGCGCCGGAAGATGCATGCCTTGATGCGCAGGCAAGGATGGGTGATCGGCCGAGACCAGGTCGAGCGACTCATGCGAGAAGCCGGTGTTCGCGGGGTGCGCAAGTCGAAGAAGGTGTTCACGACGAAGTCCGACCCAGCGCTGCAGCGGCCGCAGGACCTCGTCAACCGCCGCTTCACCGCCGAGGGTCCGCGGCGGCTCTGGGTCTGCGACGTGACCTATGTCGCGACGTGGTCAGGGGTTGCGTATGTCGCGTTCGTCACTGATGTCTACTCGCGCCGCATCGTGGGTTGGAACGTCGCAGCGACCCTGCGGGCAGAGATCCTGCCGCTGCAAGCGCTCGATATGGCCGCCTGGGACGCCGGCGGCGACCTGACCGGCCTCACCCATCACTCGGACCACGGATCGAACTACATGGCGATGGTCTACACCGACCGGATCGTCGAACTCGGAGCGGTGCCCTCCACGGGAACCGTCGGCGACTCATACGATAACGCCCTCGCTGAGGCGATCAACAACCTTTACAAGACGGAGTTGATCCGCCAGCAGGGTCCGTGGCGCACAGTCGAACAGGTCGAGCTCGCCACCCTCGAATACGTGTGGTGGTGGAACAATCAGCGCCTTCACGGCGAACTCGACATGCGCACCCCGCTCGAAGTCGAGCAGGCGTACTACGCTGACCTCGAACCAGCCCAACCGGATCTTGCCGGACCAGGCTCCCAATAGGAACGAAACCCAGGCCGATTCAGCCGTGTGGCAGATCGGTGGTTGTACCGGCCCCACCTCGGGATCCGACCAGCGCGACGTCACCGGCCAGAAGGTCGTTACCGCGTGCGCGGGGGCTTTGGATCCACCACAGGCACGTTGCCCGACAGTTGATCGTCAGCCTAAAACTCAAGACATAACCTCCAAGTCCTGGCCACCACGAAAATTCGCGCGAAGTAGTCCGACGAAAGCGGCGGTGATGTACGGATCGCGCAGGGCCACTTCGGCTGTGAGTCGATCACCGCCTTCGCGATCGCCACCGGCCGTTTCGCCCAAGCCAGCCCAGCAAGTTTCTCGCGGGAAACAACAGCCTCCTTGGTCGCCACCGTGGGCTGGCGGCTCACCGGCGGTACATCGGTTCCGTGTCGTGGTAGACCGAGTCCTGTTGGTGGTTTGGCAGAATGACGATCCGAGCCTTGGACGTGATGTGTGCCGAGGTGAAGTCCGGGTTGCATGTGGGCCAGCCCTTCTGCTTCACCTCCACTGCGACACAGTTCCAGGCAACTCCGGCCGGGAAGTATTCGATAAGCATGGTGCCCGCCATATCGCATGTCTTGTTGGAGTCTGGTTCCACGCAAATGTCATAGCCGGTCGTACCCAGTGCATCTGGCTTAAACGTGTCAGCAACGAACGCCCCTTGATGCTGCGCTACAAGTTCCGCCGCGCTAAAGCAGTTGTTAGGGTCGGACTTCGTGCACCAAGTGCCGGAGAGAGCCGCGGGGAAGCCGGCTGGAGCCGTGACGACTGGTGGAGCGGTCGCCGGTGACGCAATGGTGGTGGGCGCTGTTACGTAGATCGTGTAGCCGCTGGGATTGAGCGCAGTGTCTGCCGCAGCACCGAAGCCGTTCATGGCCGTGCGGACGCCGCTGACGAGCCAGCTGATGCCGCTGGCAATCGTGGTCCCGATGAAACCTAGTCCGGCCTTGCCGATCGCCTTTTCCATGCATCCGAGCGTTGTGCCCACGGCGTCATCGAAGTAGGTGGTCGCCTGGCGTGCGGTCTCGACCTTCGCGGTCATCATGCTGCTGTAGCCGGAGAGACACGACTCCCAGTCGAACAGAGACTCGAGCGCCCCCTTCTTCATCCCGCCCTTGCCCATGCGGCCGAGTACCTCCCCGAGGGTGTCGACCGCGTACTGCGCCGCTGTGACGAGGTACCCGGGAACCGATGGTTGAACCCGCACTCCCGACTGACCCGATCCGGTGATCTTGTACTGCACGGTCTCACCGGGTCCGACCAGCGTGACCGTGTTCCCTGCAAGGGATGGGCGTTCCTTGATGATGTTCGAGACGATCGCGATGAGATCGTTCGCTCCCGACTCCTGCGGAGTGATGCCGGGCGAGCTCTCTGCGCCAACGAAGTAGCCGCGCGCGTTCGTCACCTTCAATTGCGGCGCCCCGGAGCCGTCGAGACCGAGGCACCAGTAGACACGACTGCCGCTATCCGAGGTGACCTTATATCCCTTCTGTTTCGCCTTCGCCTCGTCGGTGCAGCTTGGCGCCTTCCCCGTGCCTGCGTAAAACTTGTCCATCCGGGCACGTGCCTTGTCGAGCACGTCGTTCCACCACATCGTGAACCAGGTCGAGAAGTGGGTTGTCGTCACGACAGCGATGTTTCCTTCAACGATTACACCGTCTGCTGCCGTTAACGTTGTGCCGTCCTCGGTGGAGGTCACCAGCGGGGCGGGCTCTCCCTTTGCGAAGTCGTGCTTGAACCCCAGGGTCGCAGGGCCAACCAGTTTTGCTTCGCCAGAGAGCGCGATCTTCCAGCCCTCGACGCCCGCACTGTCGGTGACGGATAACGCGGTCAAGGTTCCGCTCCCGGCGATGGACGCCGCCGGTATGTCGACAGTCAGCCGGTTGCCTTCAGTCGCGAGCTTCACCTCTTGACCGGAGTGCACGGCCACGCTCGCGGTGCCTGTGTCGGCGTGCTCTTGGGCGCACCCGCTCACCAGCGCGCACAACAGCACAATGACGGTTGCGGCCGCCGCAATTCGAGAGCCATTCGGGTTGACCATTGCACAATTGTGGCGCACTGCGCCGAGATCGACGGTACGACCCGATGGACCTGCCCCTCAAATTGGCCGTCCTGCCGATCAATGGGTCTGTTCTGTTAACGGTCGTTCCGGCTGTATTCATCTATTGGGTTGCACGGCCGGCTGGCGGTCTTGGAAGTTCATGGGGACCGCGTTCAACGCGGGTCGCGTAGCGCTGTTGCCAGACGATGACCCCATTTTGGGGGCGCTCACAATGGTTCCCCAGAAAGCGCCGCAATCGCTAAGCTAAACCATCCTGCTCGCCAGGCCCATCCCGTCTCAGAGGACCATTCAGTGACCGCACCCGAGAAAACCGTCGCTGTGGAGCCTGCAACGGCTCCACGATCCGCATCTCGCCTCCTGGCGACTCAAATCAGTACCGGAATCGCAGTGGTACTCGCACCGGCAGGCTATTTCGCCATCTTCAGGTCTCAGGAACTGTTTCACCTCGGCGGCAGCGGGTTGATGCTGGCTGCGTTTTGGATTGCCGCGCTCTTGCTGATCGCAGGCTGGGTAATCGCGGCAGTCGCCCGGCCCGTGAAAATTCGCGCTCTTGCTTTCCTTGTTGGCGCGATAGTCGTCGCGCTGCCCCTGTACACATTCGTCGCTGACATGATCGACTTTCGGCCAGCGCTGTTCTTCGTCAGCGTGATTGCACAAGCATTGGCACTGTCTGGATGGCTCATCGTCCGACAGCGCCCGGGGCGCGCCTTCGCTGCCCTCCCGATCCTCATCCTTTCGGCCGGAGCCGCGCTCAGCCCACGGGTTGACGTTGGATGGGCCATCCTTGTCCTTGTTCCGTCCGTGGCTGCTTGGGTCGCGTTTCTTATCGGCCGAGGTGATGGCGCTGCCGAGAGGCGCGCGGCGGCGATGACGGCCGCGCAAGCCTCGCGAGTCGAAGTCAACGCACAGGCGATCCGAGACTGGCAGGCCGCCTACGAGCTGGCTAATCCCGGACAGCCAATCCCCGTCATACAGCCCAACTTCCTGCCGAGCGCCACTGCGCCGCTGCAGACTGACCGCACGAACACGCTCGCCGTGCTCGCGTTCATTTTTGGCATCTTCGGTGGCTACCTCGCGATCGTCTTCGGTCACATCGCCAAATCTCAAATCAAGCGCACAGGTGAGCGAGGATCCGGCCTTTCCACCGCCGGTCTCGTTCTCGGGTATGCGTGGGTGGTTGGGACTGTCGTGTTCTGGGCCGTGTTTGCGATTCTTGTGTCGACGCACTGACCCGTGCGCCTCGACGCTGTCTGCGACGATACTGACCGGGCCGTCGACTGTTCACTTTTCATGGCTCGCAACGGTCCAGTTTTCAAGCGTTAGCGACACCTGTGGGCCTCGAACTGGGGTGAAGTTGGGCGGCTAGGCATCCCATAGGCTTCGGTTGGCGCGTTTCTCGCTGCTTCCAACATCCCGACGAGGAGTCCCTGTGATCTCGGTCTACCAGTTAGCGATTTTGCTGTTTATCGTCCTAGCTGTCGCCCTACCGATAGTTTTCGTCGTTCGAGCTTCGCGCCGACGAGGTCGGGCGATCGAGAGTGGTGAGCTTGTGCTGCAGGACAAGACCAGCGTGCTGTCAATCGTGGCGTTCGTTATCGTCTTCTTCGGAGCGATCCCCGGGATCATTCTTGGGCATGTGGCACTCTCTCAGCTAAAAAAGACAAACGAGAAGGGCTGGGGTCTTGCGGTAGCGGCACTATGGATCGGATACGCCGCACTTGGATTGACCGTCGCGCTCGTCACCGCAGGATTCATAGCGGCACTGAGCCAGCACTCTTAGAGGATTCCCGCGGCACCCGCGCCCATTCACGGGAGAACAATTCGCGACCTGCTCGGAGCGACAAGTTATTTGGCAATCCGCTGAATCAAGGATTCAAGGCGACAACTTAGGTGGTCGTTCCAAGCGCGCCAATGCTCGGATCGACGGGCCTGCAGGACGATGCTTCGCGCCGTTCAGGCTTCGCGAAGCGTTTCGAGACCAGCAGCGAACGAGTCTTCGAACCGAGCGAGTCGTGACGGGGGCACCTCGTTGCTGACGGCGACCTCTCGCCACCGACTGATCGCGTCGGCGACGTGCTCGAGTGCTGCCCGGGCCTCGGCTGCGGAGAGCCGGCAGGACCGGGCGAGCTACATGAGGCCCTCTGTTTCGTCGGCGTGGGTATCGGCGCCGGCGATCGTGGTCTGGCGCATGTCGGCGTCCGGGTTTGGGTTCACGTCGAACGCGGGACTGAACTTCCATCCTCCGCGGCCGCGGAGGAACCCGTGGTTGCGGAGGTGGTCGTCGGTGTTGTTCAGCCCGACGCTGACGGCGACGCGGCGAAACAGCTGGTGTGCGTCCTCGCGCGGCTGCGCACTCACCTCGGCGAGACGATCGGCGATGTCGGCATAGTCGGCTGTGTCTCCATCGCGATGCCCGAGCAGGGTCATCGCGCTCATGTAGCCGATGCGGTTTGCTGTGCCAGCTGCCGCACCAGGAGAAGTCACAGCGCGATCGAATCGGTGGAGGAGAAGCAGGTGCCGGTCATCGATGGGTGTCAGGCGGTGCGTCGGCACAAGCACCCCAGCTGAAGCTGCGAGGTCCAGTGCGGTCGCCTCCCAAGCCATGACATCCCATTCGTCCTCGTGGTGCGGGAACTTCGCGATGAGCTGGCTGGCGTCCGTCGTCGTCGAGCACGACCGCTTTCGGTCGGGCCCCGCCGAGTGAGCCGGTTCCTGCGGCCAGGAGGGCCTTCACTGCTTCGTAGCTGCCATCGCTGGTATCTCTGGCTGTGCAGTGTCGGCGGCATGGAGGAGTTCGGGAAGATGGATCAGTCGAGGCACGGCGTGGTCTGGATCCAGGAACACAGCAGCTGGATCAGCGTCAGCGCGGAACCGGAGCGCGCCCTGGCGGGTGATGTCCCCGACGCCAGTCAGGAAGTCCACATCATCGAGCTCGCGGGCCCGACGCGACTCCTGGCGTGCAAGGCCTCGTTCCCGCTTCTTGATAAGGTTGCGCCCCCAGCGGTCCGGCGCGGAATCCGCGAACCCCCCGGGTAGCCCCGGCGTGTGCTGGGTGCCGGAGACCAGACGCAGAGCCGGGTCGATCTCGTACGCGGCCGGGTGAGCGAGGTAGGACCGGTCGTACTGGAAGGTCGTGGCAGTGAGCCGGCCGCGGGTGCGATGGAACTGCGCGCGACCAGCAAGCACGGTCGCTTCCTCGAGGTCGACGTGGACCTCGAGAGCGTCATACCGAACCTCGTGCTGTGTCATCGGACACGCTGCCGGTTGAGCAGGTCCGCGCGGGCGCGGCCGAGATCGGTGTCCAGCGGGTCCAACGCTTTAGTGACCGTCTCGAGGAGCCCAAGCGCGCGGGCCACACGCAGGACCACATGGAAGCTCACGGTCGGATCACCGTGCTCGAGCTTGCGAAGAGTGTCTCTTGTAATGTCGGCACGCTCTGCGACCTGGGCGGCGGTGAGCCCGAGGATTTTCCGCCAACCGGCGAAGTCCTTCCCGATCTCGCGGGCGGATCGGAGGATCGCCGCAGGCAGTTCTGCCACCATGGGGCACCTCCGAGGGTAAATTAGTGAAGATCCTGTCCGCCAGTATGGCATATAACGGATGATATGGCCGTCATTACGCGGATGGCTTGCCACGGAGTTCCGCCCGAGCTCGACGAGCAGTGTCGCCGGGGATGTTCCTGAGCACGGTGGCGCCGGGGTAGACGTATGGGTCGACGAACGGCTCGCCGCTCTCGAGCGTCACGCCCCCTTCGCCTTGGCGCAGGCCAGACGGACCGGCGCGGCACAGCGCTTACGTCGCGATGTATTCCTGGCGAACGGCGCCATGCGTGGCGTTCTCGACGTACCCGAAGTCCTGATCGGAGTTCAGACTACGGCATCGTTGGAGCGTCAATCTGGCCGGGCTCGAAGCGGCGAGAGATGATCCGCTCAATGGTGGAGGGTTGACGGCGAACGGCGATCAGGGTGCGGAGCGCAAGATCAACAGTCTCGCGATTCGAGGAGGTCCCGGTCAGCTGTTTGGCTTGCTTGGGTTGGTCTTGGTCGACGTCGATTGATTTGATAGCCATGGCGCCTCCGTCGATCTATATAAGTGATTACATAAGACCGACGCGGAGCTGTCCAGCTATTGAGGCATGCACCAATGCAGAATGACGACCGGAATGACGGGCTGTTCAGTCTCGCTCGTATCCCGGGATCGAGGCTAGGCCGCTGCTCAGACCTCGTGGCTGAGCGTATCGGACGGCTCCACCGCCATCGGAGTGAATTCTCCAGCATCCGATCGCACCCGCATCTCGGCCTCGATCAGGGCACGGGTACGGCCCAGCCGTGCGAGCATGGCTGGATCACTGAGCTTGCGCAGGCGGGAGACAGGGCCGGCGATCGAGACAGCCGCGGCCGGCTGCAGGTTCTCGATACGGATCGGCACGGCGATACTGGCGATTCCGAGCTCCGCCTCCTCGACGCTTAACGCATAGCCGCGGGTCCGGACGCCGCGCAGCTCTGCCTGCAGCCGTTCCAGCTCCGGCAGGCTCAGTTGCGGGCCGCCACCGCTGAGGAACACGTCGACCACATCGTTGGGCGACTTGTTGGCCAGGATTGCGCGACCGCCCGCCGAGCTGTGCGCCGGCAGCACGAAACCGTCGCGATCGCCGGCGTGCGTCGGGTAGTCCGCCTCGGCACTCATCAAGAACCGGATCGAGGTGCCGAAGAGGGCAATCAGATAGCTGCTCTCCTCGATCTCGTCGCGGAGCCGCTCAAGGTGAGGGCGCGCGCAATGGATGAGGTGCTTAGTGTAGCGGGCCGACACGGCGCCGACGCCGATCGAAGGTCCGGGCCGGTAGCTGCGCGATTCGTCCTGTGCTGCGAAACCCCGGAACACCAGCATCGACATCAACCGGTGCACGGTCGACGGCGACAACCCCAACTCGGCGGCCGCCTCTTTGCCGCGCAACTCCCCGCGATCGCGGAGCATCTGGAGCAGCCGAAGAGCGTTGTCGACGGAGTTGAGGGCGTATGCCGGCTTGCGCCGTTGCGCGGGGATGGCCATGAGCTAGAACCTAGCGATGCCGGCCGGGAGACGCCTTCATGGCTCAGACCAGGAAGCTTTCATCCGCTCCGAAGGCGAACATGTCCTCCGGGGAATGCAGGGTCTTCGAGAGCCCCTGCATGTGGGAGTAATGGGCGAAGGTCTCGAGCACGTGGCGGTTGCGCTCAATGCCGTAGTCCCAGTAGCCGCTGCCGAGAGCATCTATGGTCTCACTCAGGTGCTCCTGGAGCCACGGCAGCATGACCTTGAGGGCCGAACGCTGAGCCAGATCGGAGTAGGCCAGTTGCAGCGACTCGTCGAACGCCTTCATGAGCGATCGCGCGATCCACGGATTGGCCTCGTAGAGGCTCCGCTTGAGCGCGACCACATGCATGATCGGAAAGATCTTGGTGCGCTGGTAGTACTCCTTCTCGACCGACACGAAGTCGGGGAAGAGATGCTGAACCTTCGGCGAGGTGCCGTAGGAGTCCGGAGCCGGTGCGGTGTAGATCGCGTCGATCTCACCCGAAGCGAGCATCTCCGACAGGTTCGCCCCCTCGGGGACGGTGCTCACGCGGATCTCGGGAGGCAGGTCGAGCGGGATTTTCTCCTCGCGCTTGCCGGCCCCGTTGAGCACGCCGGTGACATACTCGACGCTGTCGACCGGCACACCGTACTCGTCGGCGAGGAGCCCCCGCTGCCAGACGCCCGCCGTCATCTGGAACTCCGGCGTCCCGACGCGTTTCCCGACCAACTCGACAGGCGAACCGATCTTGTCGGTGTTGACGTAGATCGACTGGTGCCGGAAGAAACGCGACGGGAACACCGGAATGGCGATGAACGGCGGGTGTTCGGCATTCAGCGTCAACAGGTACGACGACAGGCTGAGCTCACACACATCGAACTCATGTCCGCGCAATGCCCGGAAGAAGGTCTCCTCCACTCGCAAGGGCAGAAAGTTGAGATCGATCCCCTCCGGGCGCACGCGGCCGTCCTGCAGGGCACGAACGCGGTCGTAGTCCCAACAAGCGAAACTGAGCTGGAGACGGGACATGAGGCCTTTCCTGTGTTTCTGTTTTCCGGATGGCGATGTTCGCGAGAAAGGTTACTTCTGGTCGCGGTACTCGCCGCGAGCGTAGCGCTCGAACGGCGCTGGTGCCACGGTGGCACGGATTTCGACCTGCTTGTGCGGCTCGATTCCGCTCTTCTGCGAACGCGGGTTCTCGCCCCACAGAACGGTCACCTCGGTGCCGGGCTCGCTCAGCGACTTGTCGATCGAGGCCAGCGAGATCATCAGCTTCTCGTTCGAGATGTACCCGCAATCGAGTGACTGTCCGACGAGCTTGCCGTCCTTGAGCACCGCGTCCTTCTGATACAGCGCATAGCGCGCCTTGGGGATGTTGATGATCTTGGCGGATTCGCCCAGCTGGTAGAGCGAGCCGAAGACCGCGGTCACGTCGTCCGAGTTCCAGACCAGCGAGACCTTGGCGTTCGGGCCGCCGTCCTGGATCTTCTTGAGCGCCTCACGGCCGACGAAGTCGTGGTCGAAGACCACGTAGTGGCCATACCCGAGATCGTAGGGGGTGAGGTAGTACTCCTCGATCTCGTCGTGGTTCAGGCTGCCGCCGAGCGCACCAAGCGTCGCGGTCGTGACCCACTCGCGGAATCCCTTGTTCTTCTCACCCGAGAAGATGCCGGGGAGCGTCGGGGGGATCCAGCCGGACTCCAGGTTGGCGGTGGAGTACGCCTTGGCGCCGACGTGCTTGAGGCCGAACTCGTCTCCGGCGGCGACGATCGCGTTCCGGACGTCCTCGCCCTCGACCCACGGTCCGAAGAGCTCGTAGCCGGGCTGACCGGCCATGCCGTGCCGCAGCGCATGCACATGGTGTCCGCCGATGGAGAACCCGGCCATGTTGAAGAACTTCACATCCGGCAGTTCGCCGCCGAGGACCTTTCTAATCAGCGGGCCGGCGTTCGGGCCCTGGACCTCGTAGCGGTAGAGCACCGGGGGCTTGCCCGGCTCGCGCACGGCGGTGTTGTCATCGCGGGTGACCGTGACGTCGTAGTTGCCGATCTCCACGTGATACTGCACCCAATCCATGACGATCTCGCGACCGACGAGATCGAAGCCGCCGTCGGGTAGGGCGAACAGGATGACATCGCCGATGTAGCGGCCGTAGTAGTCCGCGACGATGAACTGCTTCGCCTTGCCCGGGCCGAAGTTCTTGAAACTGTTCGTACCCAGGCCGGACAGGAGCTTCAGCGCGTCCGGACCCTCCAGGAAGAGATCGGTCATGTGGTGCGACTGGTCCATCAGGACACAGGCGACCTTCCACGCGTGCTGCTCCTCCTGCCAACTCGTGTGCTCAGCCACGATCGGCAGGGTGTGAGCTCGCGCCGACCAGTTGCGCAGCAACGGGAGCGGACCCCCGGCACGCTGGATGGCGTCCTCGAGCTTTTCGGTCATCGTGTTCACTCCTTCATGCGACATGGGGCGTCGTCCGCGATGGGCCGCAGCACCTGGAGCGGCTTCGTTGTCGGACGGGCGCAATACTGGCGTGCGACCATCAAGGCGGCCCGCCAACGAGTATCGTCGCAGGGTTCAAGAGCGGACCACACATAATTCCTCTGTGCAGAACTTCCGGAGCGGACATCACCAGGCCCGCCCTAAGCGCACGTGAAAGGCATGCAGGCCGCCGAAGGTGCTCATCCGGCCACTCGTCGGCGGGCCTCGGCCTCGATCGCCGCGATCGCTTCGGAGACGACGGCGGAATCCGACTGCCCGGCGAGAAACTCGTCGAGTTCGATCAGCGCCCGAGTTACGCTGGCACGCTGCCAATTGAAATCGGGAATGCGGTGCGAATCGAGTACCGCCACCACATCATCGGTGGTGAGGTCCAGGCTCCTTCCCAACCGACCTTCGAGCGCGGCGACGACGTCCGGGACATCTCCCCCCTCCAGCCGAGCGCGAACCAGGGCGCCGAGCTCGTGGTGCGCCATCCGGAACGGAACATTCTGTTCGAAGACCAACATGTCGCACGCCTCGCTCATCAAGGCTTCGCCCCAATACGCCTTGCGCTCGAGCTCGTCGAGGTTGAATCGCCCCGAGTCGAGGACCTCTTCGATGAAGACGGTGTGGGACACGGCGTCCGTCGCTGCTTCATACAAGCTCGCCGCCTGGAACGCCGACTCCAGGCCTTCGGATGGGGCGATGCTCGTCGTCAGCTGCGCCGCGAGTCGGCCAGCACCTACCGACGCTCCTCCGATGATGGCCTGGAAGCCGAACGGATTCTTCTTCTGGGGCAAGCCCGAGCTTCCTGCTGCATCACTGTCGTCGAGGGCAAAGAGGTCGAACTCGGACGTCATCCACAGCCGCAGGTCTTCCGCCAGTCGTGCGATCGCCACACTCGTTGCCTCGAGCGCGAACATCGGCTCGAAGAACTGATCCTCGGTCGCGTGCTGCTGGTGACGCAGGCGCGCAACGCGCGTGAAGCCGAGTCGCGGCCACACCCCGTCGGCCAAGCGCTTCAGTTCGGGTCTCTCGTTGTTGATCGAGGGAGCGAGGTCGAGACGATGGTCGACCTGGTCGAGCCGCTCGACATGCGGCACCAGATTGGTGGCCCAGGAGAGGAGGTACTCCCCAAGAGTCGACACCATCGCGTGCTGCAGGTGGTGGTACACGGGCATCGGGACGTCTCGGTGCTCCTCTCCGAGCCGGCGCAACGTCGTGATCAGGCGCAGCAGTGCGACGCGCTGCTGCGCGAGGAGTTCGCGGAAGAACAGTCGTGGCAGATATTGCTTGAGGCTCTCGGTGCGGTTGCGGCCCAGGTGCAAATGGCCGGCCACATCCGGACCGACCCGATCGATCAGCCACGCTTCGCGCAAGGTGAGCAAATCGAGGTCGAGGCCGGTGGTTATCAGCTCTCCACCGTCGGGCAGCAGATCCACCAGTACCGCGAGAAGCTCGCGCCTCTGCGGGGTGTCCGGCGAGCCAGCGTCGCTCGCGGCCATGAGGTAGACCAGGTCGGTCGCCACCATATAGCGGGCCAGGTAGGGGACGGCGCGGGCCTCCACCCGCGAGATGACGCCGCGGTAGGCGGCCGACTTGCCGCGGGACAACCGGCCGCCGACGCCCTCCACGATCCGTACGCCTTCGTCAAGGGAACTTTCGGTCATGAAGTCACACTCCCTACCACCTGGTCGCGCACCTCGGCGCGCGCGATCTTGCCCGGACCGCTCATCGGCCAACTCGTCACGAAGCGCACCTCTCGGGGCACCTTGAAGCGGGCGAGGCGCTCGACGCACCAGGCGAAGACATCGTCAGCGGCGAGCGCCGGATCAGTCGCCTGGATGACGGCAACGCAGACCTCGCCTAGTCGTGGATCGGGCCGGCCGACGACCACGGCCTGGGCGATGCCTGGATGCCGCAGCAGCGTGTCCTCGACCTCGGCCGGCGATACGTTCTCGCCTCCGACGCGCACGATCTCCTTGCGCCGGCCGACCAGGCGCAGACAGCCGCGCTCGTCGACGAAACCGAGGTCGCCGGTTCGATAGCGGCCCCGCGGGTCGATCGCGTCGCGCGTGAGCTCCGGCTCGTCGAGGTAGCCGTTCATGATGCAATCACCGCCCAGCAGCACTTCGCCCACGGCGCCTCGCGCGACCGGCTCGCCGGTTTCGACATCAACGACCGTCATCTCGACATTCGGCATGGGCGAACCGACGGTATTCAGGCGGATGTCAGCGTCATCACTCAATCGTGCGACCGTCCCCGAGAGATGCGTTTCGGTCATGCCGTAAGGCGAGATCAATCGCACACCCAGTTGCTTCTCGACCTGCGCGTTCGTCACCGGAGGAGCCAGCGTCAGCGCCTTGACGATGCTCCGGGGGAGACCCGTTTGCATGTACTCGACCCAGTGCGGTTGGTGCGCGATGGTCGCCGTGCAGACATAGTGCTTCATCATCGCGACCGCCGTCTTTGCTTCGAAACGGGACTGCACCACGCTCGACGCCCCTGCAACCAGAGGGACGAGCAGCGCCGTGAACAGACCGCCGGCATGATGGAAAGGCAGCGGACTGAACATCACGTCCTGCGACTCCAACTCCAAGCTGCTGTAAGTCGTTGCGGCGGCGCGCAGCGCCGGGCTTTGACGCAACACCGCGCCTTTCGGCCGCCCCGTGCTGCCGGAGGTGAACAGGACGATGGCAGGCTGCTCGCCTGTCGTCGAAGCCGTCCTCGCCCCCGCGTCGCCGGCGCGTCGATGAATCCGCAGAGATCCCTCGTTGAGGCGGATACCTTGATCGTCCTGAACGCCGGCCAACTCCAGGACCTGCCATCCGACGGCACCGTCGAGCGGGTCCTCGGGATCCACGGTGACGACGAATCCAGGAGCGGACTTCCCGATCACGTGCCGGAGACCGTCGGCGCGCTCGCGGGTGTTGAGCGGCACGATAATCGCGCCGAGTCGCAGCACCGCGAAGAACAGTGCGACCCACTCGGCCCGCGCACCCGCTGCGATCAGTACACGATCTCCCGAGCCGACCCCGACAGTTCGCAGCCGCTCGGCCAACACCTCTGCACGTCGGTGCACGTCGACGAGAGTGAGTGCATGATCGTCGATTGTGTAGGTCGCTCCGACCTGGTTGTCCAGCGCTTCCTCAAGCGCGGACCACATTGTCAGCTGACGGGTTGCGGCGCTCATGTCATGCCCGACCGCGCGTGTTCAACCCCGGCTTGTACTCCCCCTTGAGGAAGTCGCCGATGCCGTCGTCCCGCCAGGAATCGCTGGTGCGGATCGTCACGGTCGCCTCGCGCGCCTCCGAGTAGGCCATCGCCTCCTCCCACGGCATGTTGAGTGAGAACCGGTAGGCCTCCTTCGTCGCGCGCAGCGCCTCCGAGTTCTTCGTTGCCAACTCGGCGGCGAGCTCGAGCACGTTCTGACGCAACTCCTCATCGGGCACCGTATAGGTGACGAGGCCGATCTCCGCGGCGTGGGCGCCATCGAAGGGACGGCCGGTGAGCGCCAGCATCAGGGCGTCGCGCGGTCGCAACAGGTTGGCGAGCGCCTTGCTCACCGCACCACCGGGGAACGTATTGAAGTTGATCTCCGACAGGCCGAAGGTCGCGCTCGACGCCGCCACCGCGATATCGCAGGACTCGACGATGGCGAAGGCGCCGCCGAAGCAATACCCGTTGACCATTGCGATCGTCGGCTTCGGAAAGTAGCGCAGGGTACGACCCCGCCAGTCCACGGCGAGCCGGGTGATCCGCTCGTACTCGTTGGGGTCGTCCCGGAGCTCGAGGAAGAACTCCTTCAGGTCCATCCCGGCGCAGAACGACTCACCCGTCCCGGTGATGACGAGCACACGAGTCGCGTCGTCGTAGCGCAGATACTCGAGCGCCTCGGTCATGTCGATGTGCAGTTGCGGACTCATCGCATTGCGCTTCTCGGGTCGGTTCAAGGTCAGGATGCTGGTCAGTCCCTCACGATCGATGCGGATCGTCTCAAAGATCGGATCAGTCATGAGGAAACTCCCGTTTTGTCGGATCGGAAAACAGGCTGCTGGCGGGCATGGTCGCCGATCACGATCCTGAGGTCAGCCATCGCGGCGGCCAGTCGGAGCGGCGCGCCGAAGCCTTCGACGACTGGCACTCCGAGTTCTCGAGAGACCTCCTCCGGCGAGATGTGCACCGGGCACTGGCTGATCCCCATCGGCAGGATGACGTCGGCTCCGAGCTCGACGAGCTCACGGCCGGCTGTCAAAAATGAATCGATCATCGAGGTCTCATTGGCCGCGATGTCGGGCAGGTCATACCCGCTGGTACGGATGCCGAGCACTTTGTCCGACATGCCATAGCGCGCGAGGAGCGCCCGGACCAGGGACGCCTGGGGACCATAGGTGATCAGACCGAACGCGTCGCCGACCATGGCGGCCATGTGAAGCATGGCTTCGGTCGGACCGACCACGGGGATCCCCACTGCCGACTTGCCGCCCCACACCCCCAGGTCAAGCGTTCCGAGCGGCACAACCGCGTCATATCCCTCGGCCTCCGCCTGACGGAACGCATCGATGAAGACGGCGCCGAGGCTGTCCACCTCTGCCCGAGTCAAGTGGGTGTACGGCGTGACCGGAACCGATGTGATCCCGATCTCCAATCCCGGCCCGGCGTACGACATGATCACGCGCTCGCGTCTCTCCCGCTCCATTCCCGGATACTGCCCAACAACCATGGCGACTCTCGCCATCAGCTGACCTCCTCTTCAATCGGAACGACCCGGATGAGCTCCGGTGGTATCTCCACGTCCAGCTCGTCGCCGGGACGGTGGTCGAACGACGTCGACTGCATGCGCAGCGAGGTGCCGGCCGCATCGAGGTCGTAGAAGGTGATGTTGCCGAGGAATGTCACATCGGCGACGCGCGCCCTGATGCGATTCCTACGATCGGCGTCGCGCGCCGCGCGGATCCACTCCGGACGGATCACCACGGTGCCGGCGCCGGCCGGCGCAGGATCGTCGAGCTCGAGAGTGATCGCATCCAACACTCGGACGCTGCGCCCACCGACCGCCACTTCGCCGCGCAGGAGATTGGCGGAGCCGACGAACGACGCCACGAAGGTGTTCCCCGGGCGGGCGTAGATCTCAGCAGGCATTCCCTCCTGCGCGATCGCCCCGTCACGGAGCACGATCATCCGGTCAGCGATCGCCATCGCCTCTTGCTGATCGTGGGTGACATAGACACAGGTGAGCCCGGTCTGTTTCATCGCCTGCCGAAGCTCCTGTCGCATCGACTCACGCAGCTTCATGTCGAGGTTGCTCAGCGGTTCGTCGAAGAGCAAGAGCTTGGGCCGCATGACAAGACTCCGAGCCAAGGCGACGCGCTGCTGCTGACCACCACTCAGCGTGGAAGGGTAGCGATCTCGGAGAGCCTGCAACTGCACGCTCTCCAGAGCCTCCTGCACGCGGGACCGCAATTCGGCACGGGAGACGCGCGCCACGCGGAGGCCGTAGGCGACGTTCTCGAATACCGTCATGTGCGGCCAGAGCGCATAAGACTGGAAGACCAAGCCGATGCCCCGCCGCTCCGGACTGACGTCGATACCGTCGCCCGAGAAGATGACGTCATCATCGAGGGTGATCGTGCCGCTGGTCGGGGTCTCGAGCCCGGCTATGCTTCGCAGGGTCGTGGTCTTGCCGCACCCGCTCGGCCCGAGGAGAGCGACGATCTGCCCGGTCTCCACCGTTAAGCTGATGCCGCGCACGGCGGGCTCGTCTCCGAAGTTCTTGGTCAGCTGGGTGACCACGAGGCCCGTGTTGCCGGTCATCCGAGCCGTCCCCTCCGTCTGTCCCCTGCACCCAATATGCGGTTGAAGAGCAGCAGCGCGAGCCCCACAATGAGCCCTTGAATGACTGCGTACGCGAATGCCTGGATCGGCCCGCTCATCTGCACGGCGTTGAAGATCTTCACGGCTACCGTTTCGGAGTTCTGGGTGGCCAGGAGCACCGAGGCGGTCACCTCGTTGACGGCGTAGATGAATACCAAGACCCACGCCGAACGCATCCCCGCGCTCATTAGGGGGAACTGAATGGTGCGCATGCGCCTAGCAAGGCCAGCACCCAGAAGGCGAGCTGCCTCGTCGAGTTGCGGTGAAGTCTGCCGGAGGGAGTTGGTTGTCGCCCGTACCCCATGGACGATTGCGCGGGTGACGTAAGCGATCAAGAGCACCCAGATGGAGCCCCATATCCCCGCGGGAAGTCCGACATAAGCCCAGAGGATTCCCACCGCCAGCGCGGCCCCGGGAATGCCGAGGGTGAGGATCGACAGGTAGTCGAGAACCCCGCGTGAACGCGTCCGCCCGTAACGCAGACCGTAGCTGATCAGTGCACCGAGGAAGGCGACGATGGTCGCCGCGAGCAGGGCGAGGATCAACGTGTTGAGGAGTGGCTGGGGACCGGTCCCACTGAAGATCCGCTGGTAGTTGGCCAGCGTGAACGACGATGCGGTGATGTGCGGGGTGACAAACTTCAGGAACGACCCGAAGACCAGTCCCCC
Organism: Leifsonia sp. Root112D2; assembly: GCF_001424905.1. Classification (NCBI taxonomy): domain Bacteria; kingdom Bacillati; phylum Actinomycetota; class Actinomycetes; order Micrococcales; family Microbacteriaceae; genus Leifsonia; species Leifsonia sp. Root112D2. The sequence goes on from NZ_LMCU01000001.1 coordinate 672,645, forward strand.
GACGGGCAGCAGGATCGCAACGACGAGCCAGAGCGCGATGAGCACCTCGGGCAACCATCGGAACCGACGAGGCTCGAAGGTGCGCGAGGCACGGTACTTACCTGCGATGGTCACGTAACGGAGCGCATTTCTCGAGAGCCTGCGATAGATGGCAATGCCAATGACCGCGATGAGCAAGAGGGTCAGACCGAGCGCCGCCGCGAGGTTCGGGCTGGACGGCTGGTAAGTCACGAGGTAGTAGATCTCGGTCGGCAGCGTATGAAAACCCGCACCCTGTCCTAGCAGCCCGGGCACCGAGAAGTCCTCCGCACCCAGGAGGAAGACCACGATGAACGTCGACAGGATCGAGGGCGCCAGCAGAGGGATCGACACGCGTCGCAGTATGTTCCAGCGACTGCCTCCCAGGACGGCGCCGGCTTCTTCGAGTTCCGCGTTGAGATTGCGCACCGGCCCGATCATGTAAAGGAAGACGATGCCCGAAAAGGTGACCGTGAGAACCCACACGATTCCGGGAAGACCGAAGATGTCGAAGAAGGAGGTGTTCGGCAGGAGAACGTTGATAAAGCCGACTCGGGGCGCGAATAGCGCTTCCGCGCTCAGCGCCATCGTGAGCGGCGCCACGTAAACCGGAAGGATGACGATGTTCTCCCAGAATCGCGAGAAGCGCAATCGCATGCGGCCGACGGCGAATGCGATGGCGGTGCCGATGACCACGCTGAAGACGCCGGTCAGCGCTCCGATCAGGACGCTGTTGCCCAGGGCCGCCAGATATTCGGGCGTCGTGAACGCGCGCCCGACGTTCATCAACGTGAACGACTGGCCCGGTGCCCGCGGCGGTTGGCTGGAAAAGGCGCCGACCACGAGGGTCCCGGTGGGGATCAGAACGATTGCGCCGACGATCACCACCAGTACGCGGTTCAACCAGTCGGCATCGGTCGCACGCGACCGACCCCGCGACGAGCGAGCACCGGGGATCACACCGGCCATGGGTCCCAGGGGGGAAATGGGGGCAGACATCGTCTCTCCTGGCTCGCTCGCCGCGTCCGACTATCCGAAGATGCTGTCGAAGTCGCTCGTCAGCTGAGGTAGGTCGTCGTTGATCTTGGTCCAGTCGGGGACGAAGTATGACTTCAACGACGGCTCCTTGAACCAAGACTCTTTTGCGTAGGTCCGCAAGTCCTTGATCGCGGGGTTCACCGGGGTGAGTCCGACATCAGAGTTCCAACTCTGCTGACCCTGCTGGGACAACGACCACGCGACGAACAGCTTGGCGGCGTTCAGATGCGGAGCCGTCTTGGCGATCGTCTCGAAGAACGGCACTGCGAGCCCGGGCTCAAGAGAGCGCCAACGCACGGGCGCTCCCGCGGTCCAGGTGTCGGCGATCAACGTGCCTCCTCCGGTCAACGGTGCGTAAGCGATGGCGCCTGATGCCAACTGGGCTGACAGGGCGGCAACGCCGGAGAAGATCGTCGGCTGCAAAGTGGAGTCCAGCTTCTCGAGACTCGACTTTCCATACCTCTGTTCCATATAGAAGTAGGGCAGCTGTGTGGTACCTCCTGCCCGGACATTGGCCATGCCGGACTTTCCCTTGAGACCAGCGACCGCCAGCTGGTCCCATGTGGTGATCGAGGACAGCTTCTTGTCCATCGCCGGACCCACCGCGTCCTTATTCCAGGCAATGCCTATGGTGACGGTACCCACTGACCACCAGTACTTGGAATCCTTGAACTGCGCGGGAATGATGCGCTTCACGTTCGGCGGCGTCCAGCTCGTCAGAAGACCTTCCTTGGCATAGCTGTCCGCGGCGGCCGGACTGCTGTTCATCCAGATGTCGGCTCCGACCGTGCCAGCACGAGCCTCGGTGGCGAAGCGCTCGGCTGACGCGCCGCCGCTTAGGGCGGTCTTCTGAATCGTGATGCAGGGGAAGGCATCCTGGAATTTCTGGACCAAGGGGTTGAGATCGTTGCGGAAGATGAGCGTGTACAGAGTCAGCTGCTTCTCATCGCACGCCTTCTTCACGATGTCGGCGTCGAGTTCTGGAATGAGCTTCTTCGCCGTGGCGACTTCTGAGGCGTAGGGCCCCGAAGCGGCCCCGCTGCCAGTATCGGTGGGAGCGGGAGCGGGTTGCGATGAGCAACCCGCCAGGACAGTGGCGACAGCGACGGCCATGATTGCGCCGGTCACCTTCATGCTGCGAAAACGAGACATCTCTTGCATTTGACCTTTCTTCATTGAAAAACCAATCGTGAGATCTGAGGCGGATGAGGCCTCGACAGATCGTCCGTACACTGATGATATCCTATCCCCGATAGGATGTCAACGATCAGCTGTGGGAGATAGAGTGAGTGGGATCGTCGCGAACCCGGCGCCAGAGGCGTTCCAAGTTCGTGATCTGGTCGGGCATCTGCTCCGAGTGAGCCAGGCGCGGGCCACCGCCCTCTGGAGCCGCGAACTGCAGAACGGCCTAACCTCCACTCAATTCGCCGTCTTGCACGTCCTCGCCAT